>JACOTG010000278.1 GCA_016178505.1 Planctomycetota bacterium
TAGCTCAACTGGATAGAGCGTCGGCCTACGAAGCCGAAGGTTGGAGGTTCGATTCCTCCTGGACGCACCAGTTCTCGGTCGAAGCGAGCGGAAGCTCGCTTCAGTTGTGATAAGGGCGGCGATTGATTCCGAACGTGGAAACCGTGGTGGACGATCTCATTCTCGCGAAACCGACCGACGAAACGTTCATGCGGCTTGCTCTCCGAGAGGCCGAGCGTGCGGCACTGGAGGACGAGGTGCCGATCGGTGCCGTGCTCGTGCACGCGGGTCGAGTGATCGGGCGCGGGCACAATCAGCGCGAGACGCTGCGTGATCCGACGGCGCACGCCGAGATGATCGTGCTCACGCAGGGCGCCGCAGCTCTCGACGCTTGGCGGCTTATCGACACCACGCTGTACGTGACCCTAGAGCCATGCCCGATGTGCGCCGGAGCGCTGGTCGCCGCTCGTGTGACGCGACTCGTATTCGGAGCGATGGATCCGAAGGCCGGAGCGTGTGGAACGCTCTTCGATCTCGCACGCGATCCGCGTCTCAACCATCGCATCGAGGTCGTGAGCGGCGTGCTCGCAAACGAAAGCACGGCGTTGCTGCAGGAGTTCTTCCGGACGAAGCGGGGGCGTGAATCTCGAGACGAGTGAGCAAACCCGTGGACATCGTCACAAATGCATGAGCTTCCGATGGCGGAGAGGTGCCGGAGCGGTCGAACGGGCTGGTTTCGAAAACCAGTGTAGGGGCAACTCTACCGGGGGTTCGAATCCCTCCCTCTCCGCCAATTTTCAACGAGTTTCGCCGGTCGCACGTCGAGCAACGACTTCGACTGTTTCGTCATGAGACAGCCGAGAGCTGCCTCCGCGTTTTTCGCGCGTCCGATTTGACGACGCGACGGCTCGTCGCATACCTTCCCTGCAACAGCCGCTCGCTCGCTCGACGTTGAGCCCGAAACCGCCAACCTCTCGATCCGTTCACCCTCGACGCCTGACGTCCGGTCGCACCTTCGCGCTCGCGTCCGATCGCGCCGGCAGCTCAAATTGACTTGGATTCCGCGATCGTGTTACAAACCGGCCGCTCCTGGGAGAGCGCCTGGCGACGACGCGAGGCGCGCTCTTTCCGGAGCAGTGCTCTTTTTGGGAGCGAGCGTTCATCGTGTACGCGGAGAGGTGTACTAGCGGCCGAAGGAGCACGCTTGGAAAGCGTGTAGACGGGAAACTGTCTCGCGGGTTCGAATCCCGCCCTCTCCGCCAGACGCGAGCGAACGGATGCCGTAACGAGAACGAAAACGAAACGCTGGTCGTGCTAGCCGGGGAGGTAGCGGCTCCCTGTACCCGGAATCCGCTATACCGGGGGTGACGCTCAGCCCGAGGCTCGCGCCTTTTCGCAGGACGCTTGCCTCATCCGACGTTGAGGGCCATGTCCCATGCAACGGACCGTTGCGAACCTGGTCAGGCCTTGACGGGAGCAGCCATAAGCAATCGCGTGCGTGTGCCGTGGGGTTGCGTGGCCGGAGTCGGATGAGTCGGTAAGTCGGTGAAGAGCCGTGTCGACGGCGAGTGCACGACCGGTCTTTTTCTTCGTCGAGGTTTGAGCGGTCGTGAGTCAACCGAGACCCTACCTGGTCCTGGCGAGGAAGTACCGTCCGGCGACGTTCGACGACGTCGTCGGCCAGACTCCGATCGCCGTGACGCTTCAACGAGCAGTAGAAGAAGCGCGAGTCGCGCACGCGTATCTTTTCTGTGGCTCGCGAGGCATCGGCAAGACGTCGATGGCCCGCATCCTCGCGAAGGCCCTCAACTGCATGAACGCGAACGCGCCCACTCCTACGCCGTGCAACACGTGCGACCTGTGCCGCGCCGTCACCGCAGGACAGGACGTCGACGTCATCGAGATCGACGGCGCCAGCAACAACGGTGTCGAGGAAGTGCGGCAGCTCCGCGACAGCGCGAGGTACCGACCTGCCCGGGCACGCTTCAAGATCTACATCATCGACGAAGTGCACATGCTCACGACGGCGGCGTTCAACGCGCTCCTGAAGACGCTCGAGGAGCCGCCGCCGCACGTCAAGTTCATCCTCGCGACGACGCAGCCGGAGAAACTCCCCGACACGATCCTGTCGCGGTGCCAGCGCTTCGACTTTCGGCGGATTCCGGAGAAGGAAATCGGAAGTCGACTCGAGGAGATCGCAACGAAGGAAGGACTTTCGCTCGATCCGGACGCGGCGTTCCTCGTCGCGAAGGCGGCGCGCGGCAGCCTCCGGGATGCGCTGACGCTGCTCGACCGCATCGCAGCGGGTGCGTCCGGCGGCATCACTCGCGATTGCGCGGAGGCATCGCTCGGGTTCGTTCCTCGCGTGCGACTCTTCGATCTCGTCGAACGCCTCGCGGAAAAGGACGCGGCCGGAGCGATCGCGATCCTCGACGACGTCCATCGATCGGGTCGAGATCTCGACGAATTTGCGCGTGCGATCGTCGATCACCTTCGGGCGCTCTTGGTCGCACGCACGTGCGGAGCCGACAAGCTCGAGGACGAAACCGGCGAGGACCGTCGCCGTCTCGCGGAGCAGGCCCTTCGGTTCGAGGCCGAGGCGCTTCTGGCCATGTTGCAGATCGTAATCGACGCCGCGCGTCGCTCGAAGCGCTCCGACTTGGGCCGCGTTCACTTGGAGATGGCGTTCGTCGAGTGTGCCCGACTCGCCGACCTCGTCTCGGTTGCCGAGTTGCTCGCGCGTGCGGACGCGGGAATCCCGCGGGAAGGAGCGAAGGCCGCTCCGTCGCGGACGCCCGGATCGCGCTCGTCGACCGCGCCGCCCGCTTCTCTTCGAACGGCGCCCGAGGCTCCGGGCCGTCCGGCCGCGGAACCCACGACGACCTCGTCACCCGATCGCGTGACGGACGTGCCGCCTCGTGCGGAGGTCGTCGGCGAACCGACCGCAGCGGCTCCGTCCCCGGCGCCTGTGCCCCTGACGATCGAACGCGTCCGTGAATCGTGGAGCGGGATCGTGGAGTGCGTTCGCAGCAAGAAGATGTCGCTTGCCATGCTCCTGCATCAATCGCATCCGCTCGAGATCGTCGACGGTGAATTGCGCCTCGGCTTTCGAAAGGAGCTGGGCACGCTCGCACGCCATCTCGACAACGCGGACAGCCGCTCGATCGTCGAAGAGTGTCTTCGTCACGTGACGGGCACGCGAGTTCGAGTGGTCGGAACTCTGATTGGACCCGAAGTCGACGTTCCGCTACCTTCGGGCTCCGGAGAGGCGTCCGGCGAATCCGCGAGTCGAGTCGGCCGCGGAAGCGATGTCGATTCCTCGCCGCGCGACGGCTCGGGGGCCGTGAAGAGAGCGCTGGAGATCTTTGAAGGCCGCATCGTCGGCCGGGAGCGTTGATTCGATGGCCAAGGGTTTCGGAATGGGTGGACTCGGTCCGATGGGCGACCTCGTGAAGCAGGCGCAGCGGATGCAAAAGGAGATGGCACGCGTCCAGGAAGAGCTGAAGCAACGCGTCGTCGAGGGGACCGCGGGCGGAGAGATGGTCAAGGTCCAGGTCAACGGCTCGGGCGACGTGGTGGCCGTGAAGATCCGGAAAGACGTCGTGGATCCGAACGACGTCGAGATGCTCGAGGACCTCGTCCTTGCGGCGACCAATGCGGCGGTCAAGAAGAGCCGAGAGCTGATGCAGTCCGAAATGGCGAAAGTCACGGGTGGTCTCGGGGGGATGCCGGGGCTCTTCTGAAACGAACGCCCTTTTCGATTCTCGCGCCCGTAATTCGTGCCCTCCCCGGACGGCGGCCCGGCGACACTCTCACCTCCTCGTAAAGTTTTGCCGCGGCTTTTGCTGATACTGTATGACATCGAGCCCCGCCGCTTGCGTCACGCAGAAGGCGTGCTCGAGGGTGGGTATTTGACCCTGTCGTCGCGGTTGAAAAGGCCAAACGATGCGCCTATACTGGCCTCCGACAACGCGCGGATTCGACTCTACACCGGTGCGTCGGAGTGCTGAGATGGCGGACGTTTACGGCGACAGCTTCACCCGGCTGAAGGAGGAGTTCGCAAAGATGCCCGGCATCGGAACGAAAAGTGCTGAGCGTCTTGCGTACCATGTACTCCAATCCTCCCCGGAAGATGCAATGAAGCTCGCCTATGCCATTCGCGACGTGAAGAAGAACGCCCGGGCGTGCTCGACGTGCCACAACGTCACCGAGACCGATCCCTGCGCGATCTGTTCGGACACGGGCCGCGATCGAACGGTGATTTGCGTCGTGGAACAGCCGCGCGATCTCTTTTCGATCGAGCGGACCGGCGAATACCGAGGGCTCTATCACGTTCTCCAGGGACGGATCGCGCCGCTCGAAGGTGTGGACTCGTCGCAGCTCACGGTGGATGGATTGATCAACCGTGTCCGCGGCGGGGGGGTTGCGGAAGTCATCTTGGCCACGAACCCCGACCTCGAGGGGGATGGCACAGCCGTGTTTCTAGCCGAGCGCCTGGAAGCCGTGGGGGTGCGCGTCACGCGGATCGCGAAGGGGATCCCGACTGGGAGCCAGATCGAGTTCGCAACGCACACCATCCTCCGGGACGCGCTTCGCGGACGGCAACGACTGCCGTCGGGCGCAGCGCCGGGTGCGTCACGGGCGTAGCGATCTCGGCCTTCGTAACCGAGAGAAAACGAGAGCGTCACGATGAGACTGGAAACGTCACTTCAGCAGCGTCTGGAGCAGCGGCTCGCTCCACAGATCATCCAGTCGATCGAAATCCTCCAGCTGGCGGCGATCGATCTGCAGGAGCTCATCAAGCAGGAGTTGAGCGAGAACGAAGTCCTCGAAGAGGTCACCGACGCCTCGGAGTCGTCCAAGGCCGAAGCCGATCAACGGGCGGAGGCGGAAACTCGCGAGATCGAGCAGACATTCGAGCGACTCGAGAATCTCGACGAGTGGAATGACTACTCCGGACCGTCCCGGCAGTACACCGGCTCGGAGGACGGCGACGAGAAGGACCGGAAGCTCGAGGCGATGCAAAACACCGCGAGCCGGCCCGAGACGTTGCAAGATTTTCTCTTCAAGCAGTTCAATTTGCTCGAGATCGAGATGACCCCCGAGGTTCGTGGGGTCGCCGAGCAGATCATCTACAACGTCGATGCGAACGGTTATCTCCAGTATCCGCTCGAAGAGCTCGTGGAGAACAGCGGGGGCAAGTACACCCTCGAACAAGCGCAAGAAGCTCTGCGAATCGTACAGTCGCTCGAGCCGAAGGGAATCGGCGGGCGCAACGCACAAGAGTGCCTCATTCTCCAGCTCGACAAGGACGACCCGCTCTTCGAGAAGAAGAAGCTGCTCTTGGAGCGCCACCTCGACGACATCTGGAAGAACAAGCTGCCGAAGATTGCCCGCGACACGGGCGAGCCGCTCGAAGCGGTCAAGGAACTCGTGTCGACCATTGCCGGGCTGAACCCGCGACCCGGCTCCGAGCACATCGCCGAGCAGACCCACTACATCAAGCCGGACGTCATCATCGAGTGGGTCGACGGCCGTTACGAGGTGCGTCTGGAGGATTCGTTCTTTCCGACGCTTCGCATCAGCCCCCGTTATCGAAAGCTGTTCGAGAGCGCGAAGGCCGACGCGAAAGTGCGCGAGTACATCAAGAAGAAGATCGAGTCTGCGAAGTGGCTCATCGAGTCGATCCAGCAGCGCCAAAATACGCTGAGCAAGGTCTGCAACGCGATCATCAAGTACCAGACGGACTTCCTCGACTACGGCACGCACCATCTTCGCCCGCTGAAGATGCAGCGCATCGCGGACGAGGTGGGGTTGCACGTGTCGACGGTGAGCCGGGCGATCGCCGACAAGCACATGCAAACGCATCGCGGCATCCTTCCGATCAAGTTCTTCTTCACGGGCGGCACCGAGACGGCCGATGGCACGGAAGAATCACGCACGAGCGTGCGCCAGCGCGTGAAAGAGATCATCGAGAAAGAAGATCGTGCGGTGCCGCTGTCCGACGACGAGATCGCGGACAAGCTACAGAAGGAGCTGGGGCTCCAAATCGCTCGCCGAACGGTCACCAAGTACCGGAAGGCGTTGCGCATTCCTTCCTCGAGGCAGCGTCGGGTCTACTGAGGCGACGCCCCATCGACGTCGAGCGTCGCTATAATCGGCGCTCCTCATGCGATCCGAACGGAAGCCTCGAAAACCGATCCGCACGATTCGTCTCGTCATCGAGTACGACGGCACCGAGTACGTGGGATGGCAGCGACAACTGAACGGTCCCACGGTTCAGCAGCGAGTCGAGGAAGCCATCCGTGCCGTCACTGGCGAGGCCGTCGTCGTGCACGGGAGCGGTCGAACCGATGCGGGTGTCCACGCGACGGGTCAAGTCGGGCATTTCCGCACGACCAACGGTTTGCCGCCGGACGTCTTTCGGCGTGCGATCAACGCGAATCTGCCGGATGACGTGGTCGTGCTGCGCGCCGACGAGGCACCGGCCCGTTTCCATTCGCGATTCGACGCGGCGTCAAAGGTCTATCAGTATCGGATCCGCAACGACGATGTCCGTGGGGCCCTCGACCGACGCGTCGCCTGGCACGTCGCGCGGCGGCTGGACCTCGCCTCGATGCGCCGAGCGGCGAGGGTGCTGATCGGCCGAAAGGACCTACGTTCGTTCGTCGCCGCGGGGTCGTCGTCGAGCGATGCCGTACGGACGATCAAGTCGCTTGACATCCGCCGAACGGCCCCCTATATACTCGTCACGATCCAAGCGGACGGCTTCCTCTACAAGATGGTGCGGACGATCGTCGGAACCCTCGTTTGGGTCGGTTCCGGCAAGATCTCTCCGGCAGATTTTCAGGCGATCCTCGATTCACGGGACCGTCGGCGGGCCGGTCCGACGGCGCCAGCGAACGGACTCACCCTCTCGAGCGTGGAGTACTCGGACGATTTCGAGATTCATCGGGATCGTCGGCGCGGGACGAAGTCGAGAGATCCGAAGCTGCACGCGAAATCGAGAGGGTAACGGACACCCCGGCCTTGGGGACGAGAAGGGAAATCGAACCGCAGCACGACGGGCTCATTGCCCTGAACGGTCTCGCTGCCCGTTGGAGCGCGACGATGAAACGAGCCGATCGGCGCTCTGATGCGGCCGTGGCGGGCCGCGGCGATGGGACGAACCGATAGCCGTGGAAAAGAAGGCTATCGTCTCCGATGTCCACGGCAACCTCGAAGCGCTCGACGCCGTTCTGCGCCACGCCAACAGCCTCGGAATTCGGGACGTGGTCTGCCTGGGTGATCTCGTCGGCTACGGCCCCAATCCTGCCGAGTGCCTCGATCGCGCGCGTCCGTTTCGCGTGAACATCATGGGAAATCACGAAGAGGCCGTCCTGAAGGGCGCGTTTGGTTTCAACTCGCTCGCGCGCGAGGCGATCGAGTGGACCCGTACACAGCTCAAGCCGAGCTGGCACAGTTCGCGCCCGAAAAAGGACCGGTGGCAGTTCATCGCCGGTTTCGTGCGGAGTCACACGGAAGAGGGCGTCCTCTACGTTCACGGCTCGCCCCGTGATCCGACCACCGAGTACTTGCTCAAGAGCGACGTCGAGGACTTTTTCGGCGAGCCTCCGGAAAAGATCCGCGCAAACTTCGAGATGATCGCCGGTCCGTGCTTCAATGGTCACACGCACATGCCCGGAATCATCACGGCGGACTACACGTTCCTCTCTCCGCGGGAGTTTGGCTCGGCCTACAAGGTCAAGCCGGGAGACAAGGTGATCGCCAACGTCGGTTCGGTAGGGCAGCCGCGCGACGGAGACAATCGTGCGTGTTACGTCACGTTCGACGGCACCGAGATCGTCTATCATCGCGTGGAGTACGACGTGGAGCGCACGATCGCGGAGATCAAGAAGATCCACGAACTGAACGAACGGAATGGTCTGAGACTACGCTATGGGATGTGAACGAGATCGCGCGGCAGGGCGCCGCGCTGGAAAGGAGTTCGCGCGTTGAAGATCGACATCAGCGGCCGACACTTGCTGGTCACGAGCGCGATGAAGGACTACGCGCGCGAGAAGACGGAGCGACTGAGCCGGCATTACGACCGGATTCGTCGAATCCAGATCGTGATGGACGTTCAAGGTGAGAGGCAGCAGGTCGAGATGATGGTCTCTCTGCTGAAGGGATCCCAAATCATTGCGCATGCGCAAGACTCGAGCATGTACGCTGCGCTCGATTTCGTCGTCGACAAATGCGAGCGGCAGCTCACGAAGCTCAAGGAGAAATTGCGCGATCACAAAGGCCACACGCCGATGTCCGGCCCGAAAGAAGTCGAGGAGCCGGCGCCGTTGGATGGTGACTTGGACATCGAAGTCGACTTCGCACCACCGGCCGACGACACGAACGTCGTGCCGCTTCCGGTGGCTCCAGCGCCTCCGAGGGTGCGCCGCGCACCCCGCAAGCGCCCGTCTGCGCCGAAGCCTTCGAACGCGCGACGCGACCGAAGTCGGAAGAAGGGGAAGTGAGTGCGGGAATGGATCGCAACTTCACTGGAGGCGGCACCACAGTGAGCATGAAATTCGCGAAGCACTTCTCGAGAAAGAACATCTTCGAAGAGTTGCAGGCAGTGGCGAAGGACGCCGCGATCGAAGAAATCGTCAACGGCCTCAAGCGAGAAAAGCTGATCAAGGCCACGTCCGCCAAGGATGTCGTGACTGCCTTGATGAAGCGCGAGGACATCGGTTCGACGGGAATCGGCAACGGCGTGGCAATCCCGCATGCCAAAGTGCCGCGCGTCGACGATCTCGTGCTCGCGCTCGGGCGCTCCGCAGCCGGCGTCGACTTCAATTCGATCGACGGCGAACCGGTCCACATCCTGTTCGTCATCGTTTCACCCGAGGACGACAGCGATCTTCATCTTCAAGCGCTCAAGTGGGTCTCCGGCCTTGCTCGAAACAAAGATTTCTGTCGATTCTGTCGAGCGGCGAAGGACCCGAAGGAAATCCTCGCGCTCTTGAAAGAGATGGACGACCAATCCCCGGGTTAGGGGCGGACGGCACCGATCACCGACTATCGATCGACGATCGCTGATTCGAGACGCATGAACATCGAACGTAAGGTTCGGCTGGTGAACCGACACGGCCTGCACGCGAGGCCGGCCGCCGAGTTCGTGAAGCTCGCGAACCAGTTCCAGGCGGACATCCAGATTTCGAAGGACGGGCAGGCGATCAACGGGAAGAGCATCATCGAAATTCTGTTGCTTGCGGCCGAGCACGGTACCGAGCTCGTCCTTCGCGCGAACGGGCAGGATGCGGAGCGCGCGCTCGAGACGCTCGAGGCATTGATTCGCAATCGGTTCGGCGAGGAAGAATAGCCGACGGATCACCTCCTCTTGCGGGGGGAGGGACAGGAGCCGATGGAGATCAAGCGGGGAATTCCGGGTTCGCCGGGAGTAGGCATCGGCGAGGCCCTCGTTCTCGGAAGCGAGGAGTATCGGTTTCCCCACAAGTTCATCTCGCTCGGTAAAGAGGACGACGAGGTCGGACGCTTCGAGCGCGCACTCGAGAGTTGCGAGGCCGAGCTTCGCTCCATCGAGGAGGAGGCCGCGGGTCGCGGCGCGCCCGCCACCGTGACGCGAATCGTCGAAGTCCACCTCATGCTCCTGCGCGACCCCACGCTGCGGACCGAGGTGTGCGAGATGATCCGCAAGAAGGGGCTCACGCCGGAGCATGCTGTCTCGCGCTTCTTTCGGCGATACAACAAGCTCTTCAAGGGAATGCGCGACGAGTACTTCGCGCAGCGCTATGCGGACATCCAGGACATCGAGAAGCGCCTCTACCGCCAACTCCTCGGCGAGCGTCGAGAGGACATCCGCACGCTGACGAAGCCCGTGATCGTCGTCGCGCCGGACCTGACGCCGAGCCAGACGGCGACGATGCACACCGACAAGGTGCTCGGCTTCGCGACCGAGCAGGGCGGTGAGACCTCGCACACGGTGATCATGGCCAGAAGCCTCGGCATTCCGGCCGTGGTCGGGCTCCGCACGATCGTCGACGATCTTTCCGGCGGCGACACGGTGATCATCGACGGCACCGAAGGCATCGTCATCATCAGCCCCGACGAAGTGACGCTTCGCCGATACCAGGAGAAACGAGAGGCCTTCGCCGAAATCGCGGACGACCTCGACACGCTCATTCGGCTGCCAGCCGTCACGCGCGATGGCCATGAGGTGCAGCTCTTCGCGAACATCGAGTTTCCGCGCGAGATCGAGCTCGTGCGCCGGTACAACGGTGCCGGCGTCGGGCTCTTCCGAACCGAATTTCTCTTCGCCGACGGAACCGAGCTTCCGACGGAGCGATCGCACATCGAGGCCTACAAGACGGCGATTCGTCTCCTGGAAGGCCGTCCGCTGGTGATCCGCACGCTGGACTTCGGCGCCGACAAGCTCATGGTCGACACGGGCGCCGGTAAGGAAGCGAACCCGTTCCTCGGCTTCCGCTCCATCCGCTTCTGCTTCGATCGACTCGACCTTTTCAAGCCGCAGCTTCGCGCCATTCTTCGCGCGTCCGCGATGGGTCAGGTGAAGATCCTGTTCCCGATGATCTCGTCGCTCGACGAGCTCCTTCGCGCGAAGGCAATTCTTCGCGAGGTCATGGAGGAGTTGGACGGCGAGGGGATTTCATATGACGAGAAGGTCCCCATCGGGATCATGGTCGAAATCCCCTCGGCGGTGTCGATCGCAGACCTGCTCGCACCCGAAGTGGACTTCTTCTCGATCGGCACGAACGACCTGATCCAATACACGCTCGCCGTGGACCGGGTGAACGAACGCGTCGCACAGCTCTACCAACCGGCGCACCCAGCCGTGCTGCGCTCCATCAAACGGGTGATCGACGTCGGTCGCGAAACGGATCGCGAAGTGGCGTTGTGCGGCGAGATGTCCGGGAATCCTCTCTACACGACGCTGCTCCTCGGGCTCGGGCTCGAGGTCTTCAGCGTGACGCCAACGGTCATCACGGAGATCAAGCGAGTCATTCGCTCGGTGACGATCGAGGATGCCAAGGAGGTCGCGGACAAGGCCATGGGCTTTGCGCGGGCCGAAGACGTCGTGCGATTCCTCCAAGAGCGCATGGGGGAGATGATCCCGGAAATATTCGGCGCCCGCGGACGCGGACGAAAAGCATCGTGAAAGGGATTCACAACCGCCAGAACACGCTTCACACGCGAAAGCATGGGCCTGCCGCGTGGAAGCCGCCGAAGCCGACGCCTCCGTCCCCGAAGGGAACGCATCGAAAAGGCCGACCCGATCCGGGCACTCCCCCGAGCCGCCGCAACAGCAACCGCTGAACGGTCGCGCCGCCGTCCCTAAAGTTCACGTCGAAGTCCAGCCGAAGAGGGTCCGTACATTCGCGCTCGCCCCCTGCTGTCTTCGTCTCGTTTGAGACGACCGCGTGAACAAATCGCGTTCTTTTGGCGAGCCGATGCGGCCGGACACTCGAGCCCAGAGGTGATGCATGTTCCGAAAGACCAAGAGCGTGATCGGGCTGGACATCGGGAATCACTCCGTGAAGGCGATCGAGTTGACCTCGCACGGCAGCACGTTTGCGCTCACTGCCTGCGCGCAAACCGATCTCGCGGGCGAGGAGGATCGAGCGCGCGCCGTGGCGAACCTCCTCCGTTCGATGGACGTTCACACGAAGCGCACCGTCACGGCCGTCTCGGGGAAGTCGGTGATCGTCCGCTACTTGTCGATGATCCCCATGACCGACGACGAACTCGGCAAAGCGATCGAGTTCGAAGCCGACAAGTACATCCCGTTCGACGTGTCGGAGGTGGTCATGGACCATCAGAAGCTCTCGAACGGCGGCGCGATCGAGACGCACGCGGACGGCGGTGACAAGATGCGAGTGCTGCTGGTCGCCGCCAAGCGAACGCTCGTCGACGAGGCCGTTCGCATGGTCGAAAACGCGGGACTCCAACCGGAGATCATCGATGTGGACGCGTTCGCGCTCGGCAACGCGTTCGAATTCCATCGCCTATTGAATCCCGAAGCTGCCGATGCGGCGTCGTCGGTGGCCGCACTCGTCGACATCGGCTCGAAGAAGACGAGCGTGAACATCCTGCGCGGCTCGGACTCCTACTTCACGCGCGAGATCTACCTCGGCGGCGACGAGTTCACGTCGGCGGTCGCGAAGAAGCTCGGCCTTCGCCCCGAGGAGGCCGAAGAGTTCAAGAAGCATCCCGGCGAGCGCGAGAACGAGCTCGTCGAAGCCACGGCGCAGACGCTCGAGGACCTCGGCAACGAGATCCTCTTGTCGCTCGACTACTACGAGAACCAGTTCGAGAGCCGCGTCGAGGAGATCTATCTCTCGGGCGGCGGCTCCCTGCTGCCTCGGCTGGTCGACACGTTCCAGCGTGTTTTCAACCGACCCACGCGCCACTGGAACCCGCTCGAAAACCTCGCGATTCAGGCGGCATCCGCCGAAGCGGAATCGCTTTCCGCGTCGTCGCCGCAATGGGCGGTGGCGGTTGGCCTCGCATCCCGCATGCGGATGCGAAAGGAGAAGTGAAATGATTCGCATCAACCTCCTGCCCGAGGGATATCGGAAGAGCGATCGCACGCCGCTCGGACGGGTAGCGCTCGTCATGGGCTGCCTGGTGGGCGTGCTCACGTCGCTTGCAGCATTCGGCTACGAACACTTCGGGAACCTCCGGCGAGTGAACGCCGAACGTGACACGACGACGAGCGAGCTCGCGGCCCTCAAGA
Organism: Planctomycetota bacterium; assembly: GCA_016178505.1. GTDB lineage: Bacteria > Planctomycetota > JACOTG01 > JACOTG01 > JACOTG01 > JACOTG01. The sequence goes on from JACOTG010000278.1 coordinate 12,731, forward strand.
CCGAGGAGGCGTACGCGAACGCGCTCCAGCGCGAGAAGGACGACTTCAAGAAGCGCAGCGACACGATCCAGTCGATCGGTCACTCGCGCGTCCTCTGGACGAAGAAGCTGGACCAGTTCCTCGACGTCGTCGACGCCGGCGGTGACCGCGAGCGCCACTTCATCTGGCTCAAGGCACTCGACGTCAAGCCGGCCCGCGAGGGTGGCCAAGGCTCCGATCGTGACGGCGGCACGCTGGAGTTCAAGGGCTATTCGGGCGGCCAGCATCTGCAACGCTTGTCGGATTTCCATGCGGACCTCAAGCGGCCGCCCTTCTTCGACGACTTCTTCGACATCGACGATCCGTCGGGAAAGGTCGTCGATTTCGACGGCGACGCCGAGCCCAAGCAGGCGTGGGAATTCGACATGAAGATGCGCCTGAAGCCACGGGAATCGCGGGAAGCGAAGGGATCGCCTCCCGCCAATGCGAACGCTACCAAGTCGGCGAAAAAGAGCTGACCCAGACGGGGAGAGCGACCCATGACACTGAAGTTCGGCCGATTCGGCGAGATGAAGCTGATCGCGGGCCTCGTGGTCCTCTGCGCCGTCGTCACCGGTGCGTTCGGCTTCTTTGCGTGGAGGGACGCGGCGACCGTGACCGCGACCCGTGACGAGATCGCTGGCCTTCAAGGACAAATCGACGCGGCGGCGCGAAAGAAGGCGTCGATTCCCGCGCTCGAGCGGGACGTCATCGTGCTGCGCGAAAACGTCGACCAGTACGTCAAGATCCTTCCGGACGACCGCGAGATCAACGACTTCGTGAACAAGATCAACGCTTTCGCCGACCAGGCGGAAGTCGTCGTCACGAAGCTCGACGACATCGATCGCGCGAAGCACGGCCGCCAGACGAACTCGAAGGGCAAGGAAGCGTTCGAGAAGGTCGAGTACAAGATCCAACTTTCCGGATCGATCGACGGCCTTCTCACGTTCATGGGACTCTTCGAGAACTTCGACCGGTTCGTCCGCATCTCGTCCTACGAGATCAAGACGGGAAAGGACGACGCGGAGCGCGATTCGAAGGGCCGCATCAAGCACGACGTGAATCTCCAACTCGAGACCTTCGTCTACAACGGCGGCGAAGGCCCGGCCGGGCGCGCCAAGATTCGCGACTACGAAACGAAGCGTGACGAGCTGAAGGCCGAGATCGCCCGCGCCCGCCAGGACATCGAAATCGAAAAGTACTCCCGGCGGTTCGACCGCGTCCGCCGCGATCCGTTCATCGATCCACGGGCCCAGAGCACCGAGAGCGATCCGCAGGCGCTCACCAAGCAAAAAACGATTCTCGACAAACTCGTGGGTCGTTTCGACGAGATCGAAAAGGCGCTCGCGACCGAGAGCGCGGAGCAGGACCTGATCAAACGAAGCGAGATGCGCCGAGTGAACGATGGCATGCTGCTCGACTTCTCGAAGGAAGTCGTCGCGGCCAAGTCCGGCGGGCTGATCACCGCCGCGCCTCTTCTCGAGGTCTTCCAGAAGAAGATCCTCGACCACATCGATTCGATCGTGCAATCCCGCGGGCTCTCGGGTAACGAGGCCGGCATCAGCATCGCGGATCTCGAGCGCGTGCGCGGAAAGCTCACCGACTTGTTCGAGAAGGGCGATTACAAGGTCGTCCTCGAACAGTTCGAACTCCTCGAGCGGACTTCGGACCTCGGCTCCGCGCAACCGCAGGCCGCTCCCGTGCTCGCCGAGATCCAGCGCATTCGCGACGCGGCGAAGACGCACGTCGAATTCGCCAGCCGTCCCATCTCGATCGAAGGACTCGTCTATCGCCCCGAAGGATCAGCCGTGATCATCAACGGTAGCGTGCTTTCTGCGGGCGATTCCGTCGATCCCGAGGTCGTGGTGAGCCGAATCGACGAGGGCGAGGTCGAGTTCACTTACAAGAACATCAAGATCGTTCGGCTCGTGCGCTGATGTTCGCCAACGACGGCAAAACCAACAGCAACTGGCTGGAACCCGTTCTCGGGGAATCCCGCCACGACGGAACTTTTGGGAGGAAACGATTCATGGAACGCCACGATTGCGTGGGCAACCGGATCCTGCGAGCGATGACGCTGTGCGGATGCATGCTCGCCGCCCCGGCGGGTATCGCGATGGCGGGCCTGCCAGGCGCCGCAGGGCCGGAAAACGCCGATGGCTCGAGCACGAGTTCACCGGCTCCGAAGCACCCGGCGACCAAGACGACGACGGCGCAGCGGGGGGCTCCCACGGCAACGATGTCCGGCGATCGGCGAGCGCCAGCCGAATTCAACTCCGGCAATGGCGAAGGCGACGTGAGCTTGGACGTCCAGGACCGTCCTCTCGACGAGGTCGTTCAGGCGCTCCGCGAGCGCTCCGGAAACGTCAACATCGTCGTTTCCCCGGGCATTGCGGATTCGGTGACGATCCACTTGGTGAACGTCCCGTGGCGACGTGCCCTCGATCTCGTGTGCCATAAGGCGGGATGCGTCGTGACCGACCAGGGAGACGGCGTCCTGCGCGTGGAGAAGCCGCCGCGCGTCACGTTCTATTTCCCGGATACAGACATTCGGAAAGTCGTCGACGCGATCGCCAAGGTCAGCGGTGCGAACATCATCGTCGCGCCGGAGGTCCAGGGCACGGTCAATGTGCGGATCGCCGACATTCCGTGGCGCTCGGCCCTCGAGTCGATCGTCAAGTCGGCGGGATTCACGCTGGTCGAAGATGATCAGGAGATCCTCCGAGTCATCAGCCCGAAGGCTCTCGTCGAGCAGCTCGAGACGCGCGTCTTCGAACTGAAGTACGTGAAGCCGCCGGAAACCTACGTCGCGCAGATCACGAGCGACTACGCGGCGGGCAAGGTGAAGCCACCGTCGCAGGATCCCGAGAAGGACTTCACGCTGCTCAAGGCGCTGCGTCGCGCGCTTTCGGCGGAAGGCAAGCTCGACTACATCGACAAGCGCAACATGATCGTGGTCACGGATTCGAAGCCGGTTCTCGACATGATGGAGAAGATCATCGAGCGGATCGACGTCGAGCCGAGCCAGATCTTCGTCGACGTGAAGTTCGTGACGACCAGCAACACCGATTTCTTCGACTTCGGAGTCGACATCGGAGACAACGGGTTCCAGGTCTCCGCAAACGGCAGTTCGATCCCGATCCGCCTTCCGTTCAACTTGGGCCGCGGCGGTTTCGAGGACTCGATCATCGCGTCGGACACGGGCGTCGGCCCGGAGGGTCTCGACCCGGCCACACTCGCCTCGCAAGTTCGATTCGGCACGCTCGATTTCACGAAGGCAACCGCGACGTTGCGGCTGCTCAAGCGTGACGTGACGACGAAGATCGTGCAGGCGCCGAAGCTCCTCGCGATCGACAATCAGCCTTCGACGATCGTCGTCGGCGAGACCGTGCGGTACGCGCAGGTCCAGGCGGAGCAAGGGCAGGCCGGTGGCTTGCGAGTGGGCGTCGAGGAGGCGGACAACTCGCCGGTTCAAGTCGGATTCCAGCTGCTCGTGCAGCCGCACATCGTGCCGGGCACGAGCAAGATCATCATGGAGTGCATCCCGAAAGAGGAGTCGCTCACCGGCAAGTCGACGGAGATGCCGGGCTTCGACGTCTTCAAGCTCGGCGAGGGTGCGAATCAGATCTCGCTGCCTCTGCCGCGCGTCTCGTCCCGCACGCTCGTGACGAAGATGATCCTCGAGAGCGGTCAGACGGCCGTGATCGGTGGACTTCTCTTCGAACGCGAGGCCGAAATCGAGAACAAGTTTCCGTTCCTGGGCGACATCCCGTTCCTTGGCTGGCTGTTCAAGAGCCGCACGACGAGTCGCTTGAAGGAAAACCTCATCGTGTTCATCACCCCGACGATCGTGAAGAACTCGTACGACACGCGTGATCTCCTCAAGGAGGACATGCGCGAGCGCTTGAAGGCGCTCGAGGAAGAGTTCCCGGAGATCTTCCAGCAGCACCGCAGCAAGCCGTTCAGCTATGCGCACCAGCTGATCGACGACATCGACATGGAGCGCGAGTAACCCGCACGTCCGCGCGCCGGGGCCCGCACTCGCGGGCCCCGGCCGACGCCTTCGCCTGAACATCCAGGCAACCGCCGATCGGACTTCCGTCTGGGGTGACGCGAGCCGTCGGTCGTAGGAGGGGACAGCATTCTCTCGCACGATCTCGGACACCCGACCTTCGAGCTTGCCGGCGAGCATCACCGCCGGCCGAGACTTGAATCCTGTTGTTCGGTGTCAGATTCCTTTGTTAACGTGGCCCCCGTCTTTTCTGCTCATTTCTTCGCCTTCCGACCCACCGGAGGATTCGGCGAGTGACCCATTATCAGCTCCGCTTTCGGAAGTTCGGAGACGTTCGGTTCCTTTCGCATCTCGACCTCATGGAGCAGTGGAAGCGCGCGCTCCGACGCGCGGACGTTCCCATCGCATTCACCGCCGGATTCAATCCACAGCCGAAGCTGAGCCTCCTGGCGCCGCTGCCCGTGGGAACCGAATCCGAATGCGAGGTGATCTTCGTCGAGTTGGAGACCGCGCTCAGTGCGGACGAGCTCCGGGAGCGCCTTCAGCCGAACTTGCCGCCCGGCGTCGAAATCGTCGCGGCGAAGATCATCTACGCGCGTCCGGCGGCGAGCGACCTCGAGTTCACCTACCGCGTCGAGCTGCCCGAATCGCACGTCCCGACGGACGAGCAGATCGCGGCGTTCCTGGGCGGCGGAGCCGCGTTCGTCGAGCGGCATCGAAAAGGCGAAACGAAGAAGATCGACGTCGTTCCGTTCGTGCGTGAAATCGTGCGAGACGGCGACGCGCTCGTTTTTCGCATCGTTTCGACCGATGGAAAGACGGTCCGGCCGGAGGAAGTACTCGCAGCGATGGGCTTGACGTCGCCGGAAAGCCGACTGCCGATTCGCGTCGTTCGGCTCACGACCGAATACGCGACCCGCGAGGAGCGCACATGACGATGGATCGCGACGTCGATTCCACGCGAGAGGTCGAGCAAACGCCGGCGGACGTCGGAAGCGAAACGGCGCCGTCGGATCGGCGCCTTCTCCTCAATTGCTCGGAAGCGGAGGAGATCCGCGCTGCCGTCGTCGAGCGAGGAGTGCTTCGAGAGTTCTACTTCGACCACGTCGCACGGTCGACGTGCCTCGGAAACGTGTACAAGGCGCGCGTCGTGAACGTCGAGCCCTCGATCGGCGCCGCGTTCGTCGACTTCGGAGGCGAGCGCAACGGCTTTCTCCACGAGTCCGACATCGTCCCGGGGACTTCGCTCGAGAACGGCGGATCGTCCCCGACGAACGGAGACTCCGCCGACTCCAAGGCCGATCGCGGACGACGCGCGAACGGCGGCAAGCGTCGCTCGATCGCCGATCTCGTGACGCGCGGTCAGGAGATCATCGTTCAGGTCAACAAAGACGGAATCGGCACGAAGGGTCCGACGCTGACGACGAACGTCGGTTTGCCCGGCCGATATCTCGTGCTCATGCCGCACATCGGCCGGCTCGGAGTGTCGCGCCGCATCGCAGCGGGCGAAGAACGCCTTCGGTTGCGACGGCTCCTCGAGGACCTGCATCCGCCTGCGGGCATGGGCTACATCGTGCGTACGGCCGGCCTCGACAAGAGCAAGGCGGAGCTGCAAAAGGACCTTCGCTATCTCCTGCACCTGTGGAGCGAGATCCAAGGTCGAATCGCGTCGTCGCGAGCACCGTCGTGCCTTTACCGCGAGTCGGATCTCGTGACGCGCGTCATCCGAGACGTGCTCACGCCGGACACCGCCGAGATCATCGTCGATACGGACGCCGCATTTCGCGCCTGTCACGAGATGCTCGGGTTGCTCTTGCCCGGGTCGAAGCTGCAAGGACGCTTGCGACTGCACCGCGGGCGGCGCCCGCTTTTCCACGAACACGGAATCGAACCCGAGATCGCGAAGACGTTTTCCAAACGCGTCGAGCTGCGTCAGGGTGGCTCGATCTTGATCGAGCCCACCGAAGCGCTCGTGGCGATCGACGTGAACTCGGGCAAGTTCCGCGACGAGGAGGATCCCGAGGAGACCGCGTTCAAGACGAACCTCGAGGCCGTGCCGGAGATCGTGCGGCAAGTGCGCCTTCGCGACCTTGGAGGAGTGCTCGTCATCGACTTCATCGACATGCAAGAGGACCGGCACCGTCGCGCGATCGAAAAGGCGCTTCGGGCGGCCATGCGCGAGGATCGGGCGCGCGTGCGCATCGCACCCATGTCGGAGTTCGGAATCGTCGAAGTGACGCGCCAGCGTGTTCGTCCCGGATTCGGACACGCGAACTTCGCACCTTGCTCGCACTGTGCGGGGTCCGGGCTCGTGCGCATTCCCGACTCGATGTCGGTTCACGTCCTCCGCGAGATTCGAGACGCGCTGGCAAGCGACGACGTCGTCGAGGTGATCGTCACGACGAGCGCGGAGATCGCGACTCATCTCCTGAACGTCAAGCGGCGGGATCTTCGCGCGCTCGAGGACGAGACGCGCCGGAAGATCACGATCTGCGTCAATCGAGACTTCCGCGCGGACTCCTATCAACTCCAAACCGTGCGTGGCGACGCCCGCCGTCCCGCCTCTTCGTAACGCCCGGGTTTGGTCGCAGGGCTTTACACACCCCCCACTTCGTGGTTCACTATCGGGCTTTTCCGGCCGCCCCGCGCGCGTTTGGACGAATCCGAAGCGGCGCGCCGAATCCGACGAGGCCAGCGAGGACGAGGAAAACGAGCATGTACGCGATCATCCGCGATGGGGGTCATCAGTATCGAGTGGCGCCTGGCGACCGCATCAAAGTCGAGTTGCGGGCCGAGGCGAAGCCGGGTGAGGCCATCGAGTTCGCCGACGTCCTCCTCCTGCGCAAGGATTCCGGGACGACCGTGGGTACGCCCGCAGTGAAGGGCGCCAAGGTCACGGCCGAAGTCCTCGGACTGGCGAAGGCGGACAAGGTCACGATCTTCCACTTCCGCAAGCGCAAGGCGAGCCGGAAGAAGACGGGGCATCGCCAGAAGTACACCGAGGTCGCGATCAAAGAAATCGTCGGTTGAGAAGTTGAGGCATCGCGTCGGGCCGGCTGATGTTTGCCGCGCAATCCGACGCCATCCATCGTCACGCGAGCGCATCGTCGATCATCAGTCGAGACCGTGAGGCGAACGGCGCTTAGGACATCGCAGCGAAAGGATTGAGGACATGGCGCACAAGAAGGGCCAAGGGTCGGTTCGCAACGGTCGCGACAGCAACCCACAGTATCGCGGCATCAAGGCCTACGGCGGCAACGCCGTGAAGGCCGGTGCAATCATCGTTCGCCAGGTTGGCACCAAGTTCCGTCCGGGTCGCAACGTCGGCATCGGAAAGGACAACACGTTGTTCGCGCTCGCCGAAGGAAAAGTCCTGTTCGGACCGGGCCGGCGCGTCGACGTGGTCACGGCCGTCGCTCCCGCGGCGGGCAACTAGCCTTCGGAGCGCCTCTCCCGCGCACCACTCATGTTCAAAGACGAAGCTGTGATCCACGTGAGGGGCGGTAAGGGAGGGAACGGAATCGTCGCCTTTCGCCGAGAGAAATTCGCTCCGCTCGGCGGACCGACCGGCGGCGATGGCGGCCGCGGCGGCGAAGTCCGCATCCTTGCCGTGGCCGACCAGAACACTCTCGTGGACCTCGTCCACCGAACCGATTGGTTCGCTCAGAACGGCGGCGACGGGGGCGGCAACAACTGCCACGGAAAGAACGGTTCGTCGCTCACCATCCGCGTCCCGGTCGGCACGATCGTCAAGGATCGCGATCGCCAATTCGTCATCAAGGACCTCGTTCACTCGGGCGACGAAATCGTCGTGGCTCGAGGCGGGCGCGGTGGCCGTGGCAACAAATTCTTCGCGTCCGCAGTGAACCGAGTGCCGCGGCAGTTCGAGCGCGGTGCGCCGGGTGAAGAGCGATGGCTCGCTCTCGAGCTGAAGCTGATCGCGGACGTCGGGATCGTGGGCATGCCCAACGCCGGGAAATCGACGCTCCTATCCAGGCTCTCGGCTGCGCGCCCGAAGATCTCCGACTATCCGTTCACGACCATCGAGCCGCAGCTCGGAATCCTCGAATTGGACCGGTACAAGACGCTCGTGATCGCGGATCTCCCGGGCCTCATCGAAGGCGCGCACACGGGAGTCGGGCTCGGCGACAAGTTCCTGCGGCACGTGGAGCGGACGCGCGTCCTCTTGCACCTGGTCGACGTTTCGCCGTTCGCGCTCGTGCCCGCCGCAGAAGCGTGGAAGATGGTGCGAAACGAAATCGCGCTCCACAGCGACAAGCTCTCGAAGCAGCCGGAGATCGTGGTCGCTAACAAAGCCGACATGCCGGGCTACGAGGAAGCCGTCGTGGAACTCGAGGCGGCATGCGGGCAGGAAGTGATCCTCGTGTCGGCGTACACCGGCAAGAACCTCGATCGGCTCAAATCGGTGCTTCACGATCGATTCTTTCCGTCTGACCCAGGGACCGCCGCGCCGGCACGACGGACGAACCCGAACAAACCGATCTCGATCGATCAGCGCTGAGCCCCGCTCACTGGACGCCTCCCGATGTTGTCGTCGCCCACATCGAATTGCCGATAGAAGTCTCGGCTCTCGATCCGCCGGCGCCGTCTCGATTCGAAACGCGCGTGAAGTCGATCTGTTGGGAGGCGAGACGTGATGATCCGCTTTGTGAAAGGACTGGTGTGGTGCTCGGCCGCGTTCTTGGGCTTCGGAGACGATCGCACGGCGTCGACGCGCCGCGATCGAGAGTCACTGCAGCCGCGGCCCGCGGGTCGCGAACCTCGTACGGGCTCGTCGAAAGCCGCCGTGGCATCCGGGACGCGGGTCGCGGTGACTCGGGAGGTCGAGCCGGGAGTCTGGCAGATCTCCGCCGACGAACGCGACCGGATTCGCGACTCGGCGAAGGACCTCCTCGAGGATGCCGAGGTCACCACCTACGTGAACGAGCGCACCCGGCGCGCCGAGGGGATGATCGTCGATCACATCGAGCCGAAATCGCTGATCGCCGAGCGCGGGCTTCGGGAAGGCGACCTCGTGCAGCGGATCAACGGCACACCGGTTTCGTCGAAGTCCGAGCTGATCGACTACGTGAAGTCCAACGGCGATCGCCTCTACGACGTTCGCGTCGAGGTCTTGCGTCGAGGGAAGACGATCGTGCTCGAGTACCACGCGCCCCGGTGATTCCGGCCGGCGCGAGCGACGAAATTCCGAACGAACGGGAATAGGTCGAGCGGCCCGCCGTCTCACGCGCCCATGTGACGTCTCGCCGAGCACCTCGACGGGGCGATATAATCCCCGGCTTCGAAACCGCGGCGCTCGACGTCGCGTTCGTCTCGAATCGAAACGCTGGCCGCCGTTGCCGACAACGAGCAGGGAGCCGTCGAATGAAGGTTCGCATGGTGAAGACCCTCCTGTGGTCTTTGAACGGACTCTTGACCCTCGCCATCCTGGGATCGGTAGCCCTGTTCGTCATCAAGAGCCGGAGCGTGCAGGCCGATCGACTCTCCGATCTCGACGCGATCGCGCGTGAAGCGCAGAGCAAGGCGCGCAAGGGTCCGGCGAAGGGCACGAAGGGGATCGACGAGTACAAGGCGATCTGGGACGTGAACATTCGAGATCTCCCCCCAGTCGTCCCGGTAACTCCGGAGGCCCATGTCGCCCCGACGACGCCGCCGCTCGAGGACCAGATCGTGCTTCGCGCGATCATCGGCCCGACGGTCATCATCGAGTACAAGAAGACGAAGGCGCCGGACAACCCCAGCGTCCAGCTCCAGCAGAAGGTCGATCTCGGAAAGGACATCCCCGACATTTCGCCGACTGCGACCGTCGCCGAGATCATCCCCGCGCCCGAGCCCGAGTGCGTGAAGTTCAACTACGACGGCAAGGTGGTCACGATGTCGATCACTCGTAACCTCGACGCGATCACGCGCAGCATCCTCGGCGGCGGCAAGAAGCCGAAGAACGCGCCTGCCGGCGAGGGAGACCTCGTCGAGTCCGAGGACGACCAACCGTTCGGAGGTCCAGCCGGGGCCGTACCCGCGGTCGGCCGCATTCCGGGCGGGGACCCGAACGTGACCGAAACGAAAGAGGTCAAGCCCGGGGTGTGGCAGATTTCGGCCGCGGAGCGCGACAAGATCCGCGACACCGCGAAGGACCTCCTCGATCAGGCCGAAGTCAGCACCTACACGAACGAGAAGACGCACAAGAACGACGGGATGAAGATCGACCACATCCAGTCGGATTCGCTCCTCGCGCAGCGCGGGCTACAGGAGGGCGATCTCATCAAGCGCATCAACGGAACGCCGGTTTCGTCGAAGACCGAGCTGATCAACTACGTGAAGGACAACCAGGACCGCCTTCAAAGCGTGCGCGTCGACATCGAGCGCAAGGGAAAGCCGATGACGCTCACGTATCAGATCCCGAAGTAGCGCCCCGAGCGAGTATCATGGGCGACATCTATGCCGCCCCTCCGTCGAATCGCCGTCATTGCAATCGCCCTGGCCGTCGCCCTTGCGGCCCTTGTCGCCACGCGCCAGCGGTCGACCGTTCGAGCCGCGCCGGGCGCGTCGATGGCGCCGCGAGTCGTCCCCGACCTCTTCCCCGCGGGGCCGTGTCGCCATTCGGATGCGAGCCTGTGCGAGAACCCGCGATTCACGACGTTCGAATTGCGGATTCCGCTCGAGCACGACTGGGTCGCCGGAGGCAGCGTCGCGGTCTACGAGGGGTTCGTCGAGGGAACGCGCGTCGTCGCCGGCGATCTCCTGCGATACCGCTGGCCGCCGATGCAGACGCTCGACGGCACCGCGCCGAACTTCGTGACGGCACGAGCGGCGTCGGGGCCGGCGCTCGACGTTCTCCCTCGAGGACTTCCGGGCGCGTTCGACGGCGTGATCGTTCGCTCGGCCGCGTCTCTCGCCGCCGGAGACTGCGTGATTGTCACCTTCGGCGATCGGTCGCAGGGAAGCCCCGGCTATCGGATCCCCGACATCGGAATCTCGAGCGATCTCCAGATCGAAGAAGATGCCGACGGCGACGGCCGATACGCGATGTCGTCGCACCCCGCACCGAGGCTGCGCGTGTCCGGGACGCGGGTGGACTCGTTCGACGTGATCGCGCCCGCGACGCCGGTTGGCGGCGCCGACGGCTCGGTCGTGCGGCTCACGGTGCGAGCGATCGAGGGCGGCACCGGCCCGCTCGACAACCGGTGGCTCGTGCAGTCGTTCGCGGGGCGCGTCGTCTTCCGCTCGACGGATCCGCGAGCGACGCTCCCGGCTCCCGTCCAGTTCGAGCCGCGCGACCGCGGAGTGCGCGTGGTCGAAGCCACGCTTCGCTCGCCCGGCATCCATCGCATCGCCGCCGAGATCGAGGGAAGCCCGGGCGTGTTCGGCCGGAGCAACCCGATCGTCGTCGGTCGCCCGCGCGCGCCGCACCTCTTCTTCGGACAACTCCACAACCACAGCGCCGTCGGCGGGCACTCGACGCAGACGTCGCGCTTCGCCCTGGCGTTCGCGAGCCGCGCATCGGGTCTCGACTTCGTCGCCATCAGCGAGCACTGCCGCGAGCGGACGTTCGACTGGAGCCGGCTCCTCGAGCTGGCGGACCGATACGACGAGCCGGGGCGCTTCGTCACGTTCCCGGCCTACGAGTGGACGAACGCCTCGGAGGGCCATCGCCACGTCGTGTTCCGCGACACGGCATCGGCGTGCTCGTTCTGCGAGCGCGTCGGCGGGGATCGCTCGTGCGTCGTGGCGACGAGCCTCGCCTTCCTGGAGCAGCGAGTTCGCGGGCTCCCCGCGCTCCTCATCGTTCACCACCCGGCGTGGCACCTCGAGGGCTTCACGTGGGGGAGCGAACTCGACGACGCGAACCAAAGACTCGTCGAGATCTACTCGTGGCACGGCGCGTCCGAGTACTTCGACAACCCGCTCGTCTTCCACGGGCAAAGCTCGGATCAATGGCCCGCCGCCGCGGGAACGTTCGTCCGCGACGCGATCGCGCAGGGATATCGCTTCGGCATCGTCGCCGATGCCGACAACCATCTCGCGATGCCGGGCACGAGCACCGGCGCCGACCTCGGCGACGGCGTCCGATACAGTTGGAACGGTGTCATGGCCGTCGCCGCGGACGATCTTTCGCGAGGCTCGATCTGGGATGGACTCTGGGCGCGTCGGACGTACGGGACGACCGGCGCCCGCATCCTCCTCGACGTCCGCGTCGGGCACGCGGCGATGGGCGAGGAGACGACGTCAAGCGGCCCGCCGCGGGTTCGCGTGCGTGCGTTCGGCGTCGAGCCCATCCAAGACGTCACGGTTCTTCGCGATGGGACCGAGGAAATCGCGCGCCTCTCCGGCGGCGCGGGCCGCTTCGACGCGACCGTCGTGGACGATGGAGCAGCGCCCGGCCAGACGCACGCGTACACCGTGCGCGTTCAGCAGGCGGACGGACAAACCGCGTGGTCGAGCCCGATCTGGGTGACGATTCCGTGAGCCGCTCGCGGATTGCCCCGGCGACAAACCATGCGAGGTAGCGGCTCCTCGCTCCTCGTCCTCTCGCTCGGAAACACGTCCGTGCGCGCGGCGTGCGCGGCGAACGACGTTCTCTCGACGGCCGTCGCGATCCGCGTCGAGGCGGACGCTCTCGACGCGCGCATCGGCGCTCTCGTCGCTCGGTGGCGACCGGGATCGGCTGCGTCTTGCGGCGTGAACCCCGCGGTCGAGCGGCGCGTCACGCGCCTGCTCCGCGCCCGCGGAGTGCGTTTGGCTCGCGTGGGTGTCGAGCTTCGTCCCAACGTTGCGATCCGTTATCGCCCCGTGAAGAGCGTCGGCGCGGATCGCGTCGCCGGCGTGTGCGGTGGCCTGGACCTCTCGCCGCCCGGCTGCATCGTCGTCGATTGCGGAACCGCGATCACGGTGAACGTGGGCTCTCCGTCGCGCGAATTCCTCGGGGGCGCGATCGCGCCGGGACTCGGACTCGCGTCGCGCGCGCTCGCGAACGGAACACAGCTCCTTCCCTCGGTACGCCCCGCGCGCGCCCCGGCGGCGCCGGCACGATCGACGCACGGGGGCATCGCGCTCGGCGTCCTCGCCGGGACTGCGGGGCTCGTCGACCGGCTCGTCGAGGAGTGCACGCGGCCGCTCGACTTCGAGCCGGCGGTGTTCCTCACCGGCGGTGATGCCCGCACGCTGTCGCCGCTCGTCCGCACGAAGCACCGCGTCGTCCCGGACTTGGTGCTTCGCGGTGTGCTGTCGATCTACCGCGCCAGGGCGCGACGCTCGTGGAACTCGTCGTCACCGTCCTGACGGCCCCGTTCTCGGGCGGGATCGGCGTCGTCCTCGTCGCGGGTCGCGGCGCGCGTGGGGTCGTGGCGTCGCGATTCCACGGCGCGAAGCCCGGCGACCTCGAGCCCGATTCCGTTCGATACGGTTGGCTGCGCGAAGAGGGCCAGGCCGGCGCGATCGTGGACGAGGTTCTCGTGCGCGTGCGGCGCGACGACGACCTCGGCGTCGAAGCCGTGGAAGTGTCGGGACACGGCGGCCGGGCGTCCGTGCGCGCGATCACCAAACTCTTCGTCGATGCGGGAGCGCGCGAGTCGTCGCCGACAGAACTCGTGCGTTGCGTCGCGCCGTACGCCGGAATCGATCACGTTCGGGTCGACGCGATCGAAGCGCTGCCTCGCGCGGCATCGCTCGAGGCAGCGATCTTCTTGCTCGGCGCATTCGAAGGAACGCTCACGCGGGCCGCGTGCGCGGCGGCCGCGGACCCGAGCGCCGTGCGCGCGCTCCTGGCGCGCGCGCCTCGCGGAATTGCTCTCGTGTCTCCGCGCGAGATCGTGCTGCTCGGCCGCCCGAACGTCGGAAAGAGCAGCCTGTTCAATGCGCTTCTCGGGCGCGATCGCGCGATCACCAGCGCCGTCCCCGGAACGACGCGCGATCTCCTCGACGGCATGATCGTCGCGTCCGGCTATCCGATCCGGATCGTGGATTCTGCGGGAGTCGAGGTGCCGCGAGATCGCATCCAGCGCGCAGGGATCGAGCGAAGCCTCTTCGCGTCGCGCGAGGCCCACCTTCGAGTCGTCCTGCTCGATTCGTCGAAGCCGATCGACGACGACGATCGCCGGATCGTGGATCTCGCGACGAGCGCCGGCACGACGATCCTCGCCGCCACCCAGTGCGATCGGCCGTGGCGGCTCGAGTGCGACCTCGAGATCCCGGTGAGGACGTCCGCGGTGACGGGCGAAGGGCTCGACGACCTTCGCGATCACGTGTGCCGCGCACTCGGCCTCGCGGAGCCGCCGCCTCGCGCGGACGAGCCAGCGCCGTTCAACGAGCGCCAGGTCCGAGCACTCGAAGTGCTCGCGTCCGGCGCTCCCGGCGGCCTCGGCTTGCTCCTCGGCAGCGAATTCGGGACGGGCTCTGACTTCCGCCCTCGCGGCGTTTTCCCTTGAGCCGGCGGCGCGCCGCGAAGTAACGTCTTCGCGCCATGTCCGCCACGCGCAAACGAGACCTCGTCTCGATAGACGACCTGACCAACGCCGAGATCGAGGGGCTCTTCACGCTCGCCGACGAGATGGCGGCCGATCGCAAGGCCGTTCGAGATCTCGCCCGCGGGCTCATCCTCGTGACCCTCTTCTACGAGCCGTCGACGCGCACGCGCCTCTCGTTCGAGGCGGCGATGCTGCGCCTGGGAGGCTCTTACCAGAGTTGCCCGAACATGGACGACACCTCCGCCGCGAAGGGCGAGAGCCTCGCGGATACCCTGCGCGTGGTCGGCCGTTATGGCGACGTCGTCGTGCTGCGACATCCGCGCGAAGGCGCCTCGCGTGTCGCTGCTCGATACTCTCCCGTCCCGATCGTGAACGCGGGCGATGGTGGACGCGAGCACCCGACGCAGACGCTCATCGACCTCTACACGATCGCGCGGGACAAGAGAAAGCTCGACGGACTCTGCGTCGCGTTCACCGGCGACTTGCGCTACGGCCGCACGGTTCACTCTCTCGCGTACGCGCTCGCGCGCTTCGGTGCGGACATCGTCTGCCTTCCCGCGAAGGGGCTCGAGCTGCCGCATCACGTCGTGCGCCGGCTCGAAACCGACTTCGGGTGCTTCCCGGTGAAACTCACGCCGGCGGACTTGAAGGGCGCGTTCGAGAAGACGGAAGGGTTGTTGCTCACCGCCGGTCGTCCGTTCCAACCGGATCTCTTCTCGAATGCCGAGCGCCGGTCGGCGATTCAGCGGCGCCTCGCGCACGTGGACGTTCTCTACGTCACGCGCGTGCAGAAGGAACGTCTCAAAGGCGAGGCCGTCGGCGACCTTCCCGTCATCGATCTCGCCCTGCTCTCCGAGAACCGATTTCGAAACGCACTCGTGCTCCACCCTCTTCCTCGCGTCAACGAGATCGCGTGCGAAGTCGACGACGATCCGCGAGCACGCTACTTCACGCAGGTGGAGCGCGGCGTGCCCGTGCGCATGGCCATCCTCGCGCATGTCCTCGGGCTCAAGGATCTCGTCGTCGTGGAGAAGAGTGCGAAGCGCCGTGCTGCGCCGCCGCTCTACCGCAGCGACGTCGGGCTGCACTGTCCGAGCCCGGGATGCATCACCGCGACCGAACTCGGCTATCTGACCCCGGAGTTCCACGTGCTCGAACGCCGGCCGCTTCGATTGCGTTGCGCCTTCTGCGACTTCCTCGTCGAGCCGCGCTGGGTCGCCTCCCGTCACGAACGCGTCTTCCATCGATTCGACTCTCCCCACTCGGCGAAGATCCATCTCGAAAACCTCGTCATTTTCGGCTCGGTCGACGAAGCAAAGCGCGCGGGTTTCGAGCCCGCGGACCTGGCGGAGATCGAGCGGTGACGGACGAGCGTCCCACGTCCACGTTTCTCCTCTCCGGCGGTCGGGTGATCGACCCGGCCGCGGGAATCGATGGGGTGCGCGACGTGTTGGTGGAGAACGGGACGATCCAGGCGATCGCGAACCAAGTCGAGGTGCCGGCCGGTTGGCGCGGCGTCACCTACGATGCGAGGGGTTGGTGGATCGTCCCCGGTTTGTTCGACATGCACGTGCATTTTCGCGAGCCCGGCTTCGAGGAGGACGAGACGATCGAGACCGGATCTCGGTGCGCGCTCCATGGTGGATTCACCGGCGTCGCCTGCATGGCGAACACGAACCCCACGATCGACGAGCCCGACGTGACTTCGCGCGTCGTCGCCGCCTCGCGTCGCGCGCCGATCGACGTGCACCCGGTCTCCGCGGTGACTCGCGGCCTCCGCGGCGAAACGCTCGTCGACTTCGAAGCGCAGGCTCGTGCGGGCGCCATCGCGTTCAGCGACGACGGCAAGCCGGTGGCAAACGAGGCTCACATGCGCGCGGCGCTCGAACGTGCAGGGTCGCTCGGGCGCATCGTGATCCAGCACGCGGAAGTGCCCTCGCTCTTCACCGGCGGTTGCATGCACGCGGGATCGGTTTCCGCACAGCTCGGAGTGCGCGGGATCCCCTCAGAGGCGGAGTGGGGGATGGTCGAGCGCGACATCGCCATCCTCGATTCCCTCGCGCGCGGACGGGCAAGGCTGCACGTCGCGCACGTCAGCACTGCCGGCTCGGTCGATCGCATTCGCCGCGCGAAGGCACGCGGGCTCGCCGTCACCGCCGAGGTCACGCCTCACCACCTGACGTTGACGCACGAGCGGCTCGCGGGCGCGGACCCGAACTTCAAGATGAACCCGCCGCTTCGAGAGGACGCCGACGTCCTCGCCGTGCGCGAAGGCCTCGTCGACGGCACGATCGATTGCATCGCCTCGGACCACGCACCGCATTCGCCGGCGAAGAAAGCGCGCGGTCTCGAGACCGCACCGTTCGGCGTGATCGGACTGGAGTCGACCGTGCCGGTCGTCCTGACTCATCTCGTGCACCGCGGCATTCTCGACGCGTCCGACTTCGTGCGCAGATTGTCGACTCGGCCGCGCGAGATTCTCTTCGGCTCGGACGATGGGCGGCTGCGCGTCGGGGCGAAGGCTTCGATCGCCGCGATCGATCCCGACGCTCCCGTGGTCATCGCGCAGCAAGCACTCCATTCGAAGAGTCGCAACTGCCCATTCGTCGGCGAACCCCTTCGAGGGCGTGTCGTCCTCGTTGCGTCGCGCGGCGTCCTCCACGATCTCCGACTCGCGGACTGAACTTCCGTCGCGGCACGACGGTTGCACTTCGGCCCGATCGACCGCTCTCGAACGACGCTGCCGAGAGCGAAACCTGTGAGAAGAAGCCCCGTCGCGCGCTCCCCCGGCTGATGCGCGCTCGTCATCCTCCCCACATGCCGGACGAAAGAGGTGCTCCGATGCTCGCCGTCCGCCATCGCCTCGCCCTCGACGTCCCGTTTGCCGTCGCCGCACTCGCTGCGCTTTCCGCCTGCAACGGCGGAGGGAGCGGAGGGAGCGCCGCGAGCGAGGGCGAGTCGAGCGTGTTCCAAGTCGCGAGCTTCGACGAAGCCGGTCGAACCGACGTCGCGCGGAACCAACCGCTCACGTTCACGTTCAGCGCGCCGATCGATCGCGACAGCGTCTCGGTCGACGGGCTCCAGGTCCGCTCGGGCAACGACGTCGTGCAGGGCCGCATCGAGGTCGATGGGAATACGCTTCGATTCTTTCCCACCGTGCTACCGGGCGATCGCGACGACACCGTGCGCGCGGACGCACCGCCGATCAACGCGCTCGGCTTCTCGGCATCCACGCGGTTCAGCGTCGTTGCGCTCGCCAACAGTCCGTTCTCTCTCCGATCGCGCCGCGGGAGTTCGCTTGCACAACCGCTTCGCGCTCAGTTCACCACCAGCGCTCGGTTCGCCGTCGAGTTTCCTTCGGTTCCTCCGCACTTCGTCGGCGCTCCCACCTTCGATCCGCTCCCTATCGCTCCCGGCGGCGACCTGTTCGGCGATCCGAGCGATTCGGCGTCGCTTCCACTGCTCGATCCGACGAACGTTTCGTTCACGGTGCGATTCAGCGAGCCGATGGACCCAGGACGGTTCTCGGCCCTCACGACGTTCACGCTGACGAACGTCACGCCTCGCGATGCGGGCGCCTCCTGCGAGGTGCCGAGCCTCGGCCAACCGCTTCTCGGGGCGATCGAATCGAGCGGAGATTCCACGCAGTTCACGTTTCGCGCGTTGCTCTCGCTGGGCGACCGACCCGATACGACCGAGCCGTTCGTCTTTCGCGTTGCGGTGAGCCCGTCGCTCACGGACCTCTCGGGCAATCCGCTCGCCGATGCCGATGGCGAGCTACTTGCGGCGCCGCTCGTCTTCCACTTCGCGACGCGAGACAAGCCCGGTGAGCCCAACTACCAGATCGTGAGCGAGGGATTCGATCACGCGATTCCGGCCGACGCGATCGATCCCGCGAACGCGCATCCCGCACTTTGGGTCGGCAATGGAGTGCTCGAAGGTGCCCCGGTCACGCGCCGCACCGTTGCCGTCGAGGGGGTGGAGGCTGCGCCGTGCCCCATCTACTGTCTTCTGCCTCAGCCGCTCACGCCGACGGGGAATCGATTGCAGATGCTCTACTATCGTTCCGACTTCAACTTCCCGAACGGCCAGCCGCCGGAACCGGCATCCATCATCGGGATGAGCTGGCGTCCTCCGACGATCAGCAATTTCCTCGTTGCCGCGACCTATCCGCGCGTGACCTTGAGGCTCGGCCACTCGCTCTTGACCGTCGGCGATCCGAACGGTCTCAGCTTTGTTTTCGACGACAACTATGCCGGCTTCGGCCCGAACAATCCGACGACCGTCTACGACGGAAGCTACTCGGTCCCAAACCTCCTGAACGTCGGGTACTTCCCCTGGCCGGCGTTCACGCGCCCGTTCGAGTACTCCGGCCAGAGCAGCATCGTGTGGGAAGCCAACGTGGATCCGGGTGGCGGGAACATCCAGGCGTTCCGGTATGCCTCCAGCAATTTCACTCCGCACCGCCGCATCTTCGACGTACCGGGTGCTCGGCGTGACACGATGACGAGTCCGACCGGCGGCGAGAACACGCACTACTTCCAACAGTTCGTTCTCGCGCAGAAGCGTTCGAGAATCGTCTCGCCGTTCTACGACACCGGCGTTTCGCACCCGGATTACTCGGGTCCGCTCGTCGTGTCTGACCCGACCCGCGGAACACCGTGCTCGGGAGAGCCATCGACGACGCCCTGTTTCAGGGTGACCTGGGAGGGCGCGGATCCGGACGGGGTCGGACGACCGAATCTTCGAACCAGTACCGGCTTCTCCGACGCGATCGATGACGCGGATGGCCGTCGATTCATTCGCTTTGCAGTGCAGCTCGACGGCGATCCGTTCTCGAGTGTCGTTCCCGCGATCGACGCGATCAGCTTTGCCTTTCGGACTTGCGGTGGGACGTGACCGCGACGCGACAGGGGCTTCGAGCCAAGTCGCACGAAAGAGTGTTGCCACATCGCTCGAGTGGCCCCGTGCGCTTGCCGCAAGGCGGCCGGGTCGGTCCCGGCACGGCCCTTGCGGGTCCGCCCTCGCCGTCTCATTCTCCGAGCGAGGAAATGGTTTGACTCTCTTCACGCTCAACTTAAGATGCCTCGGCGCGTCGAAATGCACGCGCGGGATCGTTTCATGAGAAGAGGTAACCGGGAGGTCTACGCCATGCGCCGTTTCCGGAACTCTGTCGTCGTCACGGGCTGCCTGTCTGCGCTCGCCATTCCGCTCGCCACCTTCACGGGTTGCGGCGGCGGTGGCGGCGGCGGCGGTTCGAGCGGGGTCTCGAACGGAGGTCCGCTCGAACTGGTGGCATTCGAACAAGATGAGCGGACCGACGTCTCCCGAAACCAGCCGCTCACCTTCACGTTCTCCACGTCCATCGATCCGCAGAGCGTGAGCGTGGATGGCTTCCAGATCCGATCTGGGCTCGACGTCGTTCAAGGTCGCGTCGTCGTGAACGGGAACCAGCTCACGTTCTACCCGACGGTTCTGCTCGATGACCGAAACGACTACAACCCGCCCAACGACCCGCCGATCAACGGCGTTGGACTGCTCGCTTCGACGCAGTATCACGTGGTTGCGATCGCGAACAGCCCGTTCTCGATGAGGAGCCGCAACGGCAGCCCTCTCGCCAACACGTTCTCGGCGAGCTTCATGACGAACAACTCGTTCCTGCCGGAAGACCCGGGCATCTCCCCGCGCATCGTCGGAGACCCGATCATCTTCCCGGAGCGAATCGTCCCGGGTGGCAGCTTCTTCGGCGATCCGAACGTGCCCTCGAGCTTGCCCCTCTTCGATCCGACCAGCATCCGCATCACCGTTCAGTTCAGCGAGGCGATGGACCCGGGCCGGTTCAACCCGTTCACGACGTTCACCCTCGTCAAGCCGCCCGAGTTCAATCCGCCGGCAGGGGACCCGAACAACCCGTCGTGTGCGTTGCCCCCGCTCGGCGCGCCGATCCTCGGGAACATCGAGCCGAGCCCGGACGCAACGAGCTTCACGTTCGAACCGCTCTTCAGCCTCGGCGATCGCTTGTGCACGAGCGATCCGTTCGTGTTGAAGTTCTCGGTGAGCCCGGATCTCACGGACCTTGCGGGGAATTCGCTCGTCGACGACAGCGGGCAGCCCCTCACCGAGCCCTTCGTCTTCTACTTCACGACGCGTGACAAGCCGGGCGAGCCGAACTTCTTCGTCACCAACGAGACGTTCTCGACGACGACGAATCGCGGGAGCCCGAACGACTTCTTCCATCCGAACACGGCCCGATGGACCGGGAACGGATTCCTCGAGGGGAATCCCGTCACGCGCCGAACGGTGACCGTCGCCGATGCGGAAAGCACGTTCAACTTGCCGCAGCCCCTCACCTCGGCCGGCAACCGGCTCCAGATGCTCTACTTCCGTGACAACTTCAACAACGGCAGCACGGGGCCCGGCGTCGAGAGCTTCATCTCGATGAGTTGGGGACCGAAGTCGAACTACGTGTTCGCATCGATCTACCCGCTGATCACGCTGAAGCTCGGCCACACGCGGTCGACGGTGTCGCAGGGATTGCAAGCGACGTTCGACGTGAACTTCCAGGGCTTCACGAACAACCCGACCACGGTTTATTCCGGCCCATACGAAGTGCGCAACCAACTGACTCAGCAGTGGCAGGCCTGGCCGCAGTTCGCGCAAGACTTCGAGTACTCGGGGTCCTCGGCTGTGGTGTGGGAGGCAAACGTGGCGCCCGCGCTCGACCCGAATACGAGCACCTACCAGCTCTTCAGGAACACGTCGACCGCGCCGACTCCCGGGCGCCGCATCTACGACGTCTACAACAACGATACGGCGGCTTGCCCGCCGGCGAATCCGCCCGGCTGCGCGGAAAACACCTTCTATCACCAGCAGTTCGTGCTCGCGACGAAGAAGTCGTTCGGCGTTTCGCGTTACTACGATTCGGCGATCACCAACCCGGACTACACGCGACCGCTCGTCGTCTTCGACGCGAACCGAGGAGGGGCGTGCTTGCCGAATCAGCAGATCGGCTGCTTCGTCCTGACGTGGGAAGGTGCCGATGCGACCTCGGGCGGGCAGGTGGACGCGAACACGGCGACCGGCTTCTCGACGGACATCAACATCGCGGATGGACATCGCTTCATCCGGTTCGAGATCACGTTGAACGGCAACCCGTTCACCGGGGTCGTGCCGATCATCGACTCGATCAGCTTCGCGTACCAGACGCGTGAGGGAACGTAGCCGTCCCGGATTCGATTCAATCATGACGTCTCGCATTGGGAGCGCCCGCAAGGTGCTCCCAGTGCTTTTGTTGCGCTGGCTCTCGGATGCGGCGGGGGTGGCGGCGGAGGAGACGGAGGTCCGTTCGAGGTCGTCGCGGTCAACGTCGCCGACGGTGACGGACTGCCGGTCAACCAAGAGGTTCGCGTCCGGTTCACATCGGCGATCGATGCGGCCACGGTCCAGGACGCGACCGTTCGCGTGCGCGAAGGTCCCGACTTCACGCGCCAAGTGCCAGGCGACGTCGTCGTCAACGGCGACACCCTGACGTTCTTTCCCAAGCTCCCGGCGCTCGCCGACGCATCGGACGGTGGATTCCATCCCGGCGGCACCTATCGGCTCGAGCTTCCGGGATTTCCGATCGCGCTGACGCTCGCCAGCCGCTCCGGCCGTCCGCTCCGTTCGACGTACGACACGACGTTTCGCGTCTCGAGCGCGATGCCTCCGTTCTTCAAGGATCCATCCTTCGGTCCGCCGCGAGTCGTCGGTACGAATCCCGCGTCGTCGGTTCCTCCGCCGTCGACGCCGATTCGCGCAGGCACCTTCAACGTGCCGACGACGCTCCGTCTCCTTTTCAGCGAGCCGCTTCGACCCTCGTCGGTGACTTCGCGTTCGATCGCGCTCGTCGCGCGAGATCTCGCGGGGGATGATGCAGTCCCCGTCGACCTCGTGCTCGAACAAACGAACCTGTCGGTCTCGGTCGCCATTCACCCGCGATCGCCGCTTCCCGAGAATGCGATCCTCGAGGTTCGGGCGTTCGGCGACATCACCGACCTCGTCGGCAATCCCATTCGCCCGTTCGCGAGCCAGTGGCGCACCGGAGACGAGGCGCCTCAGTCGTCGTGCATCGAGGAATCGTTCGACACGGACGCGAACGCGGACGCCGTGCTCACCAACGCGCACTGGGGCGACGTCGAGCCGGGAGTCCTCTCGAGCGGCTACGGCCCGGGAGGCTCGGGCGTCGAAGGGGGCTTCGATCCGACGAGCGACGCCGTGGTCGACGCCGATCGATTGCCCAGCGGAGACCTCGCGGTGCTCGAGTTCCATGACGTGCACGTTCCCGTGGGAGTGACGGTCCACATCGTTGGAAGCCGTCCGCTCGTGCTACGGAGTGCGACCGATGCCGTGATCGAGGGGAGTCTGATCCTCGACGGCGGAGACGGTTCGACCGTCACCGCGGACAGCGACGAGGCGGGCGCACCCGGCGGCGTCGGCAACGCCGGCGGCGGGGCGGGCGGAAGCGGCGGATGTCCGGCCTCCGCGACGACCGCGATCAGCGGTGTCGCAGGGACGGGCCGCGGAGCGGGCGCCGGCGGCATCGATCAAGGACGCACCGGCGGCGCACCCGGCGGTGGTGGCGGCGGAGGGTATCTCACGCTCGGCGACTCTGGCGACGGCGGCGGCGGCGGTCTCGGCGGGACGACCTACGGCGGATCGTCGCTCGACCCGACCACAGGGCTTCTGCTCGCAGGCTCCGGCGGCGGCGGCGGCGCGTGCGACGACGATTTCGGAACGGGACCGAACGACGGCGGCGGCGGTGCGGGCGGCGGCGGCGGCGCGATTCTCGTGGTGGCGGCGGGAGACGTCATCGTTCGCGGAGCCATCCTGGCGCGAGGGGGTCGCGGCGGCGATGCGGGGCAGGGCGCGGGCGGCGGGGGCGGAAGCGGCGGCGCCATCCTCGTTCGAGGACGATCCGTCGATCTGCGCGGCGGGACGCTCGACGTTTCGGGCGGCGCCGGCGGTCGATCGCGACTCGGCATCTCGGGAAACGGCGGTGCGGGCTCGCCGGGACGCGTGCGCATCGAAAATCCGAACGCGCTCCCTCTCCTCGACGGCGACACGCGCATCCTTCCGTCGTTCGACACGTCGCGAGATCTCGGTCGGTTCGTGACCGCCGGCGCGTTCGCGCCCGTAGCCGTTTCGCGGTTCTTCGACACGTTCGTCAGCAACCCTCGGTTTGCCTTCGACACGACGGACCCGAGGACCGGCGAGCTGACGAGCGCCGGCACCGATCTCGTGCTCGCCCGATCGCTCGCGCCGGGCGTGCGTGTCCGCATCGCATTCGAGGGCGCTCACGAGGACCCGGCCTCGCCGGGGATGCCGGACCTCGGAACGCGTACGGGATTCCGAACGGATCCGACCGACGTGTGGGGCCGACGCTTCGTCCGCTTCCGAGTCGAGTTCCTGCTCGGCGATCCGCCGCCGCTCGTCGACGAGTTGCCGGCGATCGACTCGATGCGAATTCGTTTCGCCTTTTTCTGACGGCGAGTCGGCGGCTTCTGCCGCCGGCGAGCTGCGGCTCCCTCGAGTGCCCGGTCAGCGGCTCCCGCCGCCGCCGAGCTGCTGCTTGATATAGGCAACGATGCTCGCCTCGACGTTTCCTCCGAATTGCTCCTTCAGGATCTCGAGCTGGCGAGCGCCGCCGATTTGCCCTTTCGATCGCCACTCGTTGGCGACCGCATCGAGGAACTTCGGAAACTTGGTGCGCGACGGGTTCGCTTCGAGGCATCGGACCACCGCCAGGGACTTCGCGTACTTGATCACGTCGAACGTCGACTCGCCCTTCGTTCCGTTCGGACGCTTCGACGTCGCCTCGCCGTGGTAGTCGAAGACGTCGACGAGCTTCAGATCAGCGGGCGACTCCACTCCGTGGAGCTTTTGCATCCATCCGACGTTGTCGGCGTCGTAAACGAAACCCTCGAATCCACAGAACGCGCGAACCGAGTGCGTGAGCGAGTCCTCGAGGTCCCACGCGATTCCCTCCTCCAGCCAGTGCGGCAGGGGGCCGAAGTACTCGTAGAGGACGGGATGGGCGATCTCGTGGACGATCTGGTTCTTCGTCACCCACTTCTCGTCCTTCTTTGCGTGGGCGCGATCGGGAAGCACGATTGATTCGGGGTACGCGAAGAAGTACGCCGAGCGCTTCTTCGCGGACTGCTTCGCGTCGTCGGGCCGGCTCGCCCAGGCGTTTCCCTGCGGATAGAGACGGACGAGGTAATCGAGAACCGCGAAGTACTCCTCCTCGGAGTCGCGCACGAGGAAGACCGTGAGGAAGTGCGGCGAGTTCGAGAACGTCAGGTGCAGCTCGAGTTCGGCGGTCACGCGCGGATTGGCGACCGCGGTGACGCGCATGCGCGCGATGTGCGCCTGAGTGACCTTCGGCGGCGTGAGCGGCACCGAGAGGACGCCGTCCGCGTCGGTCTTGAGCTGGTATCCCGGCCGAACGTCGTCCGCGTCGGGGATGACCGTTTGCATCTGCGTGCACTCGACGTCGAAGAGGGCGCCGGGGATCGGCTCGCGCGAGCGGTTCTGGACGGGAGACGTCTCGAGGCGGATCGACGATGCCTCGCCGAGATGAACGACCGTCGTCGGCGCAGTGAGCGTGATCGGCTGCCATGGCGTCGAGTCGTTGGGATCGGATGGCGGCGAAGGCGACTCGACCGACGGAAGGATCATCGACCGAAGGGACGTGTACGCGGCGATCGCCTCTTTGAAGTGAGGCACGGCGGCACTCGAGTCGAGCGTGGTCACGAAGAGCAGATCGGCCGGCGTGCTCGACCAGAAGAACGTGAGGCGGCCAGCCATCGGTTTGAGCTCGGTTTCGATCTCGCGAATGCGGGCAACGATCGGCTCGGGGGCGCCGATGGCATCGATGGTCGGTACGGGTTTCTCGCCGGCGAAGAAACGGTCGCCGGCACCGACGATCGAGACGATCAGGTGTGCAGACAACAAGATTGACGTCGACATGGACGATCCCTATTCCTTTCCCGGGTTTTCGTGCGCCTTATTGTAGCGTAAAACGACTGCGCGTCAGATCGGTGGAATGAACCGAGAACCAACGACGATGTCGCGCAAAACGACTGCGCGTCCGATCGGTGGAACGAACCGAGAACCAACGACGATGTCGCGTAAAACGACTGCGCGTCCGATCGGTGGAATGAACCGAGAACCAACGACGATGACGAAGCCTCGACGACTCTCGGCGGAGCGCGAGCAAGCGCTTCGCCGGCACTTCGAGACCGTGAACTTCCCTCGCCTCCTGGGCATGGCGATCGACGACGTCGCCGAGGGGACCTGCACGCTGACCGTGCGGATGCGCGACGACCTCAAGCAACGCTACGGCGTGATGCATGGCGGCGTGCTCGCGACGCTCGTCGATTCCGCGGTCGCGTTTGCACTCTACAGCCTCGTGACGCCCGGCGACGAAATCACGACGATCGAGATGAAAACGAACTTCCTCGCTCCGGTTCGCGACGGCGACGTCGCGCGAGCCGAAGCGAGAATCTTGAAGAAAGGGAAGTCGATCGCCGTCGGCGACGTGCACGTGAGAAACGGCGCCGGGGAACTCGTCGGCAGCGGCAGCGCCACTTACATGCTCCTCGGTCCGAAGGGCGCGACGCGCGCGACGCGAGCATGACGCCGCGCCCGCGGCCCGTCTCCGGAACCGTGCGCGTTCCGGGCTCGAAGTCGCTCACACAGCGCGCGATCCTCGCCGCGGCTCTCGCAGACGGCGACTCCCTCCTCGAGAACGCGCTCGTCGCCGACGATTCGCGACATCTGCTCGATGCGCTCGAAAACGTCGGCATCGGCATTGCCCGCGAGTCGGGCGGCACGACGCTCGCCATCAAGGGCTCGGGAGGGCGGTTCGGCCCGCCGCATTCGCCGCTCTTCGTCGGGAACGCCGGCACGGCGATGCGCTTCCTCGCGCCCGTACTTTCGCTCGGGTCCGGGCCGTTCGATCTCGTCGGGGACGAGCGCATGGAGGAGCGACCGATCGCCGATCTCGTCGACGCGCTGCGGACGCTCGGCGCCGACGTGCGCTACGAGAACCGGGAGGGTTTCCCGCCGCTTTGGATCGCCGGAGGCGGACTTCGAGGTGGATCGACCCGTCTCCGGGGCAATCAGTCGAGCCAGTACCTCACCGGAATCCTTCTCGCCGCGCCGTGCGCCGCCGCACCGGTCGACATCGAAGTCGAAGGCCCGCTCGTATCACGCTCGTACGTGGAGCTCACGCTCGACGTGCAACGAGCGTTCGGCATCTCGGTGAGGCGCGAGGGCGATCGTCGTTTTCATGTTCCAGCGCCGCAGAGCTACCGAGCGCGCCGTTACGTCGTCGAGGGCGACTGGTCGAGCGCGTCGTACTTCTTCGCTGCCGCGGCGATCACGGGCGGAAGCGTAACGGTGAGAGGGCTGCATCCGGACTCGGCGCAAGGCGACGCACGATTCGTCGACCTCCTCGAGCGCATGGGTGCCCGCGTTCGTCGAGAAACCGACGGCGTCAC
The DNA here is from genome assembly GCA_016178505.1 of Planctomycetota bacterium. Lineage (GTDB taxonomy): Bacteria > Planctomycetota > JACOTG01 > JACOTG01 > JACOTG01 > JACOTG01. The sequence continues at coordinate 39,787 of JACOTG010000278.1, forward strand.
GCTCGAGGGCGGTACGGAACTGCGTGCGATCGATGCGGATCTCGCGGATCTGCCGGACGTGGCGCCGACCCTGGCGATCGTGGCCGCATGCGCGATCGGGACGACGCGCGTCCGCGGCGTCGGGCACCTGCGTATCAAAGAATCGGATCGCATCCATTCGATCGTTGCCGAGCTGCGACGTCTCGGGGCCGATGCCACGCCGCACGACGACGGATTCGAAGTTCGCGGCGGCGCGACGCTCCACGGTGGAGAGGTCGAGACGTACGCGGACCATCGCATCGCCATGAGCTTCGCCACGCTCGGCCTCGTGACGCCGGGAGTCACGGTGCGCGACGTCGCTTGCGTGTCGAAGAGCTATCCCCGTTTTTTCGAGGACCTCGCGCGCTTGCGGACGTGACGTCTCGGTCGTCTTCGGTTGTTCCACGGATGCGGCGTGATATATTGCGGCCTCGCTGGAAAAGGGAGTACGCGATGTCCTCATCGTCTTCGCCGCGGAGCCGATTCACCGTCTTTGCTCTCGTCTTCGGCCTCGCCGCTGCACCGGCATTCGCGCGCGACGACGAGAAACCGGCCGCAGGCAAGGCCCTTCGAGACGCGGAGGCGGCGCTCGGCACGACCCGTCGCGACAAGCAGTTTGCCGCTTGGGAAGCGGAAGTCCGAGACGCCCTCGTCGAGATGGAGCGCGAAGTCGAAGCAGGGCGCGGCGACGATCTCGTGCGACGCTACCAACTTCGGCTGACGCAACGCGAGGATCCGTCGTCGCGCTACCTCCTCGGTCGACTATTCGGCAAGCTCGACCGCCTCGAAGCCGCACGCGCGGAGTTCGAGCGCGCGCTCGTCGCGCAGCCGGACTACGCCTTCGCCCACGAAGGTCTCGCCATCTACCACATGAAGAAGGGCGCGCCGGACCTCGCCTTGAAGGCACTGGAAGCGGCGCTCGCCACGAACCCGAAATTCGATCACGCGCGCGTCACCCTGGGCGGCATCCTCTACAACCAAAAGGACTATCCACGAGCGATCGACGAGCTCCTGAAGATCCCCAAGGACTCGGCGGAGTACTACGGAGCCCGGCTCCTCATCGGCCAATGCCGGCTCGCGCGGAAGGAGATGGACCTCGCGATCGCGGAGTTCAAGTTGGCTCAAGGCTTGAAACCCGGCGATTACGAGGCCTCGTACTACGCGGCCGACGCGCAGCGCAACACGGGTGACTTCGACGGAGCGATCGCCACCTGCGAATCGATCCTCGCGAAGAAGCCGGACGAGTTCTTCGCGGCCTACCTCGCGGGTCGCGCGTACTACGAAAAAGGCGACTACGACAAAGCGAAGTCGTCGCTGCAGATGATCCTCGACAAGGCGCCGAACGGCGATTCGAGCGGTGCGGCGCGGATCGATCGCGACCGCGTCAAGGCGCTCATCGACAAGATCGAGGGGGCGCAGAAGGGTCAGCCTGCGGAAACCAAGGTGACGGTGAGCGACTTGATCGATCAACTCGAGAAAGATCCCGATGCCAAGGTGCGGCGCAAGGCGATCCGAATCCTCTCGTCGCTCGAGGTTCCGCAGCTCCTTCCCACTTACGCCAAGGCGTTGCTCGACAAGGACCATGGCGTGCGAGTGATCGCCATTCGCGAAGTCGGTCGATTCGGCGGGAAGGACGCGATCTCGTTGGCGAGGCGTCTCGTCAAGGAGGATCCGAATCCGCTCGTTCGCGGCGCGGCGTGCGGTGCGCTCGCCGAGATCGGAGAATCCGACGGGCTCGAGTCGCTCGTCGACGCATTGAGCGACGCCGACTCCTACGTCGTGGACGAAGCGGTGCGCTCGATCTCCAAGCTGTCGGGGAAGTGGTTCGCATCGGCTTCGGCGGCGGCGTGGGACGATGCGGAGCGCGCACGTCTCGTCGCCGAGATTCGTAAGTGGTGGACCGCGGAGCCGAAGCGGCGGTCGTGACGGGAAAGCCTCGGGCTGACATGGGCGGTCGGCCGAGCGACGCGCGCTCGCCAAGGCGCGGCGAAGATGCCATCCTGATTCGCACGTGATGAACCTCGAACGAGTGTCGACTCGAGTCTCTTGAATGCTGGACCTTCACTCTCACATCCTGTTCGACATCGACGACGGAGCGCGTCGCATCGAGGACTCGCTCGAGATGTGTCGCGTCGCGGTTCGCGACGGAGTCCAAGCAATGGTCGCCACGCCGCACTTCCTATCTCCGCTCTTCGACGTCTCGCCGGACACCGCGCGAGCCCGGTTCGAAGCGCTGGTAGCGCGAGTGCGGGACGAGGAAATCCCGCTCGAGGTGTTTCTTGGTGGCGAGATCTACTGCATTCCCGAGATTGCCGCGCGGCTCCGCGATGGGCAGGCGCTCGCGTTGAACGGGGGTCGCGCGATCCTCGTGGAGCTTCCGTACGAAATCGTTCCGGCGCACTTTCCGCAGGCGCTGTTCGAGCTGCAAAGCGCGGGGTATCGCGTGCTTCTGGCGCATCCCGAGCGGTACGCCGAAGTGCGCGAGGGCGGGCGATTTCTCGACGACCTCCGCGACCGCGGGGTGATGCTGCAAATCACCGCGAGCGCGCTGACCGGCGAGTTCGGTCCGCAAGAAAAGAAGCTCTGCCGTCGCCTTCTCGAGGAGGGGCGCGTGCACGTGATCGCCAGCGACTCGCACTCTCCGACGCGACGAGCGCCCGGACTCTCCGACGCCTATCGCGAGGCCGTGCGAATCGTCGGTCCGAGCGACGCCGAGCGTCTCGTCGAGGCGAACCCGCGCGGGATCGTGGAACGCGGAGCGCTCGCGTGAGCCGCGTCGCGCCCGAGACGTCGCCGGGTGAGAACCGGCGACGAACGGAACGGCCACGGCTTCGGCTCGGCGGACCTCGGAGGTGATCGCGTGATCGTCGTGACGGGCGGTGCGGGTTACATCGGCAGCCATACGGTGAAGTCGTTGCTCGCGCGGCGCGAGCCGATCGTGGTCCTCGACGATCTGTCGGAAGGGCACCGCGACGCCGTTCTCGGTGGGAAGCTCGAGACGATCGATCTTGGCGATCGCGAAGCCGTGCGCGAGATCTTTCACCGCGAGCCGATCGAAGCGGTGATCCACTTTGCGGCGCTTTGCTCGGTGCCCGATTCGGTTCGCGACCCCGATCGCTATTTTCGCGCAAACGTCGAGAACACGCTGCACCTCCTGTCGGCCATGGTGGAGACGCACGTGCGCTTCTTCATCTTCTCGTCGAGTGCCGCGACCTACGGCACTCCCGAACGCACGCCGATCGCGGAGGATCACCGCTGCGCGCCGATCAACCCATACGGCCTCACGAAGCTGCAAGTCGAGGACGCGCTGCGCTGGTACGGCGAGTCGCACGGCCTGCGTTCGGTTTCGCTGCGATACTTCAACGCCGCCGGCGCGGACCCGGATGGCGACCTCGGCGAGGACCATCGTCCCGAAGGCCATCTCGTTCCGCTGCTGCTTCGCGCGGCGATCGGGCGCGTGCCGCGCGTCTCGCTGTTCGGCGACGATTACGTGACGCCCGACGGCACGTGCATCCGCGATTACGTTCACGTGACCGATCTGGCGGACGCACACTGCCTCGCGCTCGACGCGTTGCGCCGAGGCGGCGATGGGGGCGTCTTCAATCTCGGCAACGGCGCCGGATACTCGGTGCGCAGCGTGGTCGCCGCAGCCGAGCGCGTCGTGGGGAAGCCGATTCCCACGCAGATCGCGCCGCGAAGGCCCGGCGATCCGCCCGTTCTGGTCGCGTCCTCCGATCGTGCCGCGCGCGAACTCGGTTGGAAGCCGAAGTTCGCCGACCTCGACGTCATCGTGTCGACCGCATGGAATTGGATCCGCGAGCATCCCGACGGCTACGACAACTGAGAGATGAAGACGAAGCGAAACGTCGAGTTGACCGTGCTCGGCTCCGGCACCGCGATCCCGAGACCGAAGCGGGCGCCCTCCGGCTACTGGCTCCAGATCGGCGACGAGAACCTGCTCCTCGATTCCGGTGCCGGGACGATTGCGCGGCTCGCCGATGCCGGTTGTCCGCTCGAGCGCTTGACGCGAGTGTTCACGACGCACTTCCACCCGGACCACACGCTCGACCTGCCCGCGATCCTGTTCGCGCTGACGAATCCGACTTTCGGCGACAAGCTCGGTCGCCTCGAGCTGTTCGGCCCGCCGGGAATCGAGGCGCTCGTCTATCGCATGCGCAACGTCTATGGAGCGTGGCTGAACCCGCCGCACACCGAGATCGTCATCACCGAGGTTCGACCCGGTTCGCCACCGCTCGAGTTTCCCGGCTATCGCGTGCGCACGGAAAAGACGCTTCACACGCTCGAGAGCCAGGGCTATCGCTTCGAAGTCGAAGGCGGCCCGATCGTCGCCTACACGGCCGACACCGACGTTTGTCCCGGCGCCATCGCGCTCGGGCGGAAGGCGGATCTGCTCGTGACCGAGTGTTCGTTCGCTGAGACAGACTACGCGCCGGGCCACCTGACGCCGGAGCGTGCGGGACAGGTAGCGCGCGAGGCGGGCTGTCGGCGGCTGCTCCTCACGCACTTCTACGAGAGCGGCGACTCCGTCGATGTCGCGGCTGCCTGCCGCCGCGAGTTCACGGGCGAGATCCTCGTCGCGTCGGATGGAATGCGGGTGACGCCTTGAATTCGGGGACACGATTCCGCGCGGGCGCTTCGCTCGTCGTGGCCGTTAGCGTTGGGTCCGTCGCCCTCGGCGCGCCGCCCGGCAACCTGTCAGCACGCATCGAGGCGGCTCTCGCCGCGAAGCGCTTGGGAAAGGCGCGGGTCGGCGTGTTGGTCGTGGACGGCGACTCGGGTCGCACGTTGTTCGAGCGCGACGCGGACAAGCCATTCACGACCGCGAGCAATACGAAGATCGTGACGACGGCGGCGGCGCTCGATCTCCTCGGGCCCGACTACACGTTCACGACGCGCTTCTTTCGACGCGGCTCGATCGAGAATGGCGCGCTGTCGGGCGACTTGATCGTCGTCGGCGGTGGCGATCCGAACCTCTCGGGACGATTCCACGCCGGGCGTGCGACGGCGATCTTCGAAGAAGTGGCGCAGAAGCTGATCGACGGCGGCGTTCGAAAGATCGACGGCGATCTCGTTCTCGACGATCGCGCGTTCGATCGCCAATTCCTCGCGCCCGGCTGGCCTCGGGATCAGCTCGACGCCTGGTACACGGCGCCGGTGGCCGCGCTTGCGCTCAACGACGACTGCCTCGACGTGACCATCCGTCCGGGCTCTGCCCCAGGACAGCCCGCCGTCGTTTCGCTCGAGCCGTCGACCCAGTGGGTGATCTTCGAGAATGCTGCCACGACCACGAACGTCCGGTCTCGTCACAAGTACGCGCTCTCGCGGAAGCCGGGGACGCACGAGATTCGACTGGCGGGCGAAGTCTGGAGCGGCGCAGGGCCCGCGACCGAAAACGTGACGATCGACGATCCGCCGCTCTTTTTCGGCGCCGCGCTCCACGACACGCTCGAGCGCGCCGGCATTTCCATCGGCGGGCAGGTACGGCTCGTCGAACGCGACGAGACGTCCGACGCACCCGGCGGGGCAGTGGATCGAAAAGACTTCGGGGGCGACGGCGTGCTCGTGCACTCGATCGGGACGCCGTTGTGGGCGACCGTCGAAGTGACGAACAAGCACAGCCAAAACTTCTACGCCGAACAAACGCTGAAGACGCTCGGCTACGAACGGCGCGGGCTCGGATCGTTCGCGAACGGCGTTTCTGCGGTCGGCGAGTTCCTGACCCGACTCGGAATCGCGCCGGCGACCTACACGATGGTGGACGGCTCCGGTCTTTCCGCGGAAAATCGGTTCACGCCGCGGCAGCTCGTGACGATCCTGCGGGCGATGCTGAGCCGGCCGGCGGGCGCCGCGTTCTTCCGATCGCTGCCGATATCGGGCACCGACGGAAGCCTCGAGGAGAGATTGAAAGATGCGGCTTACCGAGGAAACATCGTCGCGAAGACCGGCTACATCCGGCGCGTTGGAGCGCTGTCGGGATACGCGCGGAAGCGATCCGGAGGCACGGCGGTCTTCTCGATCCTGCTCAATGATTTTCCCGGTTCGAACTCGGAAATGAAGGAGATCGAGGACCAGATCTGCCGAGCGATCGTCGACGACGCGCCGTCGCAACCCGACTCGCATCGGTAAATCTCGCCTCCGAGCCGGCGCCCTTCGTTCGACGTCACGATTTACGGTCGCCTGCCAGTCAACGCGGCACGCGATTGGCTTTATCTGGGCTTCCGTCGTCGGGTGCCTGGCACGATTAGCCGGAGGGTTCGATCATGTTTCAGGAGTTCGCCATCGAAGTCGCCAAGGAAGCGGGCGAGATCCTCATGGCGCAGCTCGGACGACTGGACTCGGCGCGGATCACGAAGAAAGGTCGCATCGACCTCGTCACCGAAGCGGACGTGCAAGCCGAGCGGCACATTCGCGGTCGAATCCGCGACGAATTTCCGGAGCACGACGTCTATGCCGAGGAAACCGAAAGGCTCGACCGCGGCCGCGACTACTGCTGGGTCATCGATCCGCTCGACGGCACGACCAACTTCGTCCACGGGTTTCCGTTTTTTTCCGTGTCGATCGCGCTCCTCCACAAACGCGAGCCCGAGGTCGGAGTCGTGCATGCGCCGTACCTCGAAGAGATGTTCTCGGCCGCCGTCGGCAAAGGCGCGTTCCGGAACGACGAGCGCATTCAAGTCTCGCGAACGACCGACCTCGTCGACTCGCTGCTTGCGACCGGCTTCGCGTACCACCTAGCCGAGACGCCCGACAACAACATCGACAACTTCACGCGGCTGCTCCTGGAGGCGCAGGGCATTCGCCGCCCCGGCTCGGCCGCGATCGATCTCGCCTATGTCGCGTGCGGCCGATTCGACGGATTCTGGGAACTTCACCTCAAGCCGTGGGACGTCGCCGCGGGCGCACTCATCGTGACGGAGGCCGGCGGCCGCGTCACCGACTTCACGAACGGCCAATCGCATCTTTTCGGCAGCAACATCGTCGCCACGAACGGCTTCATCCACGCCTCCCTCACGAGCCGCCTAGCCAAGATCAACGCCCCCGACCTCCTCTAACTGACGCATACGGAGCCTGCTACGAAGATCCCTCCATCGCGTGATCGAGCAGTGCGAGCCTCAGGCAACGCGTTGGACGTCGACCGTGTATCCCAGGCTTTTGAGTCGTTTGACG
>JACOTG010000056.1 GCA_016178505.1 Planctomycetota bacterium
ACTATTGCTCCTTGCCTGGCTTGGGCTCATGGCTTCATCGATCGGATGTGCGTCGCCGGACGGCGATCCTCCGCCCTCGCTCGCGGCGACGGGCCCGACGCCGGTAGCAACTGACTTGCCGAGCGAGCCCGCGTTTCACGACAGCCTCGCGCCGTACGGCGATTGGATCCAGTTGAGCCCGTACGGTTCGGTGTGGGTTCCGCGTGGCCTTCCGCCGGATTGGAGACCTTACACCGACGGACACTGGGTCTTCGCGGACGACGGCGGCTGGACTTGGGTGTCGGACGCGGATTGGGGTTGGGCGCCGTTTCACTACGGTCGGTGGTTCTTCGACGATCAGTGGGGATGGGTGTGGGTGCCGGGGTCCGAGTGGGCGCCCGCGTGGGTCGCGTGGCGCAGCAACGATGACTGCATCGGTTGGGCACCGTTGCCGCCGAGTGCCGGGTTCTCGTTCGAGGCCGGTCTCACGGTCGGTAACTTCGACATCGCCGAGCCATGCTGGGTGTTCGTGCGCCGTCGCGAATTCCTCGAACCGAACTTGCGCGAGCGCGTGCTGCTCGCTCCTCGTAACGTGACGCTACTTCGCGAGACTCGGGAGGTGCCGGGTCTCGTGGTCGTCGACCGCCATCTTGTAAATCGGGGCATCGCCGTGGAAGAAGTGGAGCGAGCCGCCGGTCACCCGGTCGAGCACGTACGCCTCGTCGACGCGAAGGCCGCGGCCGAGCGACGGCTCGCCCGGCGCGAAGACGGGTCGATTCGCGTGTTCCGGCCCGACGTGCCGGATCGCGGTCGACCGAACGTCGCGGCGACGCCATCGATCACTGCGGAAGGTCTGGCGCAACGACACGCGGCCGAACAGCGTGCCCTCGAGGCGCACTTCGCGGCGCAGCGCAACGCGCTCATCGCGCAGCATCAACGTGAGCTCGCCGATCGCTCGGCACGCATCACGGCCACGGAGCTTCAAGCTCGTCATGAGGCCGAGCTGCGATCCCACGAGCAAATGCTCGAGCGGCAGCGACAGGTTCTCCGCAACCGCCAGATACGCGAAGCGCAGCGTCCGGCGCCGCGCCCCGCACCGCCGAACCCCGCGACACCTCGTCCGCCGCATTCGCGGTGACGATCGGCGACAGGCGCCATCGTTGGCGCGAGAACTCGACGATGGCGCCGCGGCGGCTTCACGGATCGGGGCCGCCTGCTGGACGTGTCGGCCAGTGACGCGTAGTTTGTTCGATCGTGAACACTTTCGTATCGGCCGTACTCATCGCGACGGCGTTCCTGTGGGTCGCATCGCCTTCGGGTGCATTGCCCGACGACGCGAAGCCCGAGATCAAAGTCATTCAAGAATCGGGACCTCCCGAGAAGTCGGTCGACGTGCTGTTCGTCGGGGACGGGTACACGAAGGCGCAGCTCCACACGAAGTACCTCAAGGACATCGAGCGCTACACGAAGCGGTTGTTCGAAGAGGCGCCGTTCAAGTTCTATGTGAAGAAGTTCAACGTTCGCGCGCTGCTGCTCGAGTCGAAGGACGAGGGGTGCAACAAGTCGCCGACCGACACGAAGGTGAAGACGGCGCTTGGCTCGCACTTCGATCGGCCCGACGGCCGCTTCCTCACGTTCGGCGACGAGAAGAAGCTCATGGCGCTCGTCCAGCAAGCGGGTCCGACGGACATCGTCTTCGTGATGGTGAACTCCGAAAAGTACGGCGGCGGCGGCACGTTTCTCAACGACCTCCCCGTGCGCGGCAAGCCGACGCCCGCGCCGACGTTCGCGGCGCAGGACACGCACTCGTTCGAGATCGCGATCCACGAGCTCGGCCACAGCTTCGCGCTCCTCGGCGACGAGTACGTGGACGAGAAGGAAGGCGAGCGCCACCCGCTGCCCGAAGGCAACGCGGACTTCTACCAGCCAAACGTCACGCTCGCAGGCCACTTCGACGCCACGTCATTCGCGACGCTGAAGAAGACCGTGAAGTGGGGACACTTCCTCGAGCTGCCCGGCGCCGAGAAGTCCAAGTGGCTCTACGAGGGCGCGTTTTTCCGAGCCAAGGGCGTCTTCCGTCCCTGGAAGACATGCAAGCTCGTGGCGAACGAGCAGCCGTTTTGCCCGGTGTGCGAGGAGGAGGTGACGAAAGCGATCCTCGCGTGCTGCGGCGAGACGTGGGACGACGCCGCGTATCACAAGGCGCGACCGCTCTCGAGCTGGAAATAGCGACGCCTCCGGCGAACTTCCCCACGAATCGCCGAGTCGACGTCGACGCGCTCGTCGGAATCGACGTCGCGAGAATTTCGTCGTCGTTTCGCCCCGCTCCCGTGTATTCCGGAGCACGGAGCGACTGCCGCATGCAAACCGATCTTCGAGACCCCGAGACCCTTCGGCAGCTCGTCCTCGAATGGCAGCAGCCGATGTACGCGCTCGCGTACCGGTTGCTCGGCAACGAGGTGGACGCCGCGGACGCGACGCAGGAGATCTTCGTTCGCCTGATCGCCGAGCGTCATCACTACGACTCGGCGCGCGACTTCCGGCCCTGGCTCTATCGACTAGCGACGCGCGTCGTCCTCAACTTCATGCGCGACTCGAAAACGCGCCACTTACGGGAGAGGGAGGCCGCCATGAACTCGCACCGCCCCGACGACCGTGAGAGCCTCGACCGACGCGAGCTGGAGCGCGTCGTCGAAGCGGCGCTCGAAAAGCTCCCCGATGACGCGCGCTCCTTGCTCGTCCTGCACTTTTACACCGGGCTTTCGAAAGTGGACGTCGCGCACTCGCTGTCGATCCCGCGGACGACCGTGCAGTCCCGCATTCAGAAGGCTCTCGAGCTGCTGCGACGCGGCCTCGTAACCGGGGGCTACGGCGCGGCGCTGCCCAACGTGGAATCGATCATGCGCTCGGCTGCCCTTCCGACCGTTCCGTCGCACGTGTCCGCGTCGCTCCTGTCGATCGCCGCAAAGGCGGGTGCGTCGAGCACCGCCCTCACACTGGGAGGAATCGTCATGACCAAACAGATCCTCGCCGGCGCCGCGATGCTCGCGATCGCGTCGCTCGGGACCGGACTTTGGATCGGAAAGTCTTCGTTGCACGCCGACGGCCCGCGCACAGGATCGGCCTCGTCCGGCCCTGACGTCGTCACGTCTCGCGCGGAGTTCGAGCAAATGAAAACCGAGCTGGCGCGCGCCGTCGCTCGCGCCGAGAAAGCGGAGGCCGACCACACGCGAGCCCTGCCCGATCGCGCGGCGACGGAGCCTGCGGCGAGTCGCCACGCACCGACCGACGTGACGAGGCCGCCCGCCGCCTCGCCAAACGGCGTCGCCGCAACCAAGAAGGCGGGGTCGGGAATCGACTGGTCGAAGTTCGGCGAGCTGTTCGCGGCGAACCTCGACGTGATCAAGCTGGCGCTCACGCACGAAGACCAGTTGACCGCCGAGCAACGCGCGACGCTCTACGCCGCGGCGTCCGAGTTGGCGAAGGTCGCGCATCAAGCGAACCAGCTCTCGAAAGCGCCGCTGTTCGATCGAGCGATCTTCCCCGAGCTGGCGGCATCCCTCTTCGGCAAGTCGCTGGATCTCTCGCCGGCGCAACTCGACGAGCTTCTGCGCGAGAGCCGCATCTTGCTCGACGGCGAACTCCAGCACTTCGATCCGTCGACCGCGCTGCCGGCGGAGCAATGGGCGGCGAGACGTCGCTTGCGCTTGGCACTCGACGACGTCGTGCGAAACCTCGTCGACGAGAATCAGCGCGCTCGTCTCGACGACGTGTTCGCGGTCGAGGCACACGTCCTGAACGCCAACGAGACGATCGTCGAACTCGGAATCGCGGCGAATGGCCTTCAAGATGAGCTCGTGAACGATTGGAACCACGTGTACTCGTTCACGCCGGGCCAAATGGATTTCGTGAACGGACTCGCCAACACCTACGTTCAGGAAGCGAGGGCTCTGCTCGGCCGCTACGGCCAGATTGGCGACAACGTGGCGCCGTTGTCCAGTTCAGACGCCGCGCAGCTCGACCAATTGCTGATGCTGCTGCAGTCCCGGATGGAGCGTGAGATGGATCCGATCCTCACGCCGCAGCAGAAAGAAGCGTTCCGATCGCGACCCCCTGTCGTGATCTTCTTCCGATCTGGAATCGCGTTTCACGATCATCAGAGTTCGGGGGCCGGCTTCTAGTCTCTCGCGCCCCTTCACGCGCGCGGCGGGCTCACGCCTCCGCGCGCGTTTTCGTTTCTCCGGCGCCGTCCCGCGCCGAAAAAGTAGTAGCCAGGGAAAGCACTTTTGTTGACTAAAGGAGAATGGGGGGAAGATTGATGATGGCGTGCTTTACGTGCTTTCGCGAAGCACGACCCCAGCTACGACTTTTGTTCTCACGCGAAAAAACGACGCTTCGGCGGCTGGCCGACTCCAAGGGATTGGAGACGTCGAGAGCAACGGACGAAAGATCGGGCCGCCGGGGCAGTCGTCTGACTAGAACTAAAGGAGAAATGGGTGTGGTGGAACGGAGGTCACTGCCGCGGCGGCCCACGTGGCTGACGTCATGATCGGAATCGAACGACGTCGAACGGTCGAACCGAGTCGCCGAGGAATGGAGCCGCCGAGGCGTGTTGACGGGGGGAACACATGAAGACAAGCCAGGGTGACCCGTCTGCTCGAATGCCTCGGCGGCCGAATCGCTATGTTTCACGATTCCTCTCCCACCCGGTTACTTCTTTTCAATCAATGTCCGCAGTCTACGCTGCGCCAACATGGGGGGTATCGGGAAAACCCTGATTTGCTTGGGGTGGCCCCCGTAGGCCTGGAGAGGTCCGATTTCGCTGGCTTACAGGGGGTTAGGCTTCGACGATCTTGTTGCGAACCGCATAACGGACGAGATCGCTGACCGTGTGAAGGCGGAGCTTCCGCATCAAGTTCGCGCGGTGCGTCTCCGCGGTCTTCACGCTGATGTGCAGGCCGGAAGCGACTTCCTTGGTGGTCTTGCCCTCGGCGAGAAGCTGAAGGACCTCGCGCTCGCGCGCGCTCAAGAGGCTCGGCGGCGGCTCGTTTCCTTCGCCGCGAGTCGCGCTCTCGAGATAGCCCTTGAGCACGATTTCCGAGACCTTCGACGTGAAGAAGAGTTGGTGGCGGCCGAGCGCTTCCACCGCCGCGACGAGATCACGCGCGGCGTCCGACTTCAGGACGTAGCCGCGCGCGCCGGCGGCAAGCACGTCGCGTGTCACTTGTTCCGACTCGTGCATGGTGAGGATGAGCACTTCGACGTCGGGCAATGTCTCGCAGATGCGACGGGTCGCCTCGAGGCCGTTCAGCTGCGGCATTCCGATGTCCAGCACGACGACGTCGGGCTGCAGCTTTTCCGCGAGCGTCACGGCATCCTTGCCGTTGCTCGCTTCCGCCACCACTTCCCAATCGGCATGGGTCTCGAGGATCGCGCGGAGTCCCCGTCGAACGACGTCGTGGTCGTCGGCAACGAGGATCCGCAGCTTCTTCAAGTCTTGCTTCCTTCGAGCGGCAGGCGCATTTGGACGGTCGTACCCGTGTTGCTCGAAACGATGTCCAATACTCCGCCGAGCTGGCGCGCTCGCTCGCGCATGCCGGCGATGCCGACCCCGAGCCCCGCGATTCCATCGGAGGAACACACTGGACTCTTCGGCACGATTCCGCTGCCTTCGTCCCAGACCTCCAGCACGACGCCGGACTCGTCCCGCGCGACTCGGATGCCGGCGGAGCGGCTGCCCGAATGGCGATGCACGTTGGTCAGCGCCTCCTGCACCACACGGAAGATCGTCGTCTCGACGTCGACAGGCATTCGACCGAGGTCAGTCGGAACGTCGAGCGCAATTTCGATGCCGCTTCGTTTCGTGAAGCCATCCGCGTACCACCGAATCGCCGATGGAAGACCGGCTTCGTCGAGCAGCGGCGGATGCAGCAGGTACGAGAGCGTGCGGATTTCACGGGTCGCCTGTTCGGTCATCGCGAGGCTTTCGTCGATGGCGCGCTGCGTGTTTTCATCGAGCGCAGCGGCGGACTTCTTCAGAAGCGTGAGGTTGATGCTGACCGCGGCGAGCCCTTGTGCGGTCGAGTCGTGCAGCTCGCGCGCGATGCGGCGGCGTTCCTCGTCCTGCAGGCGAATGATGCGACCGGACAATTCGCGCAAGTCCTCGTCGCATCGTTTGCGCTCCGTGATGTCTTCCACTAGCGCGACCATGTTCATGGGCCTACCTTGCGCATCGCGGGTCGTCGAGACGCTGTTCCGAACCCACACGATGCTGCCGTCTTTCTTGACGTAGCGCTTCTCGATGAAGAAGCTCGGAATGCTGCCGTCGAGGAGTTGGCGAAGGAGTCGGAGGTTGTCGGATAGGTCGTCCGGGTGGGTGATCGAGCGAAAGTCCCGCTGGAACAGCTCGTCCGGCGAGTATCCGGTGATCGCGCAGTATGTCGCGTTCACCTGAAGGAACCGACCTTCCAACGTCGTGAGCGCCATGCCGACGGCGGCGTGCGCGAACGCGGCTCGGAACCGCTCCTCGCTTTCGCGGAGCGCGACCTCGGTTCGTGTTCGCTCGACGATTTCCGCGCGGAGCTTCTGGTTCAACGCCGCGAACTCGGCGGTTCGCTCTACGACGCGGCTTTCCAACTCCTCGTGGGCGCGACGAAGCGCTTCTTCGCCCTTCTTGCGCTCGACGATCTCTCGCTGGAGTCGATCGTTGGCGGCAACCAATTCCGCGGTGCGCTCCTCGACCCGATGACCGAGATCGTCGTGTGCCTTTCGAAGGGTCGCTTCCATCCTCTTGCGCTCGGTGATGTCGGTGATCATACCCAGCACTCCGACGAACTGGCCGTTGCGATCGTGCATTGGACTCGTTGCGACGATGGCCCAGAGATCCGAACCGTCTTTGCGTCGAAAGTGGAAGTCCTGCGGGTCAGCAACTCCCGTTCGCCGATCCGCGAACCGCTGGGCAGCCTCCGCACGAGACGACTCGTGGATGAAGTCGAGCACTGGATGGCCGAGTAGCTCGTCGGCCGTGTAGCCGAGCAGGTCGGCGATGCGCTGGTTCACGAAGCCCATCCGGGCGTCCGCGTCGATCAGCCAGATCCCTTCTTGCGCAGTCGAGACCATTCGGCGGAATCGGTCCTCGCTGTCGCGCAGCGCTTCCTCGATGCGATGCCGCTCGGTCATGTCGCGGGCAACGCCGATGAGACCGGTGATGCGACCGCTCCGATCGCGCAAGACGCTCTTGACCGATTGGAACAAGCGCGTCTCGCCGCCAACGACGGTCCGCTCTTCGAACGACTGTGCCCTGCCGGCTTCGAGAACTCGCCGATCGTTTGCCATGATCGTCGCGGCCGCTTCGGGTGTGAACAAATCGCGGTCGTCCTTCCCGATGACTTCGGCCGGCGCAGTTCCAACGACAGCAGCGGCCGCCGCGTTCAACATCTGATATCGGCCGACGACGTCCTTCACGAACACCGCGTCCGCCGTGCCGTCGATGACGGCGCGCGACAGTGCCTCGCTCTCGCGCAGCGCTTCACTCGCCCGCGCTTGCGCGTCGAGCAACCGTGCGAGATACACGACTCCCAACATCGCGACGATGCTCACCACGAGTCCGGGCAACTCCGACGGAATCTGCATCGCGCGGAAAGCTTGCTGAACGATCATGAACACGAGCGCGAGGGCGAGGATCGCCATGCTCCAGTGGCGAGTGCGGCGAAGGAGGAGCAGCGACACGACGAGGGCCGCGACGCGAATGGCGATCGAGACGATCAGCTGCCATTGCATGTGAGCCGCTCCCATCCCCGATGAAACGCGCTCACGCGAGCCGCGCGCCGACGGTCAGCGATGGAGAATCGAAATTCAATGTCGAACGACCACGATCGGCGATTGACGATCGCTCTACGATCGGCGTTCCGGCGAGTCCAGGAGTTCTGATAGTCCGGTCTAGTCTCTAGTCAGCGGAGCCCGCTCGGGGCTTCGGTCGCGGATTGTGCCGCAGTCGCCCTGGGAAGGAAATACTCGAGTCGTCGCGTCGCCGCGGTGTTCGGCAGCCGAAGGGACGGATCGACGATCACGGCGCTGCGGGTCGGCATGGCTCGCGCGACGGTGCGAGGATCCGGCGGACGCGACCGATGAAGCGGTCCCAATCGAATGCCGGGCCGGGATCGGTCTTCGACGACGAGACGTGGAAATGGCCGAGGATCCCCGAGAACGCAGTCAGTTCCTCGGGCGAGAGAGAACCGCGTCGCTCGGCTCCCGTTGCGTCGCGGGGAACGTCGGCCTTCATCTCTGGAAAGATGCGGCACAGGGTCGCCGCGAGTCGCTCGAGCGATTCGTACTGCTCCGGCGTGAAGTCGTATTGCAACAACGTCTCGCCGTGAATCTCACCCCGTACCGGCTCGTCGCGGGCGGGGCGCGCTACGAAGCCAGGCGTCCGCTGATGTCCGTCGCCGAGTCGATCGGGGAGGACGACGCGCATGCGGCCCGTCTCGTCGCTTCGGTACCAATGCGAGAGCACGTCCATGTTGGGGTACGCTCCGATTTGCGCGATCTCCACGCCGACCGATCGGTCGTTGGCGATCGACGCGTGACGCGCGCGCTCCTTGAGGTCGAGCGTCTGGTAGATCGTGCCGTCGAGATCGAGGAGGAAATGGACCGACAGCCCGCGCACGTCGTGGAGGATTCGAAAGCATTCGCGCGACGTCCCGCAGACATCGTAGTGCAGCACGAATTGGTGGACGGTGTGTTGCAGCTCCGGCAGATCCCAACCGCGATCGCGGACGCGCTCCTGTTCATCGGGCGAAAGCGCGTCGAGGGGTCGATCGCCGTAACGGTTGGGAGTGGCCGTCGCCGCGTCCGCGCTCGACGGCAGCATCGCGCTCGGCTCGAACCGCCGCATCACGCGATAAGCGTCGTATCCATCCGGATCCGTCCACAAGACAACCGGCGCCCCGGTGTGTACCAGCCTCCCGCAAACGACGATTTCGTCGCCGCGCCGCGCGAGCGGAGTCCCCGGCCGCACGGACGCACACCCCACGACGACCACAAGCAAACCCACGCGTACGGAGCCAGGCACAACTCCACCAGATTATTCCCCACCCGCGCACGGATGGTGCCATGCCCCCGCGGTGCTTGTCACGCCACTCGGGCATTCACGGGCGACGCGAGGCGTGGCGAAGTGAGAAAAAGGTTCCAGGCTCCGTATGCGTCAGTTGGTGGAGTAGGTGGGTTGCGGTGCGGCCTAGGAGGTTGGGGGCGCCGCGGCCGCTGAGGTTGCCGAGCCAGACGACGATGACGTGGGTCGCGGTGATGCCGACGCTCCAGGCGTCGCGACGGCCCGACGACGTGCCGGTCTCCCACGCGAGTTCGGCTTGGCCGTGGTGCGTGAGCGCGGCGATCACTTGGCGGTCCGCCGCTCGCTCGCTTGCGGCGAGCCGCACGTATGCGCGACCGAGCGCGAGCGGCGACACCGCGATCGACCCCAGCGCGGCATCGAGCCCCAACGCCGCGTCACCCGCATCGCGCATTCGAGATGAGTTCGAGGCAGGCTGGTCGCGCGACGCAACGCGCAGAGTCGCCGCAGATCGCGATCTTTCCGCACGTCGCGCACGTCGTTACAGTGAGACCCCGAACCGCCGTGCGAAACGTAACGCGATCACGATTGCAGTCAACGGCGGCACGCGGCGCGCGTCGACCACGCATCGTGAAACGCGTGAGCCCGGCACTAGGGGCAGAGGCATCGATGCCGACTCACCTCAATCGGCGGTGTGCGGCGAAATGCGTGTTCGAATTCTTGGGGCCGTGAACCTCCGCCGATTTTTCGGCGACGACGATTCGAGGAAAGTCGAATGACGGACACAGAGACAAAGGCCGAGCGTCCCGCTGGCCGTCATCTGTGGGAGATCGCGGCCGTCCGCGACCTCGCGTGGCTCGTGCTCGCGATCGGGCTCCTGTGGCTCGGCTATCGACTACGCAGCATCTTCACGCCGGTTCTCGTGGCGTTGCTTCTCGCCTATCTGTTCGACCCGTTGATCACGAAGGCGCAAGTGTGGGCGCGAATGCCCAGGCCGCTCACGATCTCGTTGATCCTTCTGGCGCTCGCGCTCCTCGCCGCCGCATTCGCCGTATTTCTCGCGCCGCTGCTCATCGACCAAATCGTGGCGCTCGCGAAAAAGCTCGGCGTCGAGGCCGAGGGGTTCGCACGCCGCCGCGGCATCGATCTCGGCACCGTGAAGTCGCAGCTCGATGCTCTTGCCGATCGCGCGAGCAAGGACCCGATGTCGATCCTGCAGCAGCTGTTCGCGGGGACGAGTCGCGCGTTCGGGTTCATCGGCGGCGTGATCGGCGCGACGTCTTACGTCCTTCTCACGCTGGTGCTGATCCCCTTCTATTTCTTCTTCTTCGCGTGGAGGCTCGATCGGATGCGCGAGGTCGTTCGGTTCGTCCCCGCATCGCACCGAGAGCACACGCTCGGAATCTTGCGCCGGATGGATCGCGCGGTCGGCGGCTTCTTCCGCGCGCGGGTCGTCATCTCGCTCGCGACGGGGGTTCTCTTCGCCCTCGGTTGGTGGGTGAGCGGGGTGCCGTACTGGTTCTTGCTCGGGATGGCGACCGGCATTCTGAACCTCGTGCCCTATGCGGCAATCGTGGGATGGCCGACGGCACTCTTGCTCAAGCACCTCGAGGTCGTGAGCGATTCGACGGGCGCTCCGTATCCGTGGCTCGCCGTTTTTCTGTGGCCGAGCGTCGTCTACCTCGCAGTGCAGTTCCTCGACGGCTGGGTGCTGACGCCGTGGCTCCAAGGCAAGTCGACCGACCTCGGCACGGTCACGATCCTCATCGTGGTGTTCGTCGGCGGCGCGCTCGCGGGACTCTATGGCCTGATCCTCGCGATCCCCGTAGCCGCGTGCGTGAAGATCGTGATCTCGGACGTGTTCCTCCCGCGCCTCGAGGCGTGGGCGCGCGCGCACTGACCACTCCTTTTACCCTTCTTTTACAGGCCGCCGCGGTGAGGTCCGCCTTATGATTTCATCACTGCTCGAAACCGTGGAGGCCCCGTGGCTCGGACTGCGCCGTCGCGTCGGATCCTGATCGTCGAGGACGAAGCGGCGCTCCTCGTCGGGCTTCGAGATACGTTCGAGCTTCGCGGGTTCGAGGTCGTCACGGCAACCGACGGACGCGAGGCGGCGCGCGTCATGCGCATGGGACGCTACGACGTCATCCTCCTCGACGTGATGCTTCCGGGCAAGAACGGCGTCACGCTGTGCCGCGAGCTTCGCGCCGAGCACGATGCGACGCCGATCCTCTTCCTCACTGCGAAGGGCGACGAGGAGGACAAGGTGCGCGGGCTGCGATCGGGCGGCGACGACTACGTCACGAAGCCGTTCGGCGTGAAGGAGCTCGTCGCTCGCGTTGATGCGTTGATTCGTCGCGTGGAGGTCGAGCGCGGAGTGACGGACACGCTCGCGATCGGCGGCGGAGTGCTCGACCTCGGCGCGCTCGAGTTTCGGCGCGACGGCCGCGCGGTCACGCTCACGCGCCGCGAGGTCGACATCCTTCGCTACCTCTACGAGCATCGCCGCCGCGTCGTCTCGCGCGACGAACTCTTGCGCCGCGTGTGGGAGTACCCGCCGGTGCCCGTCGAGACGCGCACCGTCGACATCCACATGGGAAAGTTGCGGCAAAAGATCGAGGTCGAGCCCGAGAACCCGCGCCTCATCCTTACCGTGCGAGGCGAAGGCTACGCGCTCGGCAAGGGCGCGGCGTCGTGACGAAGCTCTCGTGGATCGCCGGCGCGTTCGCGCTTGCGGTGCTCGTCCCCGCGGGCGCGCTCGTCGGCTTCGGCTTTCACTCGCTCGCTCGCGAGGAAGCGCGGCTGCGCTCGGAAGAGCGAGCGGAATTCGAGAAGAGCGCGGACTCCGCCGTCGATGCGGTCGTGCGGCGCCTTCGCGATCGAGAGGATGAGGAATCGAAACGCTCGTTCGCGGAGTACCAGCACCTCTACTCGGACCCCAAGCTGCTCACAGCCAACGTCGCCGTGGGCTGTTCACCGTTGGCGCAGATTCCGACCGATCGCTGCGTCAGTGGGCACTTCGAAATGCGCGAAGACGGCACGATCACGACCCCACTCGTCGGGCCCGACGTTCCCGGACTCCCCACACCTCGCGACGATTCGGCGGCGCGCGACGCGTTTCTGACGACGCTGCAGTCCGAGCTTCACGATCGTCTCGAGCCGCCGGATTACCTCTTCGGTCATCCCGACGACAAACCCGTGCGACTCGAAGAAATCGGTCCCGAAGCGCTGGACCTGAATCGAAACATCAACAGTTGGGCAACCGACATCGCCCGAGCTCGGGGCGGCGACGCGAAAAGCCAAGCCCGAATCATGGAAACACAGATCAGCAACTTCGCCGCGTCGGGAGAGACCGTTCGCGTTCGCTACTACCGATTCCACTACTTGCCGGTCGGGCACGACGCGCTGTACGCATGGCGCCTCGTCAAGATCGGGAAGGAGTTCCGCAATCAAGGCTACCGCGTCGACGTCCATGCTCTACGCGAGACGGTGGTCCCCGACATCCTCGCCAAGCTGCCGGCTTCGAACTTGCTCGCGAGCGCGCATGTGGCGGGCGAGTCGCCGAAGGATGCCGTCGTCGTTCGTCGCATCGACGATCCGCCGCTCGGGCTCGAGTTGGCGTTTCGGGAGCGCGATCCGCAAGTGATTCCGCATCGCGTCTCGAGCCTGCGCCTCGCGCTCGGGGTCGCGAGCGGTGCGCTCGTGCTCCTACTCGGCGCCGGGTTCTTCGTCATCGGACGCGTCGTGCGCGCGGAGGTCGATCTCGCGCGGAAAAAGAGCGACTTCGTTTCCGCCGTGACGCACGAGCTGAAGACGCCGCTCTCGGCGATCCGCATGTACGGCGAGCTTCTCGAGGCGGGCTGGGTGAAGGATCGCGAGACGGAAAAGCGCTACTTCGGGACGATCACGGCCGAGAGCGAGCGGCTTTCGCGTCTCATCGACAACGTGCTCGACTACGCGCGCCTCGAGCGCCACGAGAAGCAGCTGAAGCTCGAAGCGGGCGACCTCGGCGAGGCGGTGCGGCGAACGTGCGACGTCTTGCGACCGCACGTGGAGTCGTCCGGCTTCGCGCTTCACGTGCACGTCGACGAGGATCTGCCGAGACGCCCATTCGACCGCGACGCGATCGCGCAGATCCTCGTCAACCTCGTCGACAACGCGGTGAAGTACTCGCGCGACGCCGAGCAAAAAGAGATCGACGTCGCCGTCCGCCCTGCCGACGACCGCGTCACGCTCGACGTGACCGACCACGGACCCGGCATCCCTGCAGCGGAACGCGAGCACGTCTTCGAGCAGTTCTATCGCGTCGGCAACGACCTCACGCGCGAGACGCACGGCGTCGGTCTCGGCCTCACGCTCGTCCGCGGCCTCGCGCGCGCGCACGGCGGCTCGGTCGAGATCGCCGACGACGGCGGCGGCGGCACGCGCGTTCGCGTCACCCTCTGACGATTCCCCTCGCGCCGGCACGCGATTCCGTTCCATTTCGACGCTCCGCGCTTCGGTTCGTCGGCGATCGACGCGACGATTCGAGTGCAAACCTCGCCGCCGACGGATAGCATCGAGCGTGCTTCTCGGGGGGTTCGGATCGCATGGCCAGGCTCAAAAACCTACTCACGACGGCGTTCAACGTCCGCTCAGGCGAGGGCCTCCCTCTACTCCTCCTCCTCTTGCATTCCTTCTCGCACGGGATCTCGATGGTCTTCCTCGAGACGCCCGCGAACACCCTTTTCCTCGGAGCGTTTTCGGCGAAAAGTCTGCCCTACGTCTACATCCTCACTGCGATCGTCTCCACGGGTCTCGGCTATGCGTACACGAAGCTCGAGCATCGCGCGTCTCGTGCTCGGCTCCTGTCGGGGATGCTCGCGTTCATCGCGGCGATCACGACGCTCTTCTACGTCGCGCTCGTTCTCTTCAGAAGCTCTGGGCTCACGATGGGTCTCATGGTGTGGCGCGAGGTCGCGTGGGTCCTTGCTGGCCTCGAGATCTGGGCGCTCGCGGGATTCCTGTTCAACGTGCGTCAAGGGAAACGGCTGTTCGCGCTGGTCGGCGCCGGTGAAGTCACCGCAGGCATCGTCGGAGGTCTTTCGGTCCCGGTGATCGTCCCGCTCATCGGCACGCGCAATCTCCTACTCGTCTCCGCCCTGGGAACCGTGGCGTCTCTCGCGGTGCTTCGCACCATCCTTCGCGTCTTCGACGAACGCTTCGCGCCCGCGCCGGGCCAGCAAGAGCCCGAGAAGAACACGGGACCGCTCCGAGTCCTCTTTCACGAGCGATACCTGCGGTCCTTCTTCTTGGTCTCGGTGCTGGCGTGTCTCACCTTCTACTTCATCGATTACGTCTTCTACGATCGCGTCGAGGGCGCCTTCCCCGACGAGACGCGGCTCGCGAGCTTCTTCGGCTTCTACTACGCCGGGCTCAGCTTCGCCGACCTCGTGTCGAGCGCGCTCCTTTCGGGCCGATTGATGATGCGATACGGCCTGAGCTTCGGCCTCCTCGCGCTGCCGATCGCCAATTCGCTCGGCACCGGATCCGCGATCGGCAGCCACCTTCTCATCGGCGCCGGCGCCGCGTTCCTGTGGTTCGTGGTGGCGACGAAGCTCCTCGACGAAGTGGTGCGCAGTTCCGTGCAATCGCATGCATTCCGCATCCTCTATCAGCCGTTGCCGGTGGCGAAGCGCCTCCAGATCCAAGCGATCCGAGAATCGGTGATCGAGCCCGTCGCCATCGGGCTCTCGGGCGTGATCCTCTTGCTCCTGACCTCGGTCTTCAAGTTCGATGCGCTTCACATTCTCTGCGTCGTGCTCGTGATCCTGGCGGCGTGGATCGTCGGCAGCTTCCTCCTACGCCGCGAGTACACGAAGACTCTTCTCACGGCTATGACCAAGAAGCGGCTTCGCGATCTCTCGATCTCGCTCGAGGATCCTTCGACGCTCGTCATCGTGAACAAGGGGCTCGCGAGCGCGCAAGCGACCGAGGTGCTCTACTGCCTGCACGTGCTCGAGGTGAACGAGCACGAGTCTCTCCACCACGCGCTCATTCGTCTGTTGGATCACCCGGACGCCACCGTGCGTCGCGCGGCCCTCGAGCGGATCGAGGAGCTTCGCGTGACGGAAGCGCGAGAGCGCCTCGTCGCGCGACTCGATCACGAGACGTCGCCGCCAGTGCTCGCGCATCTCTTGCGTGCGCTCTGCGCGGTAGGCGACGCCGAGATCTTCGAGACCGTGTCGCGTTATCTCTCCGACGCCGAGCCGGCGGTGAGGAAGGGCGCGATCGGCGGTCTCCTTCGCAGCGGGGGCATCGACGGCGTGTTGATCGCCGGCGCGCACCTCAACGAACTCCTGGCGTCGGGGAACGCCGCCGACCGAAAGCTCGCGGCTCAGGTCCTCGGCGACGTCGGGATCGTCAACTTCTACCAGCCGCTGGTGAAGCTCCTTCGCGACGACGATCTCGAGGTGAGGCACGCGGCGCTCGCGGCTGCCGCGCACGTTCGAAATCGGAAGCTCCTGCCGCTCGTCTTCGAGAACCTCCACGTTTCCCAGGTCAGAGAAGCAGCAAGCGACGCGCTCGTGC
The DNA here is from genome assembly GCA_016178505.1 of Planctomycetota bacterium. Classification (GTDB taxonomy): domain Bacteria; phylum Planctomycetota; class JACOTG01; order JACOTG01; family JACOTG01; genus JACOTG01. The sequence goes on from JACOTG010000056.1 coordinate 15,617, forward strand.
ACTACGGAGACGACGCGATCCCCGCCATCGACCGGGCGTTGCTCGACAAGTCGGAGTCGCGCGAGTTCCGCGCCCGCCTCGCGCGGATCTGCGGTCACATTCCGGGCAAGAAGTCCATCGAGGTTCTTGAACGGCACATGACGCACTCGGATGCGCTCATCCGGACGCAGGTGATCCACTCGTTGGCGCTGTGCCGGCACCACGCAAAGGGCAGCGAGATCCGTCGGACTCGCGACGCGATTCGCGGAGAGGTTGAAGGTGCGGCGTGGGCGCTCGGCGCGCTCGACGATCTGCCGCTCGACGAATCGACGGCTCCCCTTCGAGGCGCGCTCGCGCTCGAAGTCGCGAAAGCGCGCGAGCGAGTGCTCACGTTCCTCTCGTTCCTGTATCCGTCCGAGACCCTTCTCGAAGTGAAGAACCGCTTGTCCGACAGCTCCGCCGAGAAGCGAGCCGGCGCCCTCGAACTCCTCGACAATCTCCTGACTCAGGACTTGAAGGCTCTCACGTTCTCGTTGCTGGACGACCTCACGCCGCAAGAGCGGCTCTCGCGATTGAGCGTGGAGTTTCCGCAGCGACGTCTCGGCGCGCAGGAGCGACTCCGGGAAATCGTCTCCGGCAGCAGCGCCGGCTCGTCGCCGTGGACGCGGGCCTGCGCGCTCGACGCGATCGGCATCTCGCGCCGATCGGAGTTGAACCCCGTGCTCGTGTCCGCGCTCGGCGACCCCGAACTCATCGTCCGGGAGACCGCAGCGTGGGCGCTCTTCCAGTGCGGTCCGGCGCTCTATCGCCAGCACTGCGAGTCGCTCCGCGCGGATCCCGATCATCTTGTGCACCGAACGATGCGAATCGTCGAGAGCAAAGGCGCCGGCCGCGCGCGACGCGTGCGAAAGGCTCAGGGATCGCTCGAATGATCTTCAGTTGGAGGTGACGTCCATGCTTCTCACCATCGAGAAAGTCATTTTTCTGAAGAGCGTCAGCATCTTCTCGGCGATCCCGGAAGACGCGCTGATCGAAGTCGCGACCGCGATCGAGGAGCTCGACGTCCCGAGCGGCGAGGAGATCGTGCGAAAGGGCGAGTACGGGACGTCGATGTACATCATCGTGGAGGGGCGAGTTCGCGTGCACGACGGCGACCGCGAGCTGGGCGTCCTCGGTGAGCGCGAGGTGTTCGGCGAGCTGGCCGCGCTCGATCCCGTGCCGCGGTCCGCATCCGTGACGGCACTCGAGGACAGCTACGTCTTTCGCATGAGCCAAAGCGCGCTCTACAGCCTGATCGAGCAGCACATGGACGTCGCGCGCGGCATCCTTCGAATCCTCTGCCAGCGCATCCGCGACTGCGACGAGCGCATCAGCGCGCTGTCGTCGAATCAACCCCGCACCGCAAAGTCGATGGCGGACGCGCCCGGCCGGGACCGAAGCCGCGACGTCTGAGTCATCGAATCCGTCGTCGTCGAACGGATCGTGCGCCGCGACGAAGAAAGTCGCGATGCCGATCGCTTGGATTGGAAAGGTCAGCGCAGATCGACGCGCGTCGTCTCGCCGGTCGTGACGACGACCTCGCGAATCGTCTCCCACTTCGCCGCGTCAGAGAGCCGCGCGCCCTCCGGGCATCGCACGATGCGCGCCGGTCCCGCGGGCGCGACCGCGAACCGAAACGCGCCAGCCGCATCGACGACGCTCTGCGTCACGAACAGCGTCCCGTCGGCGAGTTGCGACATGCACGCGACCCGCGTCGCGGGCGGCCCTCCGTTCCCCTCGACGCTTCCGGTCGACACCGCGAGCGCCATCGTCGACGCCGTCGAGTCGAGGTCGACGGTGCGCTGGATCCACACGCTCGAAACGTCCCGAGCCGTCCCCTCGAGCAGCAGCACGTAACGACCCGGCTTTGGCGCTTCCACCTCGAAACGACCGTCGGAGCGCAGGCCCGCCCACGCAACGATGCGTTCGTCGATGGACTCTCCGTGAACGGCGAACAAAACCACCGACCACGGCCCCGGTGGGACACGATCGATGAGCAGCGAGCCTTCGAGCGCGCACGGCACTTCCGCCCGCAAATCGAGATCGTGCGCCGTCTCGTGTTCGTCGATCACATCGCATTCGGTCGCCCCGCTCGAGTCGTTGCCCCGCCACGGCAGCGCGTCCGCCGGAATCACGTCCCATCGACCGGGCGGAATGCGATCGAAGCGGAAGGCCCCTTCCGGTCCCACTTCGCAACTGTCGAAGATCTCGCCGTCGCGCTTCACGCCGACGATCACTCCGAGGGGCGAGCGCCCCGCGTGGACGAGCACGTGCCCGGCGATCGAGCCGCCTTGGTTCATCGCGATGTCCAGATCGCGGAAGCCTGAACGCGGCTCGAGATGGAGCGGCCCGATGTCGATGGGTGCGAAGCCGGGCGCTTCGGCTCGCACGATGAAGTCGCCGGCACGCTGGAGGTCGATCCGAAACGCACCCGAGGCATCGGTCCGTGCAGTCGGCGCGAAGAGATCGCCGATTCGGTGACACCGATTGTCGGACCATCCGACGTCGTTCGCCCGCTCGGCATCGTGCACGGAGACGGAGGCGCCCGCCAGAGCGCGACCTTGCGCCGTCACACGTCCCCTCACGCCCGGTTGGGTTGCGAGGACGCACTCGATCTTCTCGGGCGCGGAGTCGCCGTCGAACGGTCCGAGCGTCCTCGCCTCGTGTCCCGGCGCCGAGACGCGCACCGCGAAACGCATCGGTGGGATCCGCACGACGGCGTGTCCGCTGCGTCCATCGACGCCGTCGATGCGTTCTTCGCGGTGCGTCAGCGGCAGCACGGTCTCCAGGCGGAACGCGTCGACCGCCGTTCCGTCCGGATCTTGGACCACAAGCTCGACGTCGCGGCGCCCCGGCAGACGAACAACGATCGGGTCCCCGCCGAACGAGGCGCCGAGAACCGCTGCGATTCCGAAACGACCGGCGTCGTCGACCGCGATGACGTCGCCTCGGAGATTCGCCACAGCTTCGATGTCCCTGTTTGGCAGCGTGAACTCGAAACATCCGTCCCCCGTGGTCGCCGTGAGAAGCGATGCCTGGCCATTCGCGTCTTCTGGGACGACCATGGACAGGCGTATCGAACCGGCCGCGACGCCGTCCGGCGTGATGACGCGCCCCGAGAGCGAGAGCAACTTCCGCGCAGGTTCGTCCAACGTGAGCGTGATGCTTTGCGCTTCTCCCGTCGCGCTCACGTCGATGGGCTCGGACGCGGCCCACCACTTCGAGTCCGTCGTCGCCCACAGACGCGTGAAGCCTTCCCGTACACCGTCGATCGCGAAGCTCCCGTCTTCAGCAGTGGAGACGAATGCAGAACCCATGAGAGTCGCCGGGCCGACGCGTTTGTCGCTCGAGGGCGGCGTCGGCGGCGCCAACGAGACTTGGGCGTAACGGATTCCGCGCCCCGCGGCGTCGAGCACGCGACCGACGATTCGCCCGCCGGATCGCAACACGACGTCCCCGAGATCGACGGTTGCTCCGTCGCTGAGCAACACGTCGAATCCCCGTTCACCGAATCCCTTGCCCGTTGCCTGGAAATAGATGCTCATCTCCGTCTTGCCGGCGATCATCGAGAGGACCTCGGTCGGCGCGACGCAAACGAGCGTCACGCGGCCGTCGGCTCCGCTCGACGCGCGCGGAATTCCCGGCATTCCCTCGGGGATCTGGAATCGCATCGCGCCGATGCCGGTCGGGCGAAGCTGGACGCCGGGGACCGGCGCACCGTTCGCGTCCACGAATCGAGCCTTCACCGTCGCCGATGGCACTGCTGCCGGTGCGGCAGCCGCGGACGGCGCCGACCCATCGCTCGTCGACGATGCCGCAGCACGCGCGGCGGTACTTGGCGCCACCGACGGCAACGGCACGAGCGAAGTCACGGTCGGTGAATCTCCCGCCGTGTCCAAGCCAATGGATGCGGCGTTCGATGGGCGCGATGCGGTGATCGGCTCGGTCACATTCGTTCGCCCGCCGGTGCCCGGGTCGAGCGCTCGCACCGTAACGATCGTCACGACGCCGGCCGCGACGAGCCCGAGCGGCACGAGCCACTGCTGCGGCGCTCGCCACGTCGCACGACTCTTCGCCATCGGCGGCGCGGCGAGGAGAGGCAGCAGCGCGACGCACCACGCGCGTCGATCGCCGCCGTGACGCACGTCGAGCTTTGCGCGCAGCTCCTCGAGTCCGCGCTTGAGTCGCCATCGCACGGTGCCGTCCGAGATGTCTGCGCGACGCGCGATCTCGGCGCACGCGAGCCCTTCGTAGTAGTGCAGGAGAATCGTCGAGCGAAACGGCTCTTGAAGCTCGAGCACGACCTCCGCGAGCACGCGGTGCATCTCGACGTCGGCCGCCAGCTCCGCGGGCGTCGGCATCGACGGCGGCGACGTGCGCGTGGTTTCGCGCGTCGCCCGCCGGCGCTCGCCGCGGTTCCACTGGCGCGCCGCATTTCGAACGACGGTCGCCAGCCACGGGCGCATCGATCCGGCGGCGCGCGGTGGCGACTCGATTGCCTTCAACAAGGTATCCTGAACCAGGTCGTCCTCGATCGACGCGTCGCGAACGAGGCCGTGCGCGAGGCTGCGAATCCAGCCGACCTGCTCCAGCAGCGATTGGGTCGAGACGTCCGTCATGCGGGTGTCCATTTTCCAGCGACCTCCACCATGTTGCACTCTTCCAATTTCCAATTCCGGAAACGGAGTCGGGAGATGCCGCACGCCGCCAAATCGTTGGCCCTGGCGTGTCGATTCGGCGCGAGTCTGCGCGCCGATCTCGGTCGGCCCTGGCCGATGGGTTCGGCGATCGACTAGAATGGCGCCGGCTTCCGGAGATGGAGAATTCCTGGTTGTAAGGATCCGCGAGGATCGAAGGTCGTTCATTCGGGGAAGAGGCCGTTGAACCGAGGCATTGTTTCCTTTTCGTTGCTGCTCCTCGTCGCCGTCGCGTCACCCGCCGCGTCGGCTCAGACGACGGTTCGCGTCAGCGAGGGTTCGGCTGGCGAGGAAGGCGATCGCGAGAGCTGCTGTCCCGCGATCTCGGCGGACGGTCGCTATGTCGCTTTCGGAAGCTTCGCTCACAACCTCGTCCCGAACGACACGAACCGAAAAGACGACATCTTCGTCCGGGATCGAATGACCGGCGTCACCGTTCGCGTCAGCGTCACGGCGTTCCTCCTCGAAGCCAACAACGCCTCGTTCGTCGGTGCCATCTCGTCGAGCGGGAGGTTTGTAGCCTTCCAAAGCATCGCGACGAACGTCGTTCCCGGCGACACGAACGGCACGCTCGACGTCTTCCTCCACGACCGCGATCCGGACGGTAACAACGTCTTCGACGAGGCGAACGGAACCACTGTTCGCGTGAGCCTCAACTCGTCCGGCGCGGAGGCGAACGGGCCGAGCGATGCGGCGTCGGTCTCGGCCGATGGCCGGTTCGTCGCCTTCCAAAGCTCGGCGACGAACCTCGTCCTGAACGACGCGAACGGAGTGTCCGACGTCTTCGTCCGAGACGTCGTCGCCGGTGTGACGACGCGCGTGAGCATTCGATCGAACGGCATGGAAGGCAACGGCGACAGCCTTGCAGCGGAGATCTCGGCCGACGGTCGTTGGGTGACGTTTCAGAGTCTCGCGTCGAACCTCGTATTGGGGGACACGAACGGGATCACCGATGTCTTCGTGCACGATCGCGCGACGGGCACGACGACCCGCGTCAGTGTCAGCAGCACTCGAGCCCAGGCGAGCGCGTTGAGCATTTCTCCCTCGATTTCCGCCAACGGGCGCGTCGTCGCGTTCTCGAGCCTCGCGGCCGATCTCGTCACGGGCGACACCAATGGAATGCTGGATGTGTTCGTGCACGATCGCGACGCGGACGGGAACGGTGTCTTCGACGAGATGGGAGGCGTCGCGACGACGTGTGGGAGCCTCACGTCGACGGGCGCACAAGCGACGGGCGCGAGCTCGCGCCCCTCGATTTCGGCCGACGGGCGATGGATCGCCTATCTCAGCTCGGCGGTGAACATCGTCCCCGGCGACATGAACGCCCGCGACGACGTCTTCGTTCGGGATCGCGGGACGAACCAAGTGTGGCGCGTGAGCACCGACACGCTCGGCGTCGAGGCGGACGGGTCGAGCAGTCGCCTCGCCATCGCACCGCTGGGACGGTTCGTCGCATTCGAGAGCCTCGCGTCGAACCTCGTCGGCAACGACGCGAACGGGCGAGCCGACGTGTTCGTCCACGATGGGTCGAGCTGCGTCGCGGGGAACGTCGGCAACACCATGGGCCCCCCCGTGGACGTGCTGCGCCTGAACGGCACGACACGCAGCGTGACCGTGGGGCGTGGCTTGCCGATCGAGCTTTCGCTGAGCGCCGGCCCGGTCGGCCCCCTTCCGGCGCGCTACACGGTTTGGGTCTGGCGCGGGCTTCCGACCAATCAGACCGATCTCGTGGCATCGGGGCAAACGATCGGCTGCACGGTGAACCCGACGCCGCTTTCGCCCGGCGCGACGCCTCGCCCGTTCCGCTGTGTGCGCGGTGGACTCCTGGCGAGCTTCTGCGCCGGCTCGAACGAGCTCAACAATGCGCCATCGCGCGCGCCGTGGACGCTGCGTCGCACGCGCGGTTACCCCGTCCCCGCCGTCTTCTGCGTCCAAGCGGTGATCGAGGACACGAGCGCGGGGAATTCCAACGGCCTGAGCGTGACGAACGCGATCGTGTTGAGCGTCCAGTAGCGCTCCACTTCTTACAGACCTTTTACAGCCGCGCGGCGCGCCTCCGAGTATCTCTGGGTTGAAAGCCCAACACAAAGGAGGCCACTGTCATGCGCGTTCGTTCGATTCTCGCTTCTCTCGCCGTTGCGTCGTTGGTCGCCCCCGTCCCCGCGCACGCGCAGGGCGTGTTTCTCCCAACCGACCCGAGCGCGCATGCGGACGGTCGCGTCGCGGTTGAGGCGTTGCGCGTCGAGGCGGACGTACACGGGCCGTCGGTTCGCGCGATCCTGCGTGAAACGCTCGTAAACCTCATCGACCAAGCGCAGGAGGGAAGCCTCCTGATTCCCGTGCCGTCGGAGATCGCGGTCGGCGGCTATGCGATCGACGCGGGCGGCGAGCGCGTCGCGGCCGAGATCGTTCCGCGCGACAAGGCCCGCGCACGGTACGAAGAGATCGTGCGGCGGCGCCGCGACCCAGGCATTCTCGAATTCGCCAACGATGGCCTACTCGAGACGCGCGTGTTCCCGATCGCGCCAGGCGGACGGCGTGAGATCGCGATCGAGTGGTCCGGAACCTTGTCGTCGGCGAGCGGGCTCTTCGAGATGCGATTGCCGATGCCGAAGAGGCGGGTCGTCGGCATACCACCGCACGAACTGTCGTTCGTCGTGCGCGTCGATTCGCCGCAGACGATCACGAGCGTCTATTCGCCGACGCACGAAGTCGCCGTGGAACGTGGATCGGACCATCAAGCCATCGTGAGATACAAAGGCGCACCACCGCTGGAGGACCCCGACTTCCTCCTTTACTACAAAGTCACGGAAGGCGACGTCGGCGCGTCGCTGTTGACGTACCGCGAGCCCGGCGATCCGGACGGCACGTTCTTGCTGCTCGTGACGCCGCGACCCGAGATGCCGAGCGACACCGTCGTTGGCCGCGATGTCGTTTTCGTGCTCGACCACTCCGGAAGCATGAAGACCGACGGCAAGATCGACCAGGCGCGGCGCGCGTTCGAATTCTGCGTCGGTTCGCTGAATCCCGCCGATCGATTCAACGTCGTCACGTTCAACGATCACGTCGAAACGCTCTTCGATTCGCTGCGAGCGCCAGACCCGCCGTGCTGCGGAACGGCAAGCCCGCGCGCGGACGCGATCGCGAAGCTGCGAACGGTGCAGGCGGATGGCGGCACCGACATTCAATCGGCGCTCCTCGCTGCGCTCGACAAGCTTGGCGAATCGTCGCGACCGCAAACGATCGTGTTCCTGACGGACGGACAGGCAACCGTCGGCGAGCGCGATCCCGCAGCCATCGCCGCAGCCGTCATGAAGCGGAACGAGGGTCGCGCCCGCCTGTTCGTGTTCGGCGTCGGGTACGACGTGAACACGGCGCTCTTGAACTCGCTCAGCACCGAAAATCGCGGCGTCGCCGACTACGTCAGCCCTGGTGAAGACATCGAGGTGAAGGTGTCGCAGTTTTACTCGCGCATCGGCAAACCCGTGCTGTCGGACGTTTCGGTGGAGTTCTCCGGCGTTGCGACATCCGACATCTACCCGAAGATCGTGCCCGATCTTTTTCTCGGCCAGGATCTGCTTCTCGTCGGGCACTTCAGTGGGTCCGGTGGCGGCGCCGTGACGCTTCGCGGACGGCTTGGCGATCGCGCCGTGGACATGAAGTGGCCCGTTCGCTTCCCTGACGGCGCGTCCCCGACGTCGCGGTCGTTCGTCGCGCGGCTATGGGCGCTGCGGCGAATCGGGCATCTCGTCGAGGAAATCCGACTTCACGGTCGCTCGCAGGAACTCGTCGACTCGGTCGTTTCGCTGTCGACGCGCTTCGGCATCCTCACGGAGTACACGGCGTTCCTAACCGAGGACGGCGTGAGTCTCACCGCGCACGTTTCGAACGTCGCGCGCTGCGGCGATCTCCTCACGTCGAATCTCGCCGACGTGTCCGGCGCTCACGGCGTCGCTCAAAGCCGAAACTCCGAGAGCTTGAAGAGCCGCGCGCAGGTCGGCGGGCAAAACGTTCAGCGCGGCGTGGACGATCGTTGGGTCGAGATAGGCGGGGTGCAGTGCATGGGCCGGCGCACGCTCTGGCAGAAGCACGGCGAGTGGATCGACGGAAGCGTGAAGGACGACGCGAAGACGGTCGACGTGCCGCTCTTTTCCGTCGCATACTTCGATCTGGTGAAGCGGCTCGGCGACGAGGCCAACGTCCTGGCGCTGCGCGGCTCGATCCTGATCGCGCTCGGCGGCACGAACTATCGCGTCGTCCCCGAGGTAGCGGCGACCCCTCGTTGAATCGACGATGACTCGATAGCTCTCTCCGCGAAGCACGACGATCCGAATCGGCGACGCCATTGCGTAGAATCCACACGCACCGGGAGAACTGGGCTGGTCGAAACGGAGGGATCGTCATGTTCATCACTCGTCGCGTCGCGTGGAGTTGCGCGTATGCAATCGGGATGGCGTCGGCTCTGCTCGCTTCGGGTTGCGCGACGGACAACGGACCGGCTGCGCCGCCTCCGCCTCCGATGTCGAAGCCGGACACCGCAGCGAAGCGCTCGCTATACGAAAGGCTCGGCGGCGAGGCGGCGATCACCGCGGTCGTCGATGACTTCGTCGGGCGCGCTGCCGGCGATCCGAAGGTGAACTTCACTCGAGCCGGTACCGGTCACGAATGGGCGGCGACTCCCGAAAACACCGCGCACTTGAAGAAGCTGCTCGTTCAATTCATCGGGATGGTGGCGGGCGGACCCAAGCACTACGAAGGAAGGGACATGAAGTCCGTTCATGCCGGCATGAAGATCTCGAACGCCGAATTCGACGCGCTCGCCGGAGACCTCAGCGCATCGCTCGATCATTTCTCGGTGCCGACGAAGGAGCAGCAAGAACTGATGGCCCTCGTCGGGAGCACGCGCGCCGAGATCGTCGAGCCGTAGACTGCGCGGTCGCGAGTAGCGCTCATTCTGGCGGCGGCTCGCCGAGCGGCGTTTCCCGCGGGTTCGGGCTGTGGTACCGTGGCCGCTCGATCGCGGGATTTCACGAGGAGTCACTCATGATTCGACATCGCGTCGCGTTCGGCCTCGGCGGCATTCTCGCCTTGTCGACATCGGTCGTCGCATCGGCGACCGGCCCCGAAAACGTCGTCGTCGTCGTGAACGATTCGAGCCCGATCTCGACGGCCATCGGCGACTACTACCGGGCGGTGCGAAGCATCCCGGCGCAAAACGTCTGTCACCTCGTTGCGGGGACGACCACGTCGGAGTCGATCTCGCGCGCGACCTTCGACGCGGACGTGCGCGATCCCATCGCGGACTTCCTCGTGTCGAGCGGTCTTCGCGATTCCACGCGATATCTCGTGCTCACGAAGGGCGTGCCGCTTCGAGTGTGGAGCGAGATCTCCGGCGGCACGCAGGCGGACGGCGCGTGCGTCGACTCCGAGCTGACACTGCTCTTCACCGGTCGCCTCGGCGACGCCGGGCAACCCGGCTGGGCGGGCAATCCGTACTTCGGAAGCGAGAAGTCGTTCGATCGCTTCATCGAGGACGGCGGCGGCGCCGCGCTGAAGTATCTCGTCTGCCGTCTCGATGGCTACGCCGCCAACGTCGATCCCGTGACGGGAGTCCCGCAGGACATCAAGGGGCTCATCGACCGCGGTTCCCTGCCGGCCGAATCCGGAACGTTTCTCCTCGACACCGATTCGTCGAAAGGCGAAGGCTCGTCGGGCTACGGCGCGGGAAACCTCTGGATGCGCGACGCGGAAAGCGCGCTCCTCGCGGACGGCGAAAGCGTCGTCCGTGAGGCGACGACGACGTTTGCAAGCAACGCGTCCGCGATCCTCGGTTACGCGAGTTGGGGAAGCAACGACTGCTGCACGGCGGGGCCGCCCTACTACGGCGAAGTGCCCGCGGGTTCGGGACATGTCTACCCCGGAACGTTTGCCGTCGGATGCCTCACGACCGACTACGTGAGCACCAGCGGTCGCACGTTCGCGGACGGCGCCGGCTATGGCCAGTCGCTCATCGCGGATCTCGTTCGGCTCGGCGCGACCGGGTGCAATGGTCACGTGGACGAGCCGTTCCTCGACGCCGTGTCGCATCCTCAGTATCTGCTGCCGCGATTTGCGATGGGCTATCAAGCGGCCGAGTCGTTCTACTCGAGCATCCCGTTTCTCTCGTGGATGAACGTCGTCGTCGTGGATCCGTTGGCCCGACGAGCCGAGTATCCCGCGCCCACCGTCTCGTCGATCGTTCCCGCCGAGGGCTCGATCGCGGGCGGCGACCTCGTAACGATCGGGGGCGCGGACTTCCGCGGAATGCCGGACGTGCTCTTTGGCGGCATCCGCGCGACCCCGCTGACGCACGTCGATGCGCAGACGCTGATCGTGCGCGTGCCGCGCGGGACCGTCGTGGGTCCCGTCGACGTCGTCGTGCGAACGCCGTTCGGCGAGACCACCGTCGCCGGCGGCTTCACGTACCGCGCTCAACCGGTGGCGCTTCGCGTGCTGGATCCGGCGCGCCTCGGAATGACGATGCGGTTCGAGATGGACGGCCCTCCGAGCGCGCCCTTCGTCCTTCTCGTCGATCGTGCAACGGGAACGACGTGTCGCGTGAACGGAACCGTGTGCTTCGATCTCGCGTTCACGCCGGCACTGCGCGTGCTCTCGAACTCGATTACCGGAAACGGAGCGCCGCTCGACGCGCAAGGAACGCGCGTGGTGAGCTTCCGCGTTCCGAGCAATCCGCAGTACGTCTTCCGCTACTTCCATGCGCAAGGTGCCGTGATGACGAGCGGCCCGCCGAACCGCGCGTTCACGGTGACGAATCGCGTTTCCACGCAGATCTTTCCCTGACGCCCCGGGAATGAGCAACGACGCCAACGGTGCAAAGCTCGAGGCGCTTCGGCGCCTGATCGAAACCGTCGCGCGACTTCGCGAGCCGGGCGGTTGTCCGTGGGATCGGGCGCAAACGATGCATACGCTTTCGCCCTACGTCCTCGAGGAAGCCCACGAAGTCGTGGAGGCGATCGAGCACGGCGACGTACCGAAGATCCGCGAGGAACTCGGCGATCTCCTCATGAACGTGCTCATGCTCTGTCGCATGTCCGAAGAGGCGAACGGCTTCACGATCACGGAGGTTGCGGGCGAGATGGTCGACAAGCTCGTTCGCCGACATCCGCACGTGTTCGGCGACGTTCAGGCCGCGGACGTGCAACAAGTGCTCGCGAACTGGGAGGCGATCAAGCAATCCGAGCGCAAAGCCAAGGGTGTTGCCGAGGACAGCTCGGCGCTCGCCGGCGTTCCGGCGAGCATGCCGGCGCTCCTGCGCGCGTCGCGTCTCGGTGAAAAAGCGGCGCGCGCCGGCTTCGATTGGCCGAGCGTCGCGGAGCCGTTGGCGAAAGTCGACGAAGAGTGGCGCGAGCTGAGAGGTGCGGTGTCGAGCGGCGCGAAGGATCGCATCGAGGACGAGCTCGGCGACACGTTGTTCGCGCTCGTCGCGCTCGCGAGGCGACTCGACCTCAACGCGGAGATGGCGCTTCGACGCACGATCGCGAAGTTCGAAACGCGATTCCGTTTCGTCGAAAAGGACCTCGGAAAGCCAACGCGCAACGCAACGATCGAGGAGTTGCTCGCGTCGTGGCAGAAAGCGAAGTCGGCGGAGGGTTAGCGAGTCCTACTTCGATGCTCGCGTCGGCGACTCCGGTTCTTGGCGCGCCAGCGTGTCCGGCATGTCGGCGAGGACGTACGCCATCACCGCCATCGCGGCGGCATTCTGCGACAGCTCGAACGGATCCACTTTGTCGAGCGTGTCCGCCGGCGTGTGGTGATAGTCGAAGTAGTGCGTGCCCTCTTGGCGAAGCGAGAGGAACGGCACGCCCGCGTCGCGCATCGGCGAGATGTCCGCGCCGCCTCCCCCCTTCTTGACGTCGCCTGCGCCAAAGCTCTTCACCAGCGACGCGATCTCGCGAACGCGCTCTTCCGCCCCCGCGCCTCCGCTGATGCCGAAGCCCACGGGTCGCGCGGCTCCGCTATCGGACTCGATGGCCGCGACGTGCTTGGCGAGCTCCGAACGATGATCTGTGGCATAGGCCTTGCCGCCGGCAAGACCGTTCTCCTCGTTCATGAAGAGCACCGCGCGAATCGTCCGTCGCGGCTTGAGATCGAGCACGTGGATGAGGCGCATCGCCTCCATCACGATGGCGCAGCCCGCACCGTCGTCGATCGCTCCGGTGCCGAGATCCCACGAGTCGAGGTGGCCACCGATGACCACGACCTCGTCGGGCTTCTCGCTACCGACGATCTCGGCGACGACGTTGGCGGACGGGACGTCGGGAAGGGTCTGGCATCCGAGTGCGTAGGACACCGTGACCGGTCCACCGTCCTCGAGCAACCGGTGAATCAGCTCGGCGTCCTCGGCGGTGATGGCCGCGAACGGGATCTTCGTGACGTTGTCGTCGTAGGCCATCGCGCCCGTGTGCGGAAGCCGATAGTCCGCGGTGCCGAGCGATCGAATGAGCGCGCCAACGGCACCCTGCTTTGCCGCTTCGATCGCGCCGCCGTGCCGCATCGGCACTACCGCGCCATAGCCGGTTCCCGATCCGGGCGCCGTGAACTCTCCTTCGCGGGTCATCGCCTTGTTGTAGAGAACGATCTTCCCCTTCACGCGATCGCCGAGCGCATGCAGCTCGTCGAAGCTCGAGACTTCGACGACCTGTCCGGTGATTCCGCCAGTCGGTGTGGGAATGCTGCCGCCGAGAGCGACGGCGTGGAGCCGTTGCGATGCGGGCGCCAAGATCGCAGCCGATTCGTCCCCGCGCACCCAGTGCGGCGCCATGACTCTCTCCGCGCGCGCGACGATGCCGTCTTCCGTGAATCGCTTCACGGCCCACTCGACCGCGAGATTCGCTTGGGGCGAGCCCGAGAGGCGCGGCCCGATGTGGTCGGTCAGATATCGCAGCCGCGCGAACGCTTGGCCGTCCACCATCTCCCGCCCGACGATACGCGACGCGGCATCGAGATAGTCGGCGGTCGTCGGACCAGCGGAAGCACGCGGCGCCAGCGTTGCGCAGTTCGTGAACAGGGCGCAGAAAACGGGAAGGGCGAGGGCGCAGACGCGACGGGACATGGGTCACCTCTCCATGATCGATCAGCGAGATTCGTCGACGAGCGCAGGATTATGCTCCCGGCGCGCCGCCGGCTCAATGCGCATGCTGATGGGAATGGCGGCGCGCGAAGCTGCGCACGATCGACACGACGATCAGCACGGCGAGGATGATCGCAGCAACGACTTGAAGGATGGTCGTCACCTCGTTACTCGAGGGAGCGGCACCCGAAGCGATGCGCCAGCCGAATGCATGAATCGAAGCATCGAGCAGTAGGCCGAATCCCACGCTCACCGCGGCAATCGACGCGACGAAAAGCGCGGCCGACCGCTTCCCGAGGAATCGCGCCACGAAGGTAATCGTCGTCGCGTTCGTGGCCGGCCCGACCAGCAAGAACACGAGCGCCGCGCCAGGCGAAAATCCTGCGCCGATGAATGCCGCCGCGATCGGCGTCGACGCCGACGCGCAGGTGTACATGGGGATGCCGACGATCAGCATCAGCCCCATCTGCACGAAAGGCGAGCCCATCTTCGTCGAGACGAAGTCGGGCGTGAGAAACGCAGCGATGATCCCGGCGAGAACGATGCCGACGACGAGCCATCTCGCCGAGTCCTCCAGCAACTCGACGAACGCGTATTGAATCGCTCGCCCCGCCTTCTCGCCCGCCGAGTGCGCGTGAGCCTCGCCATTCTCGCCGTTGCACACCGTGCAGCAGTCATCCCCTACGGGTTCGGGCTCGTCACGCGCCGGCAGCGCCTCTTGTGCGAGACCACAGAGCACGGCGGTGAGCATCGCGGCAACCGGTCGCACGATCGCGAGAATCGGGCCGAGCAGCCCGTAGGTTATGAGAATCGAGTCGACCCCCGTCTCGGGCGTCGAAACGAGAAAGGAGACGGTCGCCCCGCGGCTCGCGCCCTGGCGTCGCAGTGACAACGCCATCGGCAGCGCTCCGCATGAACACAACGGCAGAGGGATGCCGACGAAAGCGGCCTTCACGACCGGCTTCATTCCCTTCCCGCCGAGCGCCCGACGAATGAGCGCATTCGGCACCAAGACGTAGAGAATCCCCGAAAGGAGGAAGCCCGCGAGGAGGAACGGGGCCATTTCGGCGAAGATCTTTGCGATCTCCACGCCGATCAAGACGAGCTTCTCGCCGATCACGATGAGCTACTGCTTTCCCCGCCGTGCTGCGCGGTGGCCGATGTGCTCGAGGCCCTGTGCGTAGAGCGATCGGACGTGATCGTCGTCGAGGACGTAGAACGTGCGACGTCCCTCGCGGCGAATGCGGACGAGACGCGTCGCTCGAAGCAGTCGAAGCTGATGCGAGACCGCCGAAACGCCCATGTCGAGCACGGCCGCGAGATCGCAG
The DNA here is from genome assembly GCA_016178505.1 of Planctomycetota bacterium. Classification (GTDB taxonomy): domain Bacteria; phylum Planctomycetota; class JACOTG01; order JACOTG01; family JACOTG01; genus JACOTG01. Next base: position 30,790 of record JACOTG010000056.1, read on the forward strand.
ACGCACAGCTCTTCGGCGGCAAGCGCGTGAAGGATGCGAATGCGCGAGGGATCCGCGAGGGTCTTGAACGTGAGCGACAGCCCCGCGAGCGCGTCGTCCGGAATCATCGATGCGCGAGCGCGTCGCACACGAACGACGTCGTAGACGTGCGGTCCGCACTCCGCTCGATGGCGTGCATCGCGACCAGCCGCTGTTTCGCGATTCAGCATTTTCGCAGCCCCCGTCAGCTCCCGGAAGTCCGTGTTCGACGTTTGAACGCTTGCTCAAACGTCGGAATATAGCGTCGGTTTCTTCGGCAGGCAAGACGGCCGGCGCGAAGTGGTGTTTCAGATCGGTTAATGCGACCGGTAGATTTTGAACGATAGGATGACTAAAGTTCCGTCGCACATTGAGCCTATCTCACTAGGCCACGCGGCCGCGACGGGCCGAGAATGGCTGCAGTGCTAGGCGTCGAGGAGGAGGCCGTGTTGAAAGAAACACGATGACGACGAGCAACGACGCAATGCAGCCATTATCGGCCCGTTCCCCAGT
>JACOTG010000279.1 GCA_016178505.1 Planctomycetota bacterium
ATCGAGAGGTGAGTTCCCTCGATCTGATAATCGCGTCGCGCTTTCTCGACAGACGGCGAGATGCGTGGCTCCGAGCGAACTCGTAATCCCCGTCATCGACCTTCTTTACCCAGTTGTCGAAAACGACAGACGCTCGCGGGGCAGAGGCTAGGCGGCAGCGTTCATTCTGGACGGCTGCGAGCCGCGCGTTTTCTCAGACATCCCTGCAACACGCCGTGATCCTACCGGCGTCGATCCCCTGGACCTTTACAATCCCCGGCACGCCTGCTCATATGGTGGCGAATGCGACCTATTTTCGTCATCGCTTTTCATTTCGCAACTCGAAAAACGGCCCTCTCGAAAAGATTCATGGGCCTTTCACGAGATCGTTTCACACGGGGGCGGCGTTATCGCTGAGCGAGATGGAGGAAGCCTCACACTACCAGCGCGGCAAGGAAAGCTCGGACGTCACGTGCCGCCTCTGTCCGCATTACTGCCAGATCCCATCCGGGGAGTCCGGAAAGTGCCTCGCGCGGCGAAACGAGGGAGGCATTCTCTACTCGCTCAACTACCAAGAAGTGGCGAAGGTCGATTGGCTGCCGATCGAGGCTTTGCCGCTCTACCACTACCACCCCGGTTCGACGATGCTCGCGGTGGGCTCGTGGGGCTGCAATCAGCGCTGCTCGTTCTGCGACACTCACCAGTGGTCGCAATCGAAGCCGCCGACCCGCTGGGTGACGTCGCAAGAGCTGGTCGACATGGCGATCGCGCGGCCGGCGCTCGGGATCGCTTACACCTATGCCGAGCCGATCGTTTGGTACGAGTTCGTGCTGGAGACGGCGCAGGCCGCGCAGGCGGCCGGGCTCAGAAACGTGCTCGACACGGGCGGCTTCGTGGATCCCTCCGTGCTTCGCGAGCTCTTGCCGTACGTCGACGCCGTCAACCTCGACATCAAAGCCATCGAGGAGCCGTTCTATCGGCGCGTTTGCGGCTCGTCGCTCGACCCGGTGCTCGCGACCGCCGAGATCTTGAAGGGTAGGACTCATCTCGAGATCACGCACATGATCTTGCCGGGTGAGAACGACTTTCCGTCCGCGCAATCAACGCTCGCGAAGTGGATCGCGGCGCACCTCGGGCCCGACACGCCGACCCACCTTCGTGCGTTCTTCCCGGCACACCTCCTCGCGAAGGAGAAGCCGACGGCGGTCGAGTCGATGATGGAAGCGTTCCAGATCTTTCGATCCGAGCTTCGGCACGTCTACTTGTCGAACGTGTTCAGCCAGGAGGCCAACAACACGTTCTGCACGGAGTGCGGCGCCGAGTTGATCAACCGGGTGCGCACCGAGGTCGACTTGCGCAATCTCGACCCGACCGGCTGCTGTGCGACGTGCGGCGCCGAGAACGCGATCATCGTCCCGCGGGCTTGACCTTTTCGTCCGATAGCAGAGTGTCGAGCCGATCGTTGATCCGCCTTGCCCGCCGAGAGAGCGCCCAGAAATAGGCCATCAAGATCAGCCAGACCACCGCATAGGCGGCGACCATGTACCCGAATCCGCGCGGCCACTTCGCCGCGTCCGACTCCGAATCCTGCACCGTCAACCCGATTCGCGTGAGCGGGGTGACGATGGTTGCCCAGTGGATCATTCCGTCCCTCCGAAGAGTCGCTCGCGGTGCAATGCTCGAAGCGCTTTCGCGGCACGTTCCATTCGACTGCGAATCGCCACGAGCGGGATGAACAGAAGGATGAACAAGAGAACGCTGAACCAGAACGCGATGCGCATCTTCGGCTCGAGGCGCGTTCCGGGGAGGCCGCCGATGTCGGGATGGATGGTCCGCCACCACTGAATGGAAAGCCACGTGATCGGGATATTGATGCCGAACAAGATGGCCATCGCGGCACATGCGTTCTTCCGCGCATCGCCGGAAAGCGACGCGCGGACGACGAGGTACCCCACGTAGCAGAGAAAGAGGATCGTCATCGTCACGAGGCGCGGGTCCCACGTCCACCATGTGTTCCACGCGGTGCGAGCCCAGATCGGACCCGTCGCGAGGACGATCGCCGAAAAGACGAGCCCGACCTCGACCGACGCGACCTGCACGTCGTCCCAGACCTCGCGCTTTCGCACGTACCAACCGATGCCGCACACGAAGGCGACCGTGAACGCGAGGAACGCCGTCATCGCGGCCGCGACGTGGAAGTAGAAGATCTTCTGCGAGGCCTGCAGCTCCTTCTCCATCGGTGCATAGAAGAAGATCATCCAGATGTCGAGCGCGAACAAGATTGACAGGATCGGGATTCCCACGGAGCGAAACAGCGCCTTCATACGTGACTACTCCTCGATCAAGTACTCGAAGACCAGAGACGCAACGGCGAGGAACACGATGTCGTAGACCACGAGCAGCTTCAACCAAAAGATCGAGTTCGGATTCAAGAATGCGCCTTCCGCGAGCAACGTCTTCGTTGCTTCGATTCCGCCGAGCAGGACCGGAACGAGAAGTGGAAGGATCAGGATCGAAAGCAGGCTTTCGCGGCCGCCCGCACGAGTCGAGATGGCGGCCATGACGGTTCCGACGGCCGAGAATCCCGCGATGCCGAGGAAGAGCACGAAGGCGAGTCGAGGCACGATCGCGAAGGTCGTCGCGTCGTCGAAGACGAACGTGACCGGCACCGTCAGGAATTGGATCCCGGCGAGAAGGATCGCGTTCGTCGTCGTCTTCGCCAGGTAGAGGATCGAAGGCGACACTCCCGCGAGGCGCAGCGACTTGAGGCAGTCGTCGCGCCGCTCGATCTCGATCACGCGAGTCGCGCCAACGACTCCCGCGAACGCAAGCGCAACCCAGAGCGTGCTGGCGATGACGTGGATTCCCTCGCGCATGTTTCCATGCACCGGGGCGGATGCGAGCGAGAGGATCAAGACGACGAGTAGCGAGTAGATGAAGATCGACGCGAGCAGCTCGCCGGTTTTCGCCTGGAGGCGAAGATCTTTGGCGACGAGCGTCAGCAGGTCGCGCATTCCGCCTCCGTCCGTGCGACTCGCTGCGCCGTTCTTTGGGCGACGAGCGTCAGGCCGTCGCGCATCCCGCCTCCTGGAGAGCGTCGCGGTACATCGCTTCGAGCGTGTCCACGCCGATCTCGTCGGTCTTGAATCTGCGCCGGACGCGACTGGCGGCGAGAACGATCCCCTCGGTCGCTGCCGCGTGGGCGATGCGAACGTCGTGGGTGATCAGGAAGATGGCCTTCCCGGCGCGGCGCTCCAAGTCGAGCGTCTCGAGAAGGAGCCGCTCGCCCGGAGTGTCGAGGCCGGTGAAGGGCTCGTCGAAGAGCAGAAGGGCGGGATCGTGAAGTAGAGCGCGCGCGAGGATCAGCCGCTGCGTCATCCCGCGCGAGAAGATGCGCACCGGCTCCTCGCGAAATCGCCAGAGCCCGAACCTCTCGAGCAGCTCCTTCGAACGCGAAGCGACGTCCGCGACGCGGTAGAGCCGTCCAAAGAACGCGAGATTCTCGAGCGGCGAGAAGTCGAGATAGAGGCCCGGCTGATGGGAGACGAATCCGATGCGTCTTCGGACGACGCTCGGATCTCGCGGTACGGCCCGCCCCTCGAACGAAACGTGACCGCGGGTCGGGCGCAAGAGCAACGCCAGGATGTGAGCGAGGGTCGTCTTGCCGGAGCCGTTCGGTCCCAGCACCGCGACCGTGCGTCCGGATTCGAGCGCGAGGTCCACGCCGTCGAGCACGGGTCGTTCGTCGAAATCCTTGCCGACGCCCTCGGCGAGGAGGAGGGGCGCCATCGACTACCCCTTCTTGCTCTTGGGTGCGGTCGACTCGAGCTCGTCGAGCTGCGTGAGGAGGCGTGCCGCTTCGCCGAGCAACGCCTCGCGAAGGCGCTGGTGCTCGGACGAGTCGATCTTGCCCGCTTTGAAGTCGGCGTCGAGATCGAGGATCGATGCGTACACGTAGTGCTTCTCGGTCTCGAGCGCGTCCATGAACAGTTCGCGCGGCGTACGGTCGGAGGGAGGCGCGTCGCGTCGAAGGAGAGGCCACGACACCCAGACGAGGAACGCGACCGCCGCGATGAGGGCCGCAGTGAGCCCAGGGGCCAAGCCGGTCAGCGCCAAAGTGAGCGCAGCTCCTCTTCGATCCGAGTGCGATAGCGCTCGACGAGTGCGTCGCGCGTTTCCGGTGCGGCGGCGGTGCCTCCCGTGACGACGAGGGCGGGACGCGCCGTCAACCGCCGCGCGACCACGAAAACGAGCGCGAGTCCGGCGAGGGACATCGCCGGGATGCCGAGGTACAGGAACAGATTGAATCCTTGGAACGTCGGGGCCTGAAGCAGGATCTCGCCTGCGTTCTTCACGAGGAGATCACGGACCTCTTCGTCCGACTTTCCTTGCCGCATCCATTTGCGCATTTCGTTCTTGATGAAGAACGCGCTCTTCCAGGGCTCGTTCGGGTGATCGTTGCACTCGCACCGCTCGAGGGTCATGGTGCACGCGCACGGGCAGCGCATGTCGGAGGTGATCGTGAAAATGCGCTTGTCGATCTCTTCGTCCGTGAGCGGCTTCGTTTGCCCGTGAGCGGCGACGGCGACGACGAGGAGGAAGGTGACGACCGTGATCAGGGTCGATCGACAAATCACGCCCGCGCTCCGGCAAGTTCCGACGTGTCTCGACTCGGTCGCGCCACCGGGGGTGAGGAGATGACGCGCCGTCGATCGGTGAGGCAGAAGATGCCGCCGAGCACCGCAATGATCGCCCCCCACCAAACCAGAGAAATGAGCGGGTTCAGGAAGAGCGTCACCGAAACGCCGTCATCTCCGCCCCACGCCGCGACGGCGTAGACGTCTCCCATGAGCGTCGGATGGTAGGCCACTTCCGTGGACTCGTCCGCACTCGGCTTCCCAGCGACGACGTACCTCGATTTCGCGGGAAGCAGGTAGTTGACGGGCATGCCGTTCTTCGTGAGGAGCAGGCGCGCCGCGCTCGACACGGAGTGGATCTCGCCGCGATCGTTGCGATCGTATTCGATCTCGGTCCCGACGTAGCGAACCGTGTAGGTTCCCATCAGCCCGCTCGAGAGCGACATCTCGTCGCCTTCTTTCATGAACTGCGGCCGGGTCTGCTGATAGCCCTCTTTGTGCGAGCCGAGGAATCCGACGAACGCGATCACGACGCCGATGTGCACGATGTAGCCGCCATAACGCCGCCGATTGAGGAACACGGTCGACGCGAGCGCGGGGAGGAAGCCGATACCCATCTGCTCGCTGCGCACCTTCGCGCCCTTCCGGAATTCGTTGAGCGTGATCAGCAGCGTGAACGTGGCACCGAAGACGAGGAGGAGCGTCTTCCAGTTCTCGAGCGGAACGCCGGCCGCGAGGACGGCCGCCGTCGCGGCGACTCCGACGATCACCGGCACGAGAAAGATCCGGCGCAGCGCGGCCGGGCTCGCCTTGCGCCACGGAATGACGGGACCGATGCCCATCAGGAGGAGCAGCACGAGCCCGAGCGGGACGTTCACCTGGTTGAAGAAGCGCTCGCCGACCGTGATCTCGCGTCCGACCACCGCGACCGAGATGACCGGCCACACGGTGCCGGCAATCGTTGCGATGCAGATGCAGAGGAGCACGAGGTTGTTCAGCAGGAACGCAACCTCACGGGACGCCACGGAGTCGAATCGATTCCGGCTTCGGAGAATCGGCAAGCGAGCGATCAGGAGCGCGACGCCGCCGATGAGGATGAAGACCATGAACGCGGAAAAAGCGTAGGCGAACCGCGCCCCGGTGAAGCTGTGCACGGAGACGAGGTTCTTCAGCCCTCCTCGAGTGAGGAACGTTCCGAAGATCGTGAGGAAGAAGGTGAGGAGCAGGAGCACCATGTTCCAGACCTTCAACATGTCCCGACGCTGCTGGATCATGATCGAGTGCAGGAACGCGCTCGCGGCGAACCAGGGGAAGATCGATGCGTTCTCCACCGGATCCCACGCCCACCATCCGCCCCAGCCGAGTTCCTTGTAGGCCCACCACCCGCCGAGGCTGACGCCGGCCGTCAGGAAGACCCACGGCACGAGGATCCACAGCCGCGCTTGCTCGATCCAGTAGCTGCCGCGCCGGCCGAGCATGAGGACGGCGATGCCGAACCCGAAGGGGATGGCCCATCCCACATAGCCCGCGTACAAGCACGGCGGATGGATGACCATCGCCGGATCCTGCAGGAGCGTGTTCAGTCCCTGCCCATCGACGATCTGAGAGAGGATCTGCGGGTCGGTTGCCTTGAACGGGTTCGCCGCGAAGCAGACGAGGCCCGCGAAGAACGTCTGAACGATGGCGACGACCATCGACGTGGTCGGATAGATCGGATCCGGGTTCTTCCGATTTCGGAAGACGAAGATGAAGGCATAGATCGAGACGAGAAGGAGCCAGAAGAGAAGCGATCCTTCCATTCCGGACCAGAACGAGGAGAACTTGTAGAAGGGGGAGAGCGTCCGGTTCGAGTGGGCCGCGACGTACTCCAGCGAGAAGTCAGAGGCGAGGAGCGCGCGCCACAGTCCGATCGACGCCACCGCGGCGAGCGCGCACATCCCCATGACCGCGTTCTTGCCGCTCTCGACGAGGCGCGCCTTCCGGCCGAAGACCCCGAACCCGAGCGCGAGGATGGCGTAGCACCCCGCTGCAAAAGCGAAGTAGAGCGCAAGCTCGCTGAACGACGTCATCGCGAGGCCGTCTTCGGCTCTTCCTGCCCTTCGTACTTCGACGGGCACTTGGTCATCACCTTCGTTGCGGCGAAGCTCGACGTCGCGCGCTCGAACGTGCCTTCGACGATGCACTCGTTGCCCGGCTTGAAGTTGTCGGGCATGAGTTCAGGCGAGACGACGTGGACGACCGGAGTTCCGGGCCCTTCGTTCAGATCGAATCGCAGGCAGGGGATCTTGGCGTCGTAGTCGACGGAGCCGTCGACGATCTTCCCCTTGAGCTTGTAGATGGTGTCCGCCGGCGCGGCGGCGCGATGGCTCAGCTCGGTGATGGTGACGTATTGCTGGCTGTTGTCGTTGACTCCGGAGTACATCAAGTAGCCGAGTCCACAGACCACGATGGCGATGACGGCAAAGATCTTGAGATTGAACATGGAGCGCGGTCCTTTCTCTCGGCTCACCGATCGAGTCTGGCGCAAGCGACGCAAGTCGCGTTCCGATTCAGTGCGACGCCCGAGCCGTGGATGGATCGCCGTGACCGTTGAACGGAAACCGATATCTATATCGGCCGCTCCGGCACTGTCAAATCAATTCATCGGGCGAGTCGGAGCGAACTCGGTTCGCACCGCATCGGCGCGCCGTCGCAGGGCAAGTGGGAAATAACACGCAGTCGAGGGCCGCGAGCTCCCGGCGACGGCAGCGTCCGCGGCTACCGGAACGCGTCGATTCCCGTGATGTCGGCTCCGAGGACCAAAGTGTGGATGTCGTGCGTCCCCTCGTAGGTGTAGACCGACTCGAGGTTGCACATGTGACGGCCGCACTGGTACTCGTCGGTAACGCCGTTCGCGCCGAGGATGTCGCGGGCGACGCGGGCGATCTTCAGCGCCTCGTGCACGTTGTTGCGCTTCGCCAAGGACACCTGTTGGGGAGTGACCTTGCCGGCGTCCTTCAACCGGCCGAGCCTCAGGCAAAGAAGCTGGCCTTTCGTGATCTCGGTGAGCATGCCGACGAGCTTCGCCTGAACGAGCTGGAATCCCGCTATCGGTCGGTCGAACTGCACGCGCGACTTCGAGTAGTCGAGCGCCTCGTCGTAGCAGGCCAATGCCGCACCGATCGCGCCCCATGCGATCCCGTAGCGCGCCGCGCTCAGGCACTTGAGCGGCGACGACAGACCCTTCGAACCGGGCAGCAGCGCGGACTCGGGGACGAAACAATCTTCGAGGATGATCTCCGACGTGTCCGACGCTCGCAAGGAGTACTTGCCCTTGATCTCGTTCGTGATGAAGCCCTTCGGCCCGCGCTCCACGAGGAAGCCGCGAATGACGTCGTCGAGCTTTGCCCACACGACGGCCACGTGGCACATGCTGGCGTTCGTGATCCAGCGCTTCGTGCCGTTGAGAACGTAGCCGCCCTTCGCCTTCGTCGCTCGCGTGATCATGCCGCCCGGGTTCGAGCCGAAGTCGGGCTCGGTGAGCCCGAACGATCCGATCGCTTCGCCGCGCGCCATCGCGGGAAGCCACTTCTTCTTCTGCTCTTCGGAGCCGAACTCGTAGATCGGATACATCACGAGCCCGCCCTGCACGGACGCGAAAGAACGAATTCCCGAGTCGCCGCGCTCGAGCTCCTGCATGATGAGCCCGTACGCGACGTTGTTGAGGCCCGCGCACTCGTAGCCGTTGAGGTTGGCGCCGAGCAGGCCGAGCTTCGCCATCTCTCCGACGAGTTCGTTGGGGAACGTCGCGTTTCGAAAGTGCATCCCGATGGACGGCATCACGCGCTCGTCGACGAAGTCGCGGACGGTGTCCCGCACGAGCCGCTCGTCTTCCGAGAGCAACTCGTCGAGCGCGTAGTAGTCGACTCCTCGGTACTTCCTCATTTGAACCTCGATCGTTGGTCCATTGTCTGTTTGATTGTTTGTCCGTTCGTCAGCCGGTTCGTCGGATCGTCAGCCCGTTACTCGAATTCGAATTCGTTTCGTCGGGAGAGACGGAGACGAGCCGGATTCGAAACGGGCACAGAATCTATCAGCGGCGTCGGCGAGGGTCAAACCCGCTATACTCGGGCCGATCCGAGCCCAACTCGTCGCGAGTGTGGGGTGCGAATGCCGGAGGGTAACGGCCGATTCGATCGCTTCGCGATTCGCGTTTCGGCAAGTCCAATGGAGGTCGATCATGTTGGGATGGCTTGTTTGGCTCGTCATCGCGTCGCCGGCGAGCGGGCCGCACGTCTTCACGCCGGAGGACGCCATCGGCATTCACCGAGTATCCGATCCGCAGATCTCGCCGGACGGCACTCGCGTGGCATTCGTCGTCACCGATCTCCGGGACAAAGGCGAGGCGCCGAACAGCGATCTCTTCGTGGTCGACGCGCGCGGCGGCGAGCCGCGTCGTCTCACCTGGAACGAGAAGTCGGACGATCACCCGCGTTGGTCTCCGGACGGACGATGGCTCGCGTTCTTGTCGGAGCGCGGCGACGTCGAGGGCGCGCAGATCCACTTGCTGCCGTCGGCCGGAGGCGAGGCTCAGCGTCTCGGAAAAGGCAAGGCGGCAGTCGACGACTTCCAATGGTCGGCCGACTCGCGCGCGATCTTCTATCTTGCGCCGGACGCACCGAGCGACGACGAGGAGAAGAAGAAGAAGGAGAAGGACGACGCGCGCGTCGTCGATGGGGACTTGAAGGCGAAGCGCCTGCATCGCATCGACGTCGAAGGCGGGAAAGACGACGTGCTGACGCCGCCGACGGAAAGCCTGTTCGCGTTCTCGATCTCGCCCGACGGCACGCGCATCGCCGAGATCGTCGGTGCCACGCCGCTCGCTTGCGAATACTGGCGCATGAGGCTCGTCGTCATGGCGCTCGACGGCAGCGCGCGCCGCGAGTTCCCGGGACCGTTCGAGACCCAGAGGCCGCTCTGGTCGGGCGACGGAAAGACGATCGTCGCGCTCGCCGATTCGACTCACCCCCTTTACGGCGTCTGGACTTCGCTCTCTCTCGACACCGGTCGGGTGCATCGGCTGCTCGAGGGTGATCGGCCGACGCCGATCTACGCGCCTCCGCAGATCGTGAGCGGCTCGTTCGTCGCGAGCCGGCAGGACGGGCTTCGTCAGGCGATCGGTCGCGTGCACGTCGGCGGACCCTCGGACGGCGCCGACGGCGACGCCTTCGAGCCTCTGTTGAAGATCAGCGCCATTGGAACCCAGGCCGAGACCTTTTCGATCTCGGCGGACGGCAAGCATCTCGCGTATGCCACGCAATCCGAAACGACGCCCGAGGACGTTTGGGTCGTCGACTTGCCGTCGGGCAGCGGGAGGCGCCTCACGACGATGAACCCGCAGCTCGCGAGCATCGCGTTCGGTGAGCTCAGGGATCTGCGCTGGAAAGGCGCAGACGGTCTTCCCGTCGAGGGCGTCCTCGTGCTCCCCGTCGGATACGAGAGCGGCAAGCGATACCCGCTCGTGGTCGAGGTGCACGGTGGCCCTGCCTGGAATTGGTGGCACGGCTTCCTCGGGAGCTGGCACGAGTGGGCGCAGATGCTGGCGGGCGAGGGCATCGCGGTCCTCCTCCCGAACCCGCGCGGCTCAACCGGCTATGGACGCGAGTTCTGCGCCGGCAACTTCAAGGACTGGGGCGGCAAGGACCTCGCGGACATCGAGGCGGGCGTGGACGAAGTCGTGCATCTCGGCATTGCCGACGTGGAACGCCTCGGGTTCGGCGGCTGGAGCTACGGAGGCTTCATGACGGCATGGGCGATGACGCGAACGACGCGATACAAGGCCGCGGTGATGGGTGCCGGCCTCTCGGATCTGCCGAGCTTCCACGGAACGACGGACATCACGCCCGGGTTCTTCGAAGACAACTTCGGCGCATCGCCGTACACGAGTCCCGACACGTATCGCGGGCGCTCGGCAATCGAGTCGATCTCGAAAGTGAAGACACCCGTGCTCATCCTCCACGGCGAGGGCGACGACCGCGTTCCGGTGAGCCAAGCGTGGGAGTACTACCGCGGACTGAAAGCAACGGGCGTCGAGACGCAGCTGGTCGTCTATCCGCGCGAGCCGCATTCGTTCCACGAAAAGGCGCACCAGCTCGATCTTCAGCGGCGCGTTCGCGATTGGTTCAAGCAGAAGTTGACGAAGTGACGGGGATCACGCCGTGAATCGCGATCGATTCGACGAAGGACTTTCGATCGACGACTTCCTTGGACGCGTCGTGGCCCGCGCCGCGGAGTGGCGTGACGCGTTCGAACGGGCGCAGGTACCTTCGCTCGACGTCGCGCCGGCAGATCTCGTCGCCGCCGTCTTGGCGGAGGACTGGTCGTGGGAGTGTGCCGTCGGCCTGCCTGCGATCCTTCGATTCCTCTCCCAAGCGCGCGGGCTCGCGACCCGGGTCTTTCCGCGCGATTTGAACCTCGACCTCGCGTGCGAGCTCGATCGCGAAGATCCGCTTGCGATTCCGAGGATCGCGCTCTTCGATTCCTTCGGAGCGCTCGTCGCGCGGTGGGGGCCACGGGCGGTTTCCGCCGAGCGCGTGTTCAGGGAGAAGGAGGCGATTCGTGGAAAGAGCGAGCGCGTGACGCGGCTTCGGGCGTGGTACGAGACGGACCGCGGGCGCGCCGGCGTCGACGAAGTGCACGAGATGGTGGCGCGCGCCATGATGCGCGAAGCGAGGACGACGTGATTCGAACGGTGATGTTGCTTGCGGTTGCGATCGGGCTCACCGGTTGCGCGTGCCCGACGGCGGGACGACTCGAGTGGGTGACGCTTCCCGAACTGCGCACGCAGACTTTCGTGAGCTTCGACCGGGGGAGCGCCGCCGAATCGAACGGCGGCTTCCACGTTCACCTCGTCTCGCTGTCGGATGGAGACGGCGCGTCCCCTGGTGCACGGGAGCGCGCCATTGCATTCACCGTCGATCTCGACGTCACTCCGAATCACGCGCCGTGGGTCTTGCGGTACCAGGTCGATGGGCCGTGGCCGGCGCGGCGTTATCGCTCCGTGGAAACGCCGCTCACGGCGTATTACGAAGATCGAGCGGCACACCGACTCCGTGGGACCGTGAACGCGACGCTGGTCGAGTCGCTCTACGGCGCCGACCACGACGGCGGCTCGGTGAACTTGAGGTTCGACGTTCCACTCGAATGACGAATCGCTTGATCGGTCGAAACGCCTTCAGTAGACTTCGCCGCCTTTCGACGACCCGGGCGCGTTGCAGGTCGCGACACTCGACGCTTTTCGGGCGCGTCGCTCGTCGTCTTCGATTGACCTTCGCGTTCGCGGATGGACCGGAGGCGTCCCTCTGATGGCGCACGCCGTAACCCTGATTCGCGGCGACGGCACCGGGCCCGAGTTGGCGGAGGTCGTCCGGCGCTGCGTCGACGCAACCGGCGTCGAGATCGCGTGGGAGCCGGTCGACGCTGGCGTCGAGGCGATGGCGCGAGAGGGGACGCCACTTCCCGAGCGCACGCTCGAATCGATTCGGCGGAACAAAGTCGCTCTCAAAGCCCCCATCACCACCCCCATCGGAACGGGGCTTCGCAGCGTGAATGTCACGCTTCGCCAGAAGTTCGACCTCTATGCGTGCGTGCGCCCGTGCAAGAGCTACGATGGCGTCAAGGCGCGCTTCGAGCGCGTCGACATCGTGGTCGTTCGCGAGAACACCGAGGATTGCTACGCCGGGATCGAGTTTGCGAGAGGCGACGCCTCGACGCTCCGGCTCATCGACGAGCTTCAGCGATTGAGCGGCGCCAAGGTCCGCCCCGATTCCGGGATCACGATCAAACCGATCTCGGTGAGCGGCAGCGAGCGCATCGTCCGCTTCGCGTTCGACTACGCTCGAAAGAACGGGCGACGCAAGGTCACGGCGGTTCACAAGGCGAACATCATGAAACATACCGATGGCCTCTTCCTCGAGATGGCGCGAGCCGTCGCGAAGGGGTTTCCAGACGTCGAGTTCGAAGACCGAATCGTCGACAACATGTGCATGCAACTCGTGCAGAAGCCCGAGCTGTACGACGTGCTCGTCCTGCCGAACCTCTACGGGGACATCCTTTCGGACCTTTGTGCCGGCCTCGTCGGTGGACTCGGCGTCGCGCCCGGCGGCAACATCGGAACGACGGGTGCGATCTTCGAGGCGACGCACGGGAGCGCGCCGAAGTACAAAGGCATGAACCGTGTGAATCCGACGGCGTTGATCCTTTCGGGCGCCTTGATGCTGCGATACCTCGGCGAAGCCGCGTCCGCGGAACGACTCGAGTCTGCGGTTGCAGGCGTGATTCGGGAAGGCAAGTTCGTGACGTACGACATGAAGCCGAGCCGCGAGGATCCGACAGCCGTTGGAACTTCGGAGATGGGCGACGCGATCATCGCCCGCCTGCGCGGCCGCTAGACGATGCCAACGAGAACGAAAGTGGAAACGAGAACTCGAACGAGAACGAGAAAGGTGAGGGAGCCGTGAGCACGCGATTCAGACCGAAGATCACCGTTGTCGGCGCCGGAAACGTCGGCGCGACGCTTGCCCATCGCATTGCAGATTCCGGGCTCGGAGACGTCATCCTCGTCGACGTGGTCCCGAACATGCCGCTCGGAAAGGCACTTGACCTCGAGGAGGCGTCGCCTGTCGTCGGCACCGATTGCCGCCTCATCGGTTCGAACGACTACGGGCCGATCGAGGGCTCGGACCTCGTCGTGATCACCGCCGGGCTCGCGCGAAAACCGGGGATGAGTCGGGACGACCTCTTGATGAAGAACGCCGAGATCGTCGGCGGCGTCGCCGAACACGTGAAGAACCGTGCGCCGAACGCCGTCGTCATCGTCGTGTCGAACCCGCTCGACGTGATGACGCAGCTCACCGAATCGGTCACGGGGTTCGGGAAGAAGCGCGTTCTGGGAATGGCCGGCGTTCTCGATCAGGCGCGCTTTGCTTTATTCATCGCGCGTGAGCTGGGCGTGTCGGTGCAAGACGTCCGAGCCATGGTTCTCGGCGGTCACGGCGACGACATGGTCCCGCTGCCGAGATACTCGACCGTCTCCGGAATCCCGATCACGGATCTCATGCCCAAGGACAAGATCGACGCCTTGATCAAGCGCACGCGTGAGGGCGGCGCGGAGATCGTCGCACTCCTCGGGACGGGAAGCGCCTTCTACGCGCCCGCCGCGTCGATCCTGGCCATGACGCGGGCGGTCTTGCGCGACGAGCGTCGAATCCTCCCGTGCTGCACGCGGCTCGAAGGCGAGTACGGATTGCGAGGCGTCTACGTCGGAGTGCCGGTCGTGCTCGGCGCCGGCGGCGTGGAAAAGATCATCGAGCTGAAGCTCCTCCCCGAAGAGACGAAGTCGCTGCAGACATCCGCGGACCACGTGCGCGAGAGCGTGAAGAAGCTCGGGATCTGACGTCGTGATGAGCGAGGCGGACGCACACACACGGGCGCGACGGGTTCCGCTCTTCCTCGCCGGGGAGCGACGCGAGTCATCGGCCTGGCTGCCGGTGCGGGATCCGTTCTCCAATTCGATCGTCGCAGAGGTCGCGAGCGCGGACGCGGCGATCCTCGACGAAGCGGTGTCGCACGCCGTTCGAGCGTTCGAGACGATGCGCCGCCTTCCCGCCTATGAGCGCGCGGCAATCCTTTCCCGCGCCGCTGCGACGCTCACGGCGCATCGCGACGAAATCGCCGCGACGATCTCGCTCGAGGCGGGAAAGCCGATTCGCGACGCTCGAACGGAGGCGTCGCGCGCGGCGATGACGTTCCAAGTCGCCGCGGAAGAGGCGAAGCGAATCGGCGGTGACGTCCTGCCACTCGACCAACACGAGGCCGCGAACAACCGACTCGGGCTCGTGCGGCGCTTCCCGATCGGTCCGATCCTCGGGATTACGCCGTTCAACTTTCCTTTGAACCTCGTCGCCCACAAGGTCGCTCCCGCCATCGCGTCCGGAAACACGATCGTCCTCAAGCCCGCAATCCCGACGCCGCTCACGGCGCTCCGGTTGGCCGACATCTTGGCGGATGCCGGCCTGCCTGCGGGCGCGCTTTCGGTGGTGCCGTGCGCGAACGTGCTCGCGGAGACTCTCGTGCGCGATCCTCGATTCCGCATGGTTTCGTTCACCGGGAGCGCCGCAGTCGGATGGCGGCTGAAGGAGATCAGCGGAAAGAAGCGCGTGACGCTCGAACTCGGAGGCAACGCGGCGGTCATCGTGCACGACGACGCCGACATCGACCTCGCCGTCGAGCGATGTGCGTTCGGCGCATTCTATTACTCCGGGCAGGTGTGCCTCTCGGTTCAGCGGATTCTCGTTCAGGCGCGCGTTTACGCCGAATTCCGTGATCGACTCGTTGCGCGCGCGCGGCGCCTTCGACTCGGTGATCCGCGCGACGAAGCAACGGACGTCGGACCCTTGATCGACGATTCGGCCGTGGCGAAGGTGACGTCCTGGGTCGCCGAGGCCGAGTCGAAAGGGGCACGGGCCCTGACCGCTGGTGATACCGTGGGGCGAATCGTCCCGCCGACGATCCTCGAGGGCGTCGATCCAAAACTGCGCGTCTCGTGCTGCGAGGTGTTCGGGCCGGTGGTCTGCGTGGCGCCCTACGAGACCTTCGACGAAGCACTCGCGAAAGCCAACGACTCGGACTTCGGACTGCAGGGCGGCCTCTTCACGCGCGACCTCGACCGCGTCATGCGGGCTTACGAGCGGTTCGAGGTCGGTGCACTGATCGTCAACGATGCACCCACGTTCCGGGTCGACTCGATGCCTTACGGCGGCGTGAAGGAATCGGGACTTGGCCGCGAGGGCCTGCGCTACGCCATCGAGGAGATGACCGAGCCTCGCCTTCTCGTCTTGCGCACGATGGGATGATGCTCGTGCGTGCGGCGATGATCGGTGGCATGGTCGTTGCTTGGTCGGCGCGATGAGGTAGACTTCCTCGACCGGCGATTGGCGTTCGTCGCCACGGCTTGGGTGCGGTACGAGAAGAAAGGAATCGGAATCCTGCTCATGAATCGAATCAAGATCGTTGCCATCGCATGCGCTTTCGGCCTCGGCGTCGCCGCAACGCAGTTGTGCGCGACGGACGACCCCACGCCCGCCAGCGGCAAGCCCGCGACCGAGAAGCCGTCCGGTGACAAGCCGTCGAGCGCCACCGACAAGGAAAAGCCGATCAAGAACCTTCACGACCTGATGAACCGCATGCAGAGGCAGAACTCCGAGGCGCTGCTCGCGTCGCGAGCCAGCGACGCCCCGAGGATGCTCGCGGCCGTGAAGAAGGTGGAGGGCTACTTCGATCAGGTCGAGAAGTGGCTACCGGACAAGGTCTCCAAGGACGAGGCCAAGAAGAAGCGCTTTCTCGAGCTGACCGGCCAGGTTCAGAAGAGCGTTCAGGAGTCGACCAAACTTCTTGCCGCGTCCGACGTCAAGAAGGGATCGGCGGAGTACGCGAAAGCCAACGGCACCTGCCAAACTTGCCACAACGAGTTTCGCCCGAAGAAATAGTCGGGCACCGTCGTCCCTGGAATCCAGATCTCGGGTGTAACTTTTTCGACTCGGCTCCGACTCTGCTCTTGCCATGAACGACACGAACGATCGCTCGGCGAGAGTGGAGCGGCGGAGGTTCTTCGCCTCGGTTCGCGACCTCCCGGAACTCGAGCGCCCTCGCGAGCGCTTGCTCGTCGCGGAAGAGGACGTCTTGACGGATGCCGAGGTTCTCGGAGTCGTGCTCGGGTGTGGATTCCGCGGGCGTTCGGCGGGAGACATCGCGCGCGCTCTCCTCGCGCATTCCGGGTCATTGCGCGCGATTGCGCGGCTGACGGCGTCCGAACTGCGTCGCATCGCCGGGATCGGACCGGCCCGGGCGGCGCAGCTCCTCGGCGCGTTCGCGCTCGCGCGCCGGCTTGCCACCGAATCGCTCGTTCCGGGAGCACCGCTTCGCTCGAGCGCGGACATCTATCGACATTTCGCCGCTCGCCTTCGCGACCGCAAGCGCGAGGAATTCCTGGTCGTGCTCCTCGACGGAAAGAACCGGGTGATGCGTGAAGCCCGGATCTCGCTCGGCAGCTTGAACGCGAGCATCGTCCACCCACGCGAGGTGTTCCACCTGGCGGTGCGGGAGTCCGCCGGAGCCGTCGTTCTCGTGCACAATCATCCAAGCGGCGATCCCACGCCGAGCGCCGAGGACATCGAGGTCACCCAGCGCCTCGCGCGAGCCGGCGACATCTTGGGAATTCGCGTGCTCGATCACGTGGTGGTCGGCGAAGGGAGTTACACGAGCTTCATGGAGCGGGGGCTCTTGCCGGTCGCCTGAGGAGCAGCGACGAAAGGCGAAAACCGGCGGATTCGAAGCGATCACGTTTCGCGAAGGCCCCGGCGGACCTCCAGAGAAATCGCTTGCTGGCCGATGTAGGCACCGCTAGATTGACGCGTCCTCGACGCGTGGACGCCACGAATTGCCGTTACCAACCCAAAGAGGTTCGAGACCGGTGAACTTCCGAAAGCTCGTGTGTCCGAAATGTTCGTACTGGAAGATCTACGTCGCGCTCACCTTTCTCAGCAACGGAACGGTCTACAAGTGCCCGAAGTGCAAGGTCACGCTCGAGCCCGACAATCGAGATGCTCCGACCCCGCGAGACGCACCGACCCCGGGCGCCTGATGCGGTCGGCGGCATGCGCGAGGTGACCGTAGAGTGAGCGCTGAGCCGCGCCCCGAAATCATCCTCAACGTCGCCACGAGCCTCGACGGCAAGATCGCGTCCCCGCATCGAATTGCGCTCTCCAGCGCGGCCGACCGCCGTCGCGTCGAGCAACGCCGAGCGGAGGCGGATGCGGTGTTGCTCGGCGCCGAAACCGTGCGGGTCGAAGACGCCGTGTCGCTCGTGAGAGCCTCGGACCTCCTCGCGTCGCGCGCCGCGCGAGGCCTTTCGCCACAACCGAAGCAAGTCGTCTGGAGCCGCAGCGGAAACCTTCCGACCCACCTGCGTTTCTTCCAGACGCCGGGCCTCGAGCGCATCGTGTTTCTGTCGCCCGCTGCTCCCGCGCCGGCCGCGAAAATACTGGAGTCGTTCGCGACCGTGCATCGACTTCCTGGAGACGCTGCCGATGCCGCGCACCTGGCACACGTGCTCGCCGACCGACACGGCGTGCGCCGCCTCCTCCTCGAATGCGGCGGTGCGTCGACGTCCGGGTTTTTCCGCGCGGGGCTGGTCGACGAGATCTTCCTCACGCTGTCGCCGCGAGTGCTCGGCGGCGCCACGAGCCCGACGCCGGTCGACGGAGAGGCCATTCCGCCGGAGTTTGCGCCGCATTTCACGCTCGTCTCCCTCGAGCGCATCGACGACGACGTGTTCCTGCAGTATCGGCGGCGATAGGTCTCCGATCTCAGATGGTCGAGGGTTCGCCGGATCCGGCGACGAGGCTGCGCACGATGTGGCCGGCGATTGCCGGGTTCTCCTTGAGACGGCGAAGCGAGTAGGGGTACCAGTGACTTCCGTACGGGATGTACACCCGTAGCCGGTGGCCTTCTCGGACGAGGATGTCGCGAAGCTGCGTATCGACTCCCAGGAGCATCTGGAACTCGTAGCGGTCGCGCGATAGCCCGAGTTTGCGGACGAGGTTCAACGCTTCGAACGCGAGGCGCTCGTCGTGGGTCGCGATTCCCACGTAACATCCCGAGCCGAGCAGCGTCTCGAGAAGCGTGACGTAGCTTCGCCGGACGATCTCGCGATCCTTGAACGCGATCGCCCGCGGCTCGACGTAGATGCCCTTGCACAGCCGGACGTTCGCTTTTGCCGCCGCCAAGCGCGCGACGTCGTCGGCGCTTCGACGAAGGTACGCCTGGATCACGCAGCCCACGTTTGCGAACGACGCGCGAAGATCGTGGTAGATGGCGAGGGTCGCTTCGGTGCACGACGAGTCCTCCATGTCGATGCGAACGAAGTTTCCCGTGTCCCGCGCGGTCTCACAAATCGAAGCAACGCGATCGCGACAGAACGCGCGATCGACCTTCAGCCCCATCTGCGAGAGCTTCACCGACACGTTCGAGTCGAGCCGCTCGGCCGCGATCCGCTTGAGGACTTCGCGGTAAGCCTCGGCGGAGGCCGTCGCGAGCTCGCGGCTCGTCACGTCTTCGCCGAGGATGTCGAGCGTCGCGAGCGCGCCGGCGCCGTTCAACGAGCGAACGACGGAGAGGGCATCCTCGATGCGCTCGCCGGCGATGTACGGTCGCGAAAACCGCCGCACGACGGACTTCGGGACTGCGGGGAGCAGGCGGACGACCAGCTTCTCGAGGAGCGCCATTTCGTTGGCTCTTCGTGGACCGTGTGAAGTCATTCAGCGCGAGGCGCGAGAGGATAGCGGGGCGCCGTGCGACGGTCAACGAAC
This sequence comes from Planctomycetota bacterium, assembly GCA_016178505.1. Classification (GTDB taxonomy): domain Bacteria; phylum Planctomycetota; class JACOTG01; order JACOTG01; family JACOTG01; genus JACOTG01. Next base: position 19,022 of record JACOTG010000279.1, read on the forward strand.
GTCACCGGCGCTCGGCGCCGCACGGACTTTTCCGGGCTGACGAGCGGAATCACCGTGCTAGAATTCGGCGTCTCCATCCACAACATCTGATCGAGACTTGGAATGCGCACTGCCATCATCTCCGACGTGCACGCCAACCTCGAGGCGCTGCAATCGGTGCTCGAAGACATTGCCGTTCGGGGATTGACGGACATCGTCTGCCTCGGTGACGTCGTCGGATACGGCCCGAATCCGCGCGAGTGCGCCGACCTCGTTCGAACGCGATGCCGGTTCACGATCCGGGGGAATCACGAGGACGCGCTCGTGGCGGGCGCCGAAGGATTCAACCCATTCGCTCGAAAGGCCATCGACTGGACGCGCGAGGAGCTCCGTCGAGCCGACGGCGCGAACGGTGATACCGACGCGCGATGGGATTTTCTCGTGTCGTTGCCCGTGCGACATTCGGACGTGCCGCTCCACTTCGTCCACGGCTCGCCGCGCGATCCGGTCAACGAGTATCTCTTCGGAGACGACGTGCGCTTCTGGGATCAGAAGAAGTACTCGGAGATCTTCGGCGCATTCGAGGGGATGCTCTTCGTCGGGCACACTCACATTCCGTGCGTGATCACGGAAAGTGCGGAGTACCTGCTGCCGAGCGAGCTCGAAGGCACGTACCGCGTGACCACGGAGAAGGCAATCGTGAACGTCGGCTCGGTCGGTCAGCCGCGCGACCGCGACTGGCGCGCAAGCTACGCCGAGTGGAACGACGGTGAGGTTCGCTTCCATCGCGTTCCGTACGACGTCGAGACGACGGTTCGCAAGATCCGGTCCATCCGCGCACTCACGGCCACGTTCGGTGAACGCCTGCTGCGGGGCTTCTGATCGGGATGTCCGTTCCCGCGATCTTCGTCCTCTTCCTCGCGTCGCTTGCGTCCGGTCTCGTGCTCGCGCTTCCGATCGTCGGGCTTCGGGAAACGGGGGATCGATTCCTGCGGTTCGGAGCGGCCGTGCCGGCAACGCTCTTAGCGCTGACGGCGCTGCTTCGCGTCTCCGCGCGGCCTCCATCGTTCGATTCGATCGCCGGCACCGTGCTCGCAGCGGCGGCGGCGGTCGTCCTCGCGGTCGTCGCCGTGCTCGCTCACCGCGGTCGCCTTCGTCCGGCCCTCATCCTTTTGCCGATCGCCGTCGTGCTCGTGCTCGCGACGCTCGTCGACATGTCGCTGGCGATTCGGGCGACGAGCCGGATCTCGCTCCTCCTCGTCCTCGCGGAAGTCGTCACGTCGTCGCTCCTGCTCGGCGCCGTGACGCTGTCGATGATCCTCGGCCACTTCTATCTGGTGGCGCCCGGACTCTCCATCGGACCGCTTCGTCGGGAGTCGGCATTGTTCGGAGCATCAGTCGCGATCCGCGGTGCGTTCGCCCTGACGATGGGCATCCTCGCATTCCGTGCGCCGGACGGATCGGATCGGCTCATGGGCTCGCTGATCTTCTTGCTCACGCGCGGGCTCTTCGGAATCGTCGCCCCGGCGGTGTTCGCCTACATGGTCTGGGAGACCGTGAAGATCCGGTCGACGCAGTCCGCTACCGGAATCCTCTACGTCGCCACGGCGCTCGTTCTCTTCGGCGAGCTGTCGGCCGGTTATCTGCTGCTCACCGAGCAGTTGGTGCTCTGATCATGCAAATCGAGCTGTCGTGCGAGAAGTGCCGCTCGGGAGTCTCCATTGAGGGGCCGCCGTGGCCGTCGTCGGCTCCGTGCGAATGCGGCGCTACGACTCCACTCGCGATCAGCGATTCGCTCGCGCGAGGAGATGCCGTCGATCGATGTGCGGTTTGCGGCGTGGACGTCTTCTATCTGCAGAAGGATTTCAATCGCTTCCTCGGCATCTCGATCGTCGTTGTCGGGATCCTGCTCTACCTCTTGCTGCGCGTTCCGTGGGGCCTCGTGGGACTCGGCGGCACGTGGCTCGTCGACCTCGGCCTCTACTTCGTCGTGCCTTGGCTCACGGTCTGCTACAAGTGCCGGAGCTTGTACCGCGGATTCCCGCGCAACCCGACGCACGAGACCTTCGACCTGAACGTCGCGGAGCAATTCCGCGTCTAGTGAGCCGGCCCGCCCTATTTTTCGGGACGGAGCGGTCGAAGCTCGATGCGACTCGGAAGGGCGCCGGGTGACGACTCGAGCACGTATGCGACGGCATCGAGGACGTCCTCGGGCCGGAGCTTCCAGGGCTTCGGCTCGCGCCCGAGAAACGTCGTGTCGACCGAGCCGGGGCAGATGGCCGCGACCTTGATCCCGGCGTGACGGACTTCGAGCATCAGCGACTCGGTGAATCCCAGCAGTGCAAACTTCGACGCGCTGTAGGCCCCGAGGTTCGGGTTTGCACGCGTGCCCGCGAGCGACGCGATCTGCAAGATCGCTCCCGACTGCTGCGCAAAGAAATGGGGAAGCACCGCCCGCGTCATGTGAAACGCACCGAGCACGTTGGTCTGGAGGACGTTGGCGAACGCCTCCGGTTCGGTTTCCGCGATCGGGGAATTGAGCCCGATCCCCGCGTTGTTGACGACGACGTCGATGCGTCCGAGGCGGCGCACGGTCTCGTCGACGAGGGCCTTGGCGTCCGCGAAACGGCGAACGTCGGCGGCGAGCGCAACGGCACGGCCGCCCGCCTTGGCGATCGACGACACCACGCCCTCCGCGTCCGCGAGGCTTCGCGACGACACCGCAACCGCGGCGCCGCGGCGCGCGAGTCCTTCCGCGATCGCACGCCCAATTCCGCGACTCGCTCCCGTCACGACGACCACTTGTCCCACGATTGGCATCCACGTCCTCCGCCGCGTTGACACTTTGCGAGCCACGAATCTAGACTCGCTCGCACATCACCCACAAGAGAGAGGTTTCGTAGAAACGACAATGAGCGACGGCGTGTTCGATCTCGGCCGCTTTTCCGGAAGGGTACCGCTCTTTCCGTTGCCGAACGTCGTGCTGTTTCCGGGGAGTTCATTGCCGCTGCGCGTTTTCGAGCCGCGCTATCGACGGATGCTGCGCGACGCGCTCGCGGCCGAGCGGCTCATCGGCATGGCGCTCCTTCGTCCGGGTTGGGAAGCGAACTATCTCGGCCGGCCGCCCATCTTCGACGTCGTGAGCATCGGTCGCGTCGAGAGCTCACAGCGTCTCGCAACCGGGAGCTTCAACATCGTCCTCGCAGGATTGTTCGCGGGGCGAGTCGTGAGCGAAGCGCGCGAGAACGAACTTCCCTATCGGGTCGCGCGGGTCGAGCCGTTCGTGGATGCTCCAGTATCGGGAGCGGATCCTGATCGCGACCTGCTCCTGGGCGCGTTCGAGCGATTCGACTCGGTTCGCCTCGGCCTCGATCGGCGGACGGCGCTGAGCGCGAACGTCCCGCTTGGCGCGCTCGCATACCGGATCGCCGCCCAATCGGACGTCGAACCGCTCGGCAAACAGCGAGTGCTCGAAGCTGCCGACGCAGTGGATCGCGCCCGGACGCTCGTTCGGCTGCTCGAAGAGCGAACCCGAGCCCTCGTTCAGCTTCGGCGCCGACTCGTGATCCCGCGCGACGTGAGCTCGAACTGAGCCGATGGATGCGGAGCGAATGAGCCACCGTCGGGCGCTGCTCGTTCTGCCTCCCGAGAACTTTCGCGACGAGGAATACCTCGAGCCGCGTGCGGCGCTGGAAGGCAGGGGCCTTGCCGTGGACGTGGCGTCGTCCGTTCGCACGGTCGTGCGAGGAATGCTCGGACATGAAGTCCGGCCTGACCTCTTGCTCAGCGACGTGGACATCGACCGCTATGAAGCCGTCGTATTCGTAGGGGGCGGCGGCGCGCGGCTCCTATGGGAAAGCCCGCTCGCTCATGCGGTCGCGCGTCGCGCGGCGCAGCGCGCCAAGATCCTCGGGGCGATTTGCATGGCGACGGGGACCCTCGCGCGAGCCGGCGTCTTGCAGGGTCGGCGTGCAACCGGGTTTCCTTGCGCGGCGGAGACCGTGCGATCCGGAGGCGCCGCATATTCAACGGACGCCGTCGTCGTGGACGGCTCGATCGTCACGGGAAAGGAACCCGCATCGGCGCGTCTGTTCGCAGAGGCGCTGGTTCGTCTCCTTCCCTGACGAAGCGAGGCGTCGAGCTCGCGCCCGACGCCTCGCACGGTGCGTCCATCGATTGCTGATTGAAGGTCGGTTTTACTCGTCCTTCTTGTCGCCGTCCGTCTTCTTGCCGTCGGTCGACGGCTTGTCGCCCGATCCCGTCGTCGAGTCGGTGCCCTTGGCGTCCTTGAGCACTTCCTTGAGCTGGGCGTCCGTCAATCCGCCGTGACCCGTCCACGCAACCTTCCCATTGGGGTCGATGAGGAACAGGGTGGGATAGGCGTTCGCGCCGTACTCGCGCATGGTCTTGCCCGGCGGATCGTTTGCGATCAGCCAGGTGACCTTGTTCTCCTTGAGGTACTTCTCGATCACGTTCGATGCTTCATCGGACACGCCGATGATGACCAACCCATCCTTCGAGTACTTCTCCTGAAGCTCCTTCAGGTGAGGAAGGGAGGCTTTACAGGGGCCTCACCACGAGGCCCAGAACTCGAGGAGGACGGCTTTGCCCTTGAGCTTGGCAAGCGTCGTCTCTTTCCCGTTGAACCATTTCTTCGCCTCGATCTTCGGCGCGGGATCGCCGACGGAGGCGCCGGGAGGGCTCATGCCGAGCAGCACGACGGCTGCGGCGAGCGCTCCCAGTCGCGGGAGCCAACGATTCATGATCAACCTCCTACTTGCCAGTTGCTAGTTGCCGGTGGCCAATGACCCTTCGAGATCGGACGCACGAGCCGAGATGATAGCGATGCGAGTACGGGTTCGTCGAGGAGGGGTTCAGCGTAGAGCGGCAGAATTCCCGAGGTACCGGCCGAACACCAGCCTCGCTTCCGCCCTCAGATCCTGGAACTCGAGCCCGACGCGCCACCCGTAAGTCGGCGGCGGAGCCGGGTTCGCCCACCGTTTCACGACACGACACGACACGACGTCGGAGACTCCAGGGAGCCGGATGTCGAGCCGCAGGGGCTCGTCCGGCGACCACGTCGCGGGATCGCTCGTCACTTGCAGGCAAACGCCCGACTCGCTGAGATTCAGCAAGACCGCGCGCCGCTCTTCGCGCGGCGTCAGGCGTTGAGTGACGTCGTGGAAGTGAACGGACACGGAGACTTCCTCGCCCGGCGGGTGTCGCTGTGCCGTGCGATCGGCGCGGTAGCCGTTGCGAATTGCTTGCTCGATGCCAGGCCGGCTCGCGACCGCTAGCTTCACCGTGTAGCCGCTCTCCGACTCGAGCGTGTCGATGAGGCCGCGGCGTTGCGGCAGCGCCGTCGCGACTTGGAGCGCGTTCGAATCGCGATGGTACGGCACGGTGAGGAACCGCTCGGCCGTCTCGACTCGAATGGCGGGCAAGACGTCCGGCTCCGGCGGCGTGACCCGGAGGTTCACGTACGTGAGGCCGAACTGACGCTCGAGGGCGCGGGCGAGGTCTTCCGACGTGATCAGGCTCGAGCGCACGAGTTGATCGCCGAGAAACAGCCCCGGCTGCATGCGCGTCCGGAAGAAGTGCTCGAGCTCGTGGCGGCTGATGACTCCCATGTCCGCCAGGATCTCGCCGAGTCGTCGATGTTTGCGGATGATTTCGCCCACAGTTCCCTCATTGATGGCGAAGCTCGGGTCCTCCTATCGGCGTCGCCGCTCGGGGGCCTGAGGGAACTACGGGTTTTTCCGGCCCCTGCCTTCCTTGACGGCGCTTGCTGTATCGAGTCGGTGCATTGCTTCGTCGGCTGGCGCGCCTCGACGGAAGTCCCTAGAATCGGGCGGATCTCGAGGGAGAAGTCAGCGGCATCCGAAGCGAATCCGCGTCCTAGGTCATTTTCACGCCGGAGGGCCAGTGGAACGAGCAACTTGCGAAGCGTGCGGCAAGCACTATCAGGTGCGCGACTCGTCGAAATCGTATTCGTGCAAGGCGTGTGGCGGCACGGTTCGAGTTGAGTTGGCAGTTGAAGAGTCGCCGGTGCCAGAGGGTCGGGGCGTTGCGTGTCCGTCGTGCTCGGCTTCGAATCGGCCCGACGCGCGATTTTGCAAGGCGTGCGGATCGGCGCTCGCCAGCGACGATCCTGAAGCTGCGCGCGCCCCGAAGGACGATCTCGCACGCGGCGTCGCGAGCCGAGAATTGACTCGGACGTACGCCTGGCTGCGCGCACTTCGCGGCGTGTACGTTTGCGGCGCGATCGTCTGGGGCGCGTTCCTCGGCGTCTTCGCGTTCGCACTCTTCGCCGTGCAGTCCTCCGATTCCCTGGAGGACTCCGGTCCGATCTGGCTCGGCGCCAGTCTCGCAGCGGCAGCGCTCGTCGTGTTCGTCGTCGGCGCGTGGAAGATCGTCGAGCAGCCGTTCCTTTGGTCTGTGCTGATGGCCTCGATCACGACGTTGAACGTCGTCGTCTCGATCGCCGAACGCGGGTTCACTCTAGGGACGCTCTGGGGAATCTCCTTCACCGCGGCGACGTGGATTGCCGTGACGTACGCGTCCCGCGTGCGCGAATTGATGCGTGAGTTCCCCGACCTCTGGATTTCGCGCAAGCTGAAGGGCGAGCGCTTGCACCTCGACCGCGACAAGCTCGCCGCGCGCGTGAACCCGCGAGCCGTCGAGGCGCGGCGCCGAGCAGCGCGTCGAAATGTCCTGGTCTATTGCAGCGGTGTCATCGTTTTTTCGGCGGTCATCGGCCTCGCGTACGTCTGGTCGAAGGGAAACGAGCGAAGCGTTTCGGCCGCGCCCGCGACGCTTCCCGCGTTCGAGCCCGTCGCGGCGAAGTTCATCGAGACGTGGAACGCGTCGAAGGTCGACGAGATCCATCCGTTCTTCCAAGGTCGCTACCAGGAACTACGTCGCCGCCAACTGAAGGCGATCTTCGCGCGACGGAAATGGGATCAGAAGCTGCCGACGATCGCCTGGCCCACGGTTTCCGCGCCAAAGGACCCGCGCTTCCGGACGGTTTTCCCGTTCGCGGGCCAACCCGCGGCGATGTGCCTGACCACGACCTGGGCCGTCCATGACGGCGCGTGGATCCTCGACACCTTGAAGTTCCCGGACTGAGACGAGTGCACTCGACGTGATCTCCGAGTCGACGACGAAAAACCGGCGATGTCGCGCGTGCGGGCAGGCGCTCGAGGCAGACGCGAGCTTCTGCATCGCGTGCGGGGTGCCTACGCGAGTTGAGGTGCGCCGCGTCATCGGGGCGAGCCAAGCGGAGCTCTCGACGAAACGGAGAACGGTGACCGCGCTCGTGGTCGCCTACGCCGGCACTCTCGGTGGCGTCGCGTTGACGCAGTGCGTCGCCCGGTGGTCGAACTCCGAGGCGTTGCCGATCCTGCTTTGTGCGTCGTTGCAATTGGCCGTCGGCCTCGCCAGCGTGACGATCCTTGGAAAGCGCGCGTTTCGACGCAGTTTCGCCTTTCGACCCAACGCTCGCGACCTTCTGCTCGGCGCCGGCGGCGGGCTCGTGATGTTTGCGATCGGCTGGCTGTACGTCAGGTTTCTCCGCAACTTCTCGGGCTCGGCGCGCCAAGTCGCGCCGCTCCCTTCGCTCGTCTGGCTCGTGGTCGGAACCATCGTCCTCGCTCCGCTGATCGAGGAGTGGCTGTGTCGCGGGGTGATCTGGCAGGCGACGACGCAGCTCGCACCGGAAGCGACGGTGATCGTCACGACCGCGCTCCTGTTCGCGCTCTTGCACGGGGTCTCGTGGGGAGTGTTCGGCTTGCCGCACCGTTTTGCGGGCGGCCTCGTGCTCGGATGGGTACGCCGTCGAACCGGCAGCCTCGTGCCGGTGATCGTCGGACATTTCATCAACAACTCGCTTTCCCTCGCCGTGCCGTGAAAACGGGCTTGCCCTTTGGCTCGCGGAGTGACATAGATCGTGCACTCGATCGAGAGGGAAATGCCGATGGCTCGATGGCTGACGTCCGTCTTCGCTGTGGTTCTCGTGCTTTCCGTCCGAGCCGTTGCGGGCGAGACGGTGAAGCACGGCAAATGGCGCATCGGCGACGAGCCGAAGACGTGGAACCTCTACTCGACCGAGCACTACCAAGTGCAGTCGCACATTCCCAAGGAACGCGCCAAGATCGTCACCGATCATCTCGAGCGGATGCAGATCGAATACGCCAAGCGTTTCCCGATCCGAAAGCCGCTGAAGGACATGGTGGTGAAGATCTTCGCGAACCGGGCAGAGTACCTCGCGTACCCATCGCCGGAGGGATCGGCTGCCTACTACTCCCCGAAGGATCACGAACTGGTTTGCTACGACACGGGCTTCGTGACGGGCCGCGAGGCGCCGCCCGACATCCCCAAGGATCGCCAGCTCGGTGAACGACTGAAGAAGCTCGGCGTCCCTGAGGATGAAGTTGCGGGCGTCGAGGACGCGCTTCTCAAGCTCTCGAACATGAGCCTGCTCGGGGTGCTCTCGCACGAGGGATGGCACCAATACTTCCACTTCTACATCGTGTCCGAGATCCCGTTTCCGTCATGGCTCGACGAGGGGATGGGCGACTATTTCTTCTCCGCGAAGCCCGCACCGGACGGCAAGTCGATGGTCTTCGGCGACCTCATGCCGATTCGCTTCTCGGTCATTTGGGGAGCACTGAAGACCAACAAGTTCGTTCCCGTCAAAGAACTCATCCGGTACCGCCAGCCGGACTATTACGAAAACGCCTCCGTCTGCTACGCCGAGGGGTGGTCGCTCGTCTACTTCTGCTACCAGTCCGGCAACGAGCGCTACGCGAAGATCCCGGACACTCTCATCCACGTGTTCAAGGACAAGCACGACATGGACGAGGCGACCAACGAGGCTTTTGCCCACATCGATCTGGCCAAGTTCGAGGCCGAATGGAAGGCCTTCTACCTGAACCGCGACTTCGTCCAGACGATCAAAGACCTCGCGTATCCGGCCGCTACTTCCGGCGCGGGGTCGCCCCACTGATCGGATTCTTTCCCCCGATCCCTCCGCCGCACCCGATACCTCCCGACGATCCTTCGCGTCGAATGCACGTCGTCCTCGCGTCGTCTTCACGAAACTTTTTCAAAGATCCTCCCCGGTTTTTCCGTAACAGGATCCTGCCTCGGCGGACTCTCTTGGGTGTCGCCGTGACAAGAGGAATTTGGGAAGCCCGGAATCGATCGACTCGTCCGACGACGCCGAACCCGGCACTCGGAAAAATGGGAGAACGATTCATGTGGAATGCCGCAGTGGCCAGTCTCGCCCTTACTCTGTTTCCAGCGAACGACGACGGGTACAAGCCGCTCACCGTTCGTTTCGAACACTCGCTCGACGCCGCGTTCGAGCGAGCGAAGCGGGAGAAGATCCCGGTCATGGTTTGTGTGCTGATGGACGACGAGTCCGCAAACGACATGATTCTGTTCGGTCACTACCGCGACAAACGTCTCGGCGAGCTGACGAAGCACGTGGCGTGCGTCATCGCCAACGCCAAGACCCACGGGGAGATGGACGAAGGGGAGGGCGCGGCGGCACACAAGGTGTGCAATCGATTCGGCTCGATCACGTGTGCCGAGCACCTGGCCGTCGAGATGGAGTCGAGGAAGCGTTGGCTGCCGGGTGACTTGACGGTGGCGCCTCAGCACCTCTTCTTCGATCCCACCGGCAAGGAGATCCTGAGGCAGGCTTACTTCGTCGAACTCGACAAGCTGCAGAAGATGATCCAGGTCGCGCGATACATCGTCGATTCGACGTCGGTGGATCGGGCCGAGGTCGAGCGCGAGTTGAAGCTGGCGCAGGACCAGTACCAAAATGCGCTCAGCAAGAACGAAGGCGTGCGGAAGCCCGCGATTCAGGCGCTTGCGGCGTACGAAGACCCGCGCGCGTTCAAGCTGCTCGCCGATCTCGCGCGGAAGAAGGACGATGACTTGATCCGCACCGAAGCGTTCGCGGCGATCAGCCAGAAGGGGAGCTACCGCGCACTTCCCATCCTTCTGGAGGTCCTCAAGGACAAGAAGGTGCTCATCCGCAACCATGCGGTCGTCGCGCTCGAGCGGCTCGCGCTGCCGGACGCGGCCGCATCGCTCCTGAAGCTGTACAAGGCCGAACCCAGCGAGCGAGTGCAGGGGAGCATTCTTCGTGCGCTCGCGAAGTGCGCGCCCAAAAACCCCGAGGTCGTCGCTCTCATCCTCAAGGAATCGGCGAACAAGAACTACCTCGTGCGGCTCGACGACGCCGTCGCGCTCGGGTTCCTCACACAGAACGACCCCAAGCTCCTCGACGTGCTCCGGAAGATGGCCGAGAGCGACGAGAACTCGAACTTCCGCGGTGTCGCGTGTTGGGCGCTCGGGATGCACGCCGATCGCGCGTCGGCGGATCTCCTGAAGAAGATCGCCGCCTCGGACAAGGTCGCCGAGGTTCGCACGGCGGCGACGGCCTCGCAGAAGGCGCTCGACTCCGCGGATGCGCGCATGGACATCGACTCCGGCTACCAGGCGTTCGTGACGGATGAGGTCGCGCGGTAGCGCGGTGCCCAGCTCCGGGTTAACGTGAACGAGCCGGGTCGCGTCCAGCCCGTCCGACCGCCTTCGAGCAGGTGACCGTTGCCGTCACGAGCTTGCGTTGCCGCCACCCTCATCGTTGCCCTCGTGGTCGCGCGTCCGCGTGCATCGGCCGCCGACGGAGTGCCATTCGTGCGCGAATATCTCGCGGCGCCCGACGACGCGGCGCGCCGAGCCGCGCTCGACCGCGTGCGCGCCGCCGGACTCGACGCACTCGATCTCGCAGCGGCAATCCGCGACGGACGCGATCTCGACGTCGTCGAGCCCGGAGTCCACCGACTGACCGTCGCCATCCAGGAAGACGGCTCGCCGGCCGAGTACCTGCTCTCGATTCCGCCCGACTATCAGCCCGGGCGTCCGGCTCCGCTCCTCGTCTCGATGCACGGGACGGGCGGGCGCGGCGAGCATTGCCTCGATCTGTGGCGAGACCTCGCTCGCGACGCCGGCTTCTTGCTCGCGTGCCCGACGGCGACGACGTTTCGCGAAAAGGGGTGGGGCTCGTCGGCCGTCGAGCGCTCGGAGGTCTTGTCCGTGATTGCGGACGTCTCCCACCGCTGCCGCGTCGACGCGAACCGCGTCTACCTCGGTGGCTGGTCGATGGGTGGCCACGGAACGTTCGACGTCGGCGTCCATCATCCTGATCGTTTCGCCGCCCTGAACCCGGCGATCGGCGGACTCACGCTCGGCTACTTCGGCCTCGCCGACAACCTCGTTCCGGTGCCGATCTTCCTCGTCAGCGGCGCGCTCGATCAAAAGGAACTGGTGGAGCGGCAGCGCGAGGCCGTCCTGCTCCTTCGAAAGCGTGGAGCGGAAGTCGTTCACCGAGAGCACCCGGACGGCGGCCACGAGATGTTTCCCGAAGACCTGCCGGACGTGCTGACGTGGCTTCGAGGCCACGTGCGCGATCCCATGCCCAGCGTCGTGCACGTGCTCGCGAACGAGGTCCGATACGGCCGAGTGGGATGGCTCTCGATCGATGCCGTCACGAAGGACGTGCGCGCTCCCGAGTCCGCGGTGACGTTGCACAGCGGCGGCCCGCTGTCCGACGCGGAGACGCGGCGCCGGTACTTCGAAGCTCTCGAGAAGACGGCGGCTCGCATCGAGGGAAAGCGGGTCGACGCCACTCATCTCGCCGTCAACACGCGATTCGTCGCGAGCTACTCGGTGCTCGTGTTCGACGGGCTCGTCGACGTCACGAAGCCGCTCGTCGTCACGACCAACGGCCGCCCGAGCTTTTCCGGCAGGATCACGCCCGACCCGGCAATTCTGCTCGAGGACTTTCGCCTCACCGGAGACCGAGCACGTCTCGTCGTCGCGAAACTGCCCGTGCGGATCGTGCCCGCGACGTCCCGCTGATCGATCTACCTCGAGTAGATCTCTCCCGAAGCGACGGCTCCGTTCGCGTCCGCACCTCCGAGGACCAGCACGGTCCCGTTCGGAAGCAGCGTCCCCGTGTGCGTGCCACGCGCGGTCACGAGCGCGCCCGCCGGCGTGAACGCGCTGCCCAAGAAGAGCGCGCACGACGCGACCGGCGTCGGCGACGCGAGCGAGCCCGAAAGACCTCCGCTCACCAACACCTCGCCGCTCGGCAGGAGAACGGCCGTGTGCCCGGCCTTGGCGTCCGGAAGGCTCCCGGTGACCGCGAAGCTGCCGGTCGACGGCGTGAAGATCTCGGCTGCATTCGTCGCCGAGACGAGCAATCCCGATGCGCCGCCGGCGAGAAGCACGGTCCCGTTCGGAAGCAGGGTCGCCGTGTGCGCCGCGCGCGCCGTCCGAACGTTGCCGACGCTGTGCCCGCCGCTGGACCGGTCGAACGAATTGGTGTTCGAATGGAAGACCTCGGCGCTCGACGTGACCGTCGGTGTTCCGATGATGCTCAAGCCGTCGAATCCGCTCGTCAAGAGGACGTCGCCGTTTTGAAGGAGTGTCGCCGCGTGCGCGAGTCGCCGCGATGCCATGTTGTTCGCCGCACCGGAAAACGTACCGGTCGCCGGGTCGAAGATCTCTCCACCGTTCGAGATGCTCCCGAACGCGGTCGCGAGGTCCGCAAAGCTCGACGTTCCGCCGGTGACGAGCACGCGGCCGTCGCCGAGCAACGTTGCCGTGTGTCCCGCGCGGGCGACGCTCATCGCGCCGGTGGTCGGCGTCCACGTGCCCGACGAAGGATCGTACGTTTCCGCCGTCATCAACACGTTACCGGCCGCGTCGACGCCGCCGGTGACGAGCACGCGGCCATCGGCGAGCCGCGTGGCCGTGTGGAAGGCGCGCGCTCCGTTGAGACTTCCCGTCGCCGCCGAGTCCTTCGTGTTCACGTCGTAGATCTCCGAGGTCGCGGTGCCGACCGGTGCGAGCAGCGTTCCCGATCCGCCGCCGGCGATCAAGACGTGGCTCGAGTCGATGAACGTCGCACTGTGCAGCGCGCGTGCCTCGAGCATCGACCCGGGCGACGAGAGGTTCGTGTCGTGCGTGGAGACGAGCAGCGTGAGCCCGTTCGAGTGTGCGAGGTTGCGCGGAGCCGTCGCGTCGCGCACGAACGCCTGCAAATAGTAGCGAAGCCCGAGGAGGGCAATCCGATTCGGCACGTGACCCGAGAACGAGAACGAGCCGCTCGCATTCAAGCGTGGGCCCATCCCGCGGATCGAGTCGACGTAGAGGCGCGCGCGCGGCGACAGACCCACGCAGATGGGACCGTACGGAGTGTTGTGGGGCCCGGGGCTCAAGTCACCCACCAGGATGAACCGCGCATTCGCCGCGCCCGTGACGGTGAGCGAAACCGTCTCGTCGATGACGCTCGACGTCGTCGCAAAAAGATGTGCGTTTCCGACGGGATCTCGCGCGCCGAGAACCGGTGCGGTGAGTGCGAGAATGCAAAGGCTCGACGAGGCGATTCGAATCGGCTTCATGGCGGTCGACTCCTCGGGTGGTGGTGATGATCTCCCAGAAAACACCGCCGCCGATTCTACCCGTCGAAAGGGCGTGAAGACACCACCCGGAGATCAGTCGATCCAGTCCGCCACGAAGATGTTCGTCTCGCCGGCGATCCGATCGTGGCGGTTGCTCGCGAACACGAGGCGCTTGCCATCCGGCGAGAACATGGGGAAGCCGTCGAACGTGTCGTTGACGGTCAACTGCTCGAGGTTCGAGCCGTCGACGTCGATCGCGTAGAGATCGAAGTTGCGGCCCTTCGGGTCGTTCACGTTCGACGCGAAGATGATCCGCTTGCCGTCCGGGAAGAAATAGGGCCCGAAGTTCGCCGCGCCGTTGTTCGTGATCTGGCGCTTGTGCGATCCGTCCGCGTCCATCACCCACAGGTCGAGCTGGCGCGGCTCGAGCATGTTCGTGGCAAGGAGCTCGCGATAGCGCGCCTGCGCCTCCGGCGCCGTCGGGTGGAACGCGCGGTAGACGATCTTCGACCCGTCTCGCGAGAAGAACGCGCCGCCGTCGTAGCCGAGCTCGTCGGTGAGCCGAGTGACGTCGGTGCCGTCCGCGCGCATCTTGTACAGATCGAGGTCGCCATCGCGGAGGGACGTGAAGACGATCCACTTGCCGTCGGTAGAAATCGTCGACTCGGCGTCGTAGCCCGGGTTGTCGGTGAGGCGACGCAGGTCCGATCCGTCCGGGTTCGCCGTGAACACGTCGTACCCCGGGTAGACCGCCCACACGTAACCGTGCGAGTAGTCGGGCTTGGGCGGGCAGTCGGGCGAAGCGAGGTGCGTCGACGAGAAGAGGATGTGCTTGCCGTCCGGGAAGAAGTAGCTGCAGGTGCAGTGTCCCTTGCCGGTCGACACCATGTGCACGTTGCTCCCGTCGGCGTTCATCGTGAAGATCTGATCGCACTGAAGCCCGTCGCGCGTCGACTGCAGGATCAGCTGCTTGCCGTCCGAGGACCAATACGCCTCGGCGTTCTCGCCGCCGTTCGTGAGCTGGCGGAGGCTTCGAAAGTGTCGCTCGCCCGGAAGCGGTTCCAGAGCGGCGGCGGGGCCGTGCGACGTGCCGTCGCAGCTCGCGCCGATCGTGATCGAGACGGCGAACGACGACGCAACGACGATCCATTCGGTCGTGCGGTGCATGAGGCGGGATCCTCCGTTCGAGAGCGAGAAGCGTTCGATGCGGTTAGAAGCGCGAGAGTCTATCGGGGTCCCCGCAGAGCAGCAAGCGCATCGAGCACGGCGTCGTTGAGCGCGGCGCGATAGTGGAGCCCGCGCATCGGCGCGCCTCGCAGGACGTCGCCGTGCGCGCGCAGCTGGTCCGTCGTCATCCAGCGGAACTCGGCGATCTCTTTCGTGTCGCGCGGCTGCGGAAGCCCAGAGAGGTAGCGCGCCGTGAACACGTGGCTCGTCCAATCGACATGCTGGCGCTCGAACGAAAACCGGACGTGAGCGCGCATCACGTATCGCTCGAGCCGCACGCGCAGCCCGGTTTCCTCGAACGCCTCGCGCACGGCGCCGTCGACGAACGACTCTCCGCGCTCGACGCCGCCGGACGGCGGACGGAACAGGCCCGGCGGGTAAGCCTGCTTGCGGATCGTGCCGATGCGTCCGCGCCACAGGATGAACAGCGTGACGTCGTGGAGGCGACGGCCGCCGTGCGTACTCCGCACGAGAAACGCGAATTCCTTTTCCGTGTAGTCGACACCGAAGCTTCGTTCGATGGGTTTGCCGAAACGTCGCTCGACGTCGGCGAGCATTGCGCGGTTCACGTGCATGTGCGGGGAGTCTACGTCGCTTTTGCGCGGATCGTCGATGCCAGACGAAAGGCCCGGCGATACCATGTGCGCCATGCGGGTCCGGAGAACGGTGACGATCGCGTCCCTCGTCGTGGCGGCGACGCTCGCGTTGGCGCGTCCGATCCACGCGCGGTTCGCGGGCGAGGTCGGCGAGGTCGACGCGCGCCTCCTCGAGAAGCTCGCGACACGCGTTTCGCGAACCGACATTCCCAAAGCCGTCATCGCGTTCAGCCCCGGTCTCTCGTACGCGATCGAGTCCGTCACCGGCGAAGACCTCTCGTTTCGGCGCCAAGGTGCCCCGGGCGAGCCCGCGGTGGTGAAGCGCTGGGCCGAGCTTCCGCCCGGGTTCAAGCTCGGCCTCCTCGAGCAATCGTTCCTTCCGAAGGAGTCGCTCCCCGATTTCGCGCGATTCTGCTTCCAGAACGGCTATTCGGACGAGGCGCACGGCATCCTCAAGAAGCTCCTCGATCAGGATCCGACGTACCTCCCGATCATCACGTCGGTGCTCTCGAGCGAACTATCCGCCGCGCCGCCGCCCGGCGGGTTCGTCTATTTCCGCGACCGGTTCGTCACGCCGGCGGAGCGCGACCAGATCTTCGAGTCCGCAGCCGAGGCGTGGCTCCTCGAGCGAAACGCCGACGAAGACGAGAAGTACCAGAACGCGGAATCGCTCGGAGCGCGAGCCCTCGCACTCGCGCATCGCGGCTTCTTCGAATCCGCGCGAGCGATCTGGAAAAAGGTCGCGCGCATGAGCCCGGGAACGGACGTAGGACGCGACGCGGCCGAAAAGGTCGCCGACAACTGCTTCCTGATCGTGGAGCCGATCGTCGAGAACGGGCCCGCCGACAAGCGCGCCTGCTTCTACGTGCTCGGCGACGGCTATCAGTGCGTCGATCGCCGGCAGCAATCGTTCAATCGCGCGGCCGATCAGCTCGTGAAGTACTTCCTTCAACGCGAGGTCTTCAAGGAGTATCGGACCTGGGCGAACTTCTACCGCGTCAACGTCTCGAGCAAGGACTCGGGCGTCGATACTCCGACGAATCGCGCGTCGACCGCGCTCGGCGGGCGGTGGAGCGGTGCATCGCAGGGACAAGTCACCGTCGACGCCGAGCTCGTGCGGCGCGTGCTCTCGAAGACGACGACGCACTGGGCGACCGCGCTCGTGATGGTGAAAGAGGGCGGACTCGGCACCGGTGGCGGCGGAGTCGCGGCGTTCGCGCACGCGGGAACCGGCGTCGCGTACCACGAGTTCGGTCATGCGTTCGGCGGGCTCCTCGACGAGTACTCGACACAGGTCTCCGCGACGCCCCCCGTGGGACCGGCGCCGCGCGGGATCAACCTCACGAACACCGAGAAGCCCGAGGACTGTCCGTGGAAGTCATGGCTCGACGCGAAGACTCCCGGCGTCGGCCTCTTCCGTGGGGGCGCGGGGCGTTCCGACGGGGTGTGGCACCCGACGACCGGCTGCGTGATGGGCGCGGGCGGATCGCCCGAGTACTGCTGCGTCTGCCGCGAGGCCGTCGTGAAGCGGCTCTACGAGTTCGTTCGGCCGGTGCAAGAAGTCACGCCGCCGCCCGGAACGTTGGCGTTCGGCAAGGATGCCAATCGCACGTTTCACATCACGGTGATGAAGCCCGAGAGCCACTTCCTCAAGGTGCACTGGAACTACAACGGGAAGGCGATCGAAGGCGGCACACGCGAGGTCGCGGACGGTCGCGTCGTCGAGTCGATTACCCTCGATCTCGCGACGCTGCCCGTGACCGCCGGCTACGCGAACACGCTCGAGGCCGTCGTGCGCGACGAGACGCCGTGGGTGCTCACGGATCCCGAAGGGCGCCTCACCCAGAAGCTCGCGTGGAAGCTCGAGCAGATCAAGATCGAGACGGGCGCGCGATGATCGCTGCGCTCATCGCTCTCGCTCTCGGACTCGCCGACGCCGAGCCGGTATCGGTCACTCCCGTGAATCGAGCGGATGCAGCGATCCCGGCCGCCGACTGCCTGCGTCAGGCGAAGGTCGCGCTCGGCGGCGCGGTCGAGGGCTCGGATCCGCGAAGCCGCGAGCAGGTCTTCCGCGAGGCCGAGGCGCTCTTCGAACACGTCATCGATCGCTCGCCCGACTCCACGCACGTTCAGCGGAACGACGCGCGCGACTTCCTGCGCGCGATCCACCTCGATCTACCGCCGAACCGCATTCCGGAAAAGGCCGTGACGCTTCGCACGCTCGTCTTGCTCGTCACGATCGAAGGCGAATCGCAGAAGTTCGACCGCAAGAAGTTCAACGACCTCTCGCAGAAGATGAAGAACAAGCGCGATCCGAAGGAGTTCGAGAAGCTGGTCGCACAGTGCACGACGAAAGTCTCCGTGAAGACCGCGTTCACCTCGGAAGACGAGAAGTACGTGAAGCGGAAGATGGACGAGGCGGCCGCACTCCTTTTCGAGTGGAGCCGTGGCAAGCTCGCGCTCGACGTGACCATCGACAAGCTCCCGCATCGCATCGCGCCGACTCCCGACAAGCCGGGGCGCCACGGCTTCTGGCCGCCCGCTCCGTTCACGGGACCCGAGCGCGGCCGACCGGAAGAGGAGTTGCTCGCGACTCTGGCCGGGAGGCACGGGCCGCCGCCGGACGTCGTCGTGCTGCTGCCGAAGTACGAGAAGGGCGACGACGAGCTTCCAGGGCCCGACGACGCCGCGGAGCTGGGCGCTCATTACGCGCCGCTCTTCGGCCGCACGGCGATCGCCCACGCGCGCCTCTACACCGCGCCGAGCGAGGCCGCGTCGGACGGCAACGTGAAGATATCGCCGATGGAGGAGCGGATCGTCACGCGCATCCTCCTCGGCGTCGAGCCGCTCCTGTTCGCGAACCTCGGCAGCGCGAACCCGGACTACCGCGCCGATGCGACGGGCCGTCCGCCGAAGGCGCCCGACCTGCTGCCGGATCTCGGGACGAAGCTCAAGGTCGGCTACCAGGAGCATCCGCCGGGCCGATCGCTCTTGCGCGAGGTGCTGTCGAACTACCTCACGCACGACATGGCATCGGCGATTGTGCGCCCGTCGCGCGAGCTCGATGCGCGGCGCGAGCTCGTCTTCAGCCACGTGTCGTCGCCGCCGCCCGGCGCTTTGTTCGACGGGGATCTCACGACGGCGTTCCGATTCCCGAAGGTGGGCGACGCGGTGAACGTCGAGCTGGCGCGCCCGACCACGATCTCCGCGATGACGTTCATCCCCGACGGCGGCGACGCGATGCCGCGCGAGATCGAGGTCACCTACGGCGACGGCGCGCAATCGTGGCGATACACGTTGACGCTCGAGCGCGCGCCGATGAAAGCGCAGCGCGTCAAGCTACCGGCGCCGGTCAACCTCAAGACTCTCGACGTGAAAGTGCTGTCCATTCACGGAGCCGGTGACGGCGGCGGCTTCCGCGAGATCGTCCTCGACTAATCAGGCGTCACGCCGCGCCGAGCGGATGCGACGGCGTCCTCGACTCATCCCGAGATCACTTCTCGCCGAGGCGGAACGAGAGATACGCGGAGCGTCGCGGCTCCTTCCCGTTCGCCCCCTCGCCGAGATAGAAGTCGATCGAGAGCGAGCGATCCGTCGCATCGTAGAGCGCGTGCCACAGCGTGCGGTCCGGCTTCGAGCCCGGAGGCGCCGGAATGGATGCAGAGACGCAGCGGTTCGCGCCTTTCATTGCGTCGATCGTGAGTTTGCCGGTCGTTGCCGCCGCGATGCGCGATTCGAGTGCGCGATATCGCGTGTAGCTGCTCCAGGGTAGGGCGTCTTCGTGCGGCATCTGCTGCGGCGACGCATAGCGGTGGAGCGGATGGTTGGTCACGATCTGCGGCTTGCCCCCGCCGTCGACGATGTACTCGCGGTTGAACGACGGAGAGTGCTCCCATACGAAGGAATGCCCGGAGCTGTCGCCGACGATGAAGTGGCACAGCGTGAACGAGTAGTACTGCTTCGTCGACAGCAGGGCGGCCTTTGCCTCGTCGATCGACGCGCACGTGTCCAGCAGGAACCGGCAGATCTGAACCTCGCCGAGCCCAACCGCCGACCCGCTGGGATTCGGATCCGTGAGATGCCGGGAGGCGCTTTCGTCGTCGGCGAGGAGAGCCACCGTCAGCCCCTTCGAGTTGATCCCGTCCATGCACCCGGCGAGCAGATCGTAGGCGCAGACGAACAACGAAGGGTACCCGCGGTCAGGAACCATCTCGATCACGTACGTGTCGGCGTCCATCGCTTTGGCGCCAGCGGGAGGCTTCGCACCGACCATCTCGGCGAACGTCTCGGTGGAGAAGTCGTAGTTTCGACTGAGGATCGCGTGGCCGCACTCGGTCGAACTCGGCGGATAGTAGACGACCGAGCAATGCGGCTCGAGGTCGAGGTCGAAGATGAGCTCCGTGACGTCGACCGTTCCGCCGAGGTCGACGCCGAACGCGGCCGCTGCCCCTTGCATGCGCTCGTAATGCGCGGGGTACTGATCGCGGAAGAACGAGTGGCGCAGCGGAGTGACGAGTGGATCGCCCTTGGCGAGCCGCGTTCCGTGCCGCGCGATCGCGATCTCGGCGAGCTTTTTGCCGATGTCGACGTTCTTGCCGCGGAGCACGAGATGTCGGATGGTCGTGAAGTCATCGGGGCCGCCGGCGACGACGTTTTCACGATAGTCGAGTGTGTCCGCGGGTCGCGCGACCAGCGGTCGTGACAACGCGACGAACGCAACGGCGAGCGAGATAGCGGTGAGGCAACGTCGAGTCGTCATGGTCTCGTCCTCCATGTGAAGGGGCGTCGACGGAAGGTGCCCCATGTTGCCAGGGTGCTCGGACCGTTAGAATGCCGTGCCTCGTCTGCAACGACGAACCGCGTTGGGCGTATCCGTGGCGCACGTTGGATGCGGACGAGTGACCCCGAGAGAAAGAGGGTTCCAATGAATCGAGCCACAGGCTTGAAGACGATCGTAGCGGCCGGAAGTTTCGCGATGCTTCTCGGCGTGGTCCCGGCCGTCGCGCAGTCGAGCGACACGCCCAAGCCGGGGCAGTCGACTGGCGGCGACGGCGGCGAGGACCTCCATCCCGAGGGCTTGGGTCGGCGACCGGGTCGCGGCCCGGACGGCGGCCGTCCCGGGAATCGCGACGACTGGAAGCCGCATCCGGCGAAGCTCTCCGACTGGAAGATCACCGCGACGAAGACCGACACCACCGAGGAGAAGAACGGCCAGAAGACGTTTCGCTACACCGACAAGGTGAGGGCCGAGATGGCCGGTCCGGGCGGGATGAAGCTCGTCGTCGAGGCGCCGAAGCTCGTCATCGTGGCGAACGGTGACATTCCGGTGCGCATGGAAGCGACGGGCGGGATCAAGGCGAGTTCCCCGCCGCGGCCGGGGACGTTCGAAGCCGACGACATCTCGATGTCGTTCGATGCGCTCGGTTGGCCGTCGAAAGTGTCGGTTCCGAAGGAGCTGCGAGTGTCCCTCGATTTCGGACCACTCAGCGTCACCGGCAAGGCCGTCGCGCTCAACGTGGAATTCAAGGACAGGGAACCGGTGAAGGGCTCCGTGCGCGAGGTCTCGGTGAAGATGTCCGGCGCGGCCGGCACGTGGAGCGGCGGCAGCGCGCGCGTGAAGGAAATCCGCGGCAACAAGGAGACGGACGAAATCGATTTCGAGGGGATCGAGCTTCAAGGCGATCACGTGAGCGGCGGATTCGCGGCAAAGGCGGATCACGGGCGCGTGCGAAGCCGGCGCTTCCGTCTCTTCGGCAACGTCCTCTTCTCGCTCGGCGACGAATCGTTCAATGCGGACGTCGTCGAGGTCGGCGAAGGCGAACCGATCATCGAGAGCAAGGACGACAAGCAGATCCTCGAGAGGATCTTGAAGACCGTCGGCATTCGCCGATAGCGCTTCCTCGAGAACGCCGGCGACGGGTCGCGAGATGCGACTCGTTGCCATGCTCGAGTTGCGTGTTGCAGTTTCTGGAGGCACCCCGCGCGAAGGGTGTCCCGAACCTTTGCCGCGCGTCTCGTCATTTCGTCCGCAATCTCCGCCTGGCAGCGCCTGCGTTGGTCTGTTAGATTGCCGGCTTCACTTGGGCTCAGGAGGCGGTTGAATGCGCGTGTTGTTCGTCACGCACTCGGTCGACAAGTTCTTCTACGCGGGCGTCGCTTCGCTTTCGGCGTTTCTCAAGCGCGAAGGTCACGAGACCGCTCTCATCAACTACGACCAGAAGTACGACTTCGAGCGGTTCCGCCGCGAGGTGCGGGCGTCGAACGCGCAAATGGTCGGCCTGTCGTCGCTGACGTACCAGTGGCCGATCATCGAGAAGCTCGCCGACATCGTGAAGGAAGAGCTCGGCAAGGACATGCCAACGATCGCCGGCGGATTCCACGTGAGCTTCTCGCCGGACGAGGTGATCTCGTCGCCGAGCATCGACTTCGCCTGCAAGGGTGAAGGCGAGTTCGCGCTCATGGATCTCATTCGCGCGATGGAGTCGGGCGGCGACGTGCACAACATCCCGAACATCTGGTCGAAGGAGCGGAAAGCGGACGGCTCGATTCGCGTGCATCGAAACGAGATCCGCAACCTCGACCGCGACCTCGACTCGTACCCGTACTGGGATCGCAAGCTGGTCGACTTCGGCGCGCTCCTCGACGGATCCGGGACGACGACGTACCAGCACAAGAGCCACGTGATGCCGGTCGCGGCCGGCCGTGGCTGCCCGTACCGCTGCGCGTACTGCGGCAACCAGAGCCTCCTCAACCTCTACAAGGGACACGGGACGCTCGTTCGTCGCCGCAGCGTCGAGGGCATGATCGCCGAGCTGAAGATGTGCATCGACGAGTACGAAGTGCGCTCGTTCGAGTTCTGGGACGAGGACTTCTTCGCATATCAGCGGCAGTGGCTGCGCGACTTCTTCAAGCGCTACAAGGAAGAGATCAACCTGCCGTTCCTGCTGTCGGTGCGCGCGGACAACTGCACGGACGAAAACCTCGACCTCGCATCTGCGGCGGGCTGCCACCTTCTGTGCATGGGCATCGAGTGCGGCGACGAGGAGTTCCGGCGCCGCTACCTCAACCGCAACATGTCGAACGAGAAGATCCATCGCGCGTTCAAGCGATGCCGCGAACTGGGCATCGAGCGCGCGGCACTGAACATCATCGGCTTCCCGTACGAGACGCCGTCGCTGTCGCGAAAGACGCTCGCGCTCAATCGCGAGATCGATCCCGACTACTTCCACTTCTACATCTATCAGGCGTTCCCGGGCTGCGACCTCTTCGAGGTCTGCAAGAAGGAGGGCTTCCTGCCCGACATCTACTACGCGGTTTATCAGATCCCCGAGTCCGCCATCATCCAGCCTTCGCTGACGATCCCCGAGATCAAGGAACTGTGGACCGAGTTCGAAGCGTTCCGCGACGAGGTCGATCGGAAGCGCGAGGTTCGTCACGCGGCGCGTCTGGCGCCCGTCGCCACGTAGAGAGGCCCCGACCCGGAGTCCATGTCGACCCCGCAGATCAGCGTCGTCGTCCGGACGTTCAACAGGCCCCACTTCCTTCGCGAAGCCCTCGCGAGCGTTGCCGCGCAGACGTATCGCGACTTCGAGACGATCGTCGTCAACGACGGCGGCGCGGACGTCGAAAGCGTGATCCGTCCCGTGGCCGAGGGCGCGCGCGTCCGCTACTTCCACCTGACGAAGAAGGTCGGTCGCTGCGCCGCCGGCAACCTGGCGATTCGCGAGGCGAAAGGGAAGTGGATCGCGTACCTCGACGACGACGACCTCTTCTATTCCGATCACCTGCAAACGCACGTCGACTTCTTCGAGAAGAACCCGGACTTCCACGCGACCTACAGCGACGCGAACGAAGCGCTCCAGCGCCGGCGGCCGGACGGCACGTACGAGGTCGTGGCGCGCGAACTGAAGCTCTCCTACGAGTTCCATCCGCTCCGATTCTTCATGCACGCATTCATCCATCTCGTCACGTTCGTGCACGAGAAGTCGCTCGCGGAGAAGCTGGGCGGGTTCGACGAGTCGCTCGAGGTGCTCGAGGATCTCGACCTGATGTTTCGGTTTGCGCAAGACCACTGGTTCGGACACATCAAGAAGGTGACGGCCGAGTACCGCATCCGCGACGATCAGTCGAACGCCGTCACGAAGCTCCGCGAGGAGTTCCTCGCGACGCGCGAGCGGCTCTTCCAGAAGTACTTCCACGTCGCGTTGCCGTTCATCATGACGCAGGTGCTCGAGCGCGACGATCAGCTCGACAAGCTCAGTCGCGAGATCGCCGAGCTTCGCGCCGAGGTGGCGGCGCTCCGCGTCAAGGGCGAGTCGAGCGGCGGCCTTCTCGGAAAGCTCTTCTCGTGAACACGCGTCTGCCGGAGCCGATGTGGTCGCCGGAGGGGCTGCCGCGCTCGCGAGTGGTCGTGTTCGCGCCGCATCCGGACGACGAAGTCGTGGGCTGCGGCGGGCTCCTCGTGGCGTTCGCTCGACGCGGCGATCCCGTTCGCGTCTGCTTCCTCACGGATGGCTGCAAGGGCGGGTTCCACGACAAGCACGACGATGCGTACGTCCGTTTGCGCGAGGGCGAGGCCGCGGCCGGGCTCCTGTCGATGGGCGTCGCGGACTTCCGCTTCTGGCGCTTTCACGATCAAGAGCTAGGGGCCGCGCCCGATCTCGCGGCGAAGATGTCGCGCGAGGCCGCCGATTTTGGCGCGACCGCCGTGCTCGTGACGTCGCCGTTCGAGATCCACCCGGACCATCGCGCGGCGTGCCGCGCCGCGATCGCCGCGTTCGCCGGGAAAGCAGATGCGCCCGAAGTCTGGTTCTACGAGGTGAGCGCGCCGTTGACGGCGAACGTCTCGCTCGACATCACGTCCCTCGCTGCCGCAAAGAAAAAGGCGCTCGAATGTCACGCGAGCCAGCTGGCTCACAACGACTACGTCGCGAAGATGGAGGGGTACAACCGCTACCGCACCGTGAACGAAGGGCGCAAGGAGGTCGTTTTCGCCGAGTCGTACCTGCGCTTGCCGGCGCGCGACCTCACCGAGTTGGACCGGTCGGTGGGCGCGCTCCTCGCCGTGGTCGATCGGAATCGGCCAGCCTGAATGGGCCAACCCGCAACGCAGCAGCATGTGAGCGCCGTCATCTCGTCGTGGAACAAGCGCGAGGACTTGCGCGAGAATCTCACGGCGCTTCGCAGGCAGACGCGACCGTTCGACGAGGTGATCGTCGTCGACAACCACTCGAACGACGGATCCGTCGAGATGGTGAAGGCCGAGTTCCCGGAGGTCGTGCTCGTCGAGATGCCGCACTCGAAGTTCGGCGCGTGCGAGACGTTCAACATCGGCTTTCGGCGCGCGAAGGGGCCGCTCATCGCGATCCTCGACGACGACGTCGTGCTGACGCCGAGCTGGCTCGACGAGCTGCTTCGCGAATTCGAGCGCGAGCCGGGCACGACCGCGATCCTGTCCACGAAGGTCGTGGAGCCGCAGATGCCTGATTGGTTCTTGAACCACCCCGAGGTGAACGCCGAGCGCTACATGGCGACGTTTCGCGGCTGCGGCTCGCTCGCGCGGAAGGAGATCATCGAGGTCTGCGGCTACTACGACGAGCGGTTCTTCATCTACGGCAACGAGCGCGATCTCTCGGCGCGCGTCTTGAACCTCGGCTATCGCATCAAGCAGGTGCCGAGCGTCGTCACGTTCCACAAGACGCCGTTCGGGATGAAGCAGGGAAAGCGCAGCCTCTACTTCCACGTTCGAAATCTCTGGTGGTACCTGTTCAAGTACTGCCGCGCCGCCGACATTGGCCGCTTCATCGGGTTTCTTCTGAAGAAGGCCGTTTCGTTTCGCAAGCACGGCGACTCCGGCGAGTTCGCGCCCGAGGCCGTCGGCTCGATGGGCGGCTTCCGCAACATCCGAGAAACCCCCGGCGGCGTCCGCATCGCCTTCAAAGCCACTTTCGACGCCTTCCTGCGCGTGGGCCCGTGCCTGCGCGCCCGAAAAGTCTGCAAGTCCCCCGACTTCTCCCTCCCATGGAAGTAACCGTCCAATGGGGTCAGACCCCCGACGACGGCGACCCGTCCAACGGGGTCAGACCCCGGACGACGGGACGGAGAGCGGCTCGGGAGGCTTGGTCCGTCGCGGGCCTCCGTCGTCTGGGGTCTGACCCCACATGACGGGGGTGACGGTTGCGGTCACGAATTTCAACGGGGAGGCTTACCTTCGGGATTGTCTGCGGGCGGTGAGGGCGCTCGAGCATCCGGTTGCCGAGGTCATCGTCGTCGACAATGCGTCGACGGATGCGAGCCGGAAGATCGTCGCCGAGGAGTTTCCGGGGGTGCGGCTCGTCGCGCTGCCCGAAAATCGCGGGCCCGGGCCCGCGCGAAACGCATCGTTCCGTGAGGCGAAGACGCGCTACGTCTTCCAGATCGACAACGACGCGATCGTCACGCCGCGCTGCCTCGGCCCGCTCCAGGACGCGCTGCGCGAAGATCCCGAGGCGGCGATCGCCGAGCCGCGCGCGCTCGATGCCGCCGACCCCACGCGCGTCGACTACGACGGCGCCTTCGTCCACTACGTCGCACTGCTGCACTTGCGAAACCACGGCCAGCCGCTCGCGCAGGCGACCACGAAGCGCGAGCCCATCGACGCCGCGATCTCGGTCGCGCTGCTCCTCGACCGCGAGCGGCTCGGCGGCGACGACCTCTACGACGAAGACCTCTTCTTCTACTTCGAGGACTTCGACTTCACGTTCCGCACGCGCCTGCGAGGCCATCGCATTCTCTCGGTACCGGAATCGATCGTGCATCACCGAGCAGGCACCGCGGGCCTGAGCTTCCGCCAGGGGAGGGAGTACTCGTCGCGCCGCGCGTACTACTTCTCGCGCAACCGCTGGCACTTGATCTGGAAGTCGTATCGCCTGCGGACGATCGTCTTGTGCGCTCCGGCGCTCGCGCTCTACGAGCTCGCGTGGATCGCATTCCTCACGACGCGCGGCCAGCTCGGCGCTTGGCTGCGTGCGATGGCGGCGCTCGCGCGCGAAGCCCCGGGGATCCGCGAGAAACGCCGCGCGTTCCAAGCGCGCCGCAAGATCGCGCGCGACCGCGACGTCCTCTCGGCGCGCCCGCTCACGTTCCTCGTCGAGGGCGGCAAGACCTCGCTCCCGGTGCGCATCCTGAGCGCGCTCTTCGCGGCGTGGTGGAAGGTCGTGCGTCCGCTCGTCTAGTCAGTCGCGCGCGTGATGCGGAGTGCGATTTGCGAACTGGACGCATGACTGCACACGCTGCCATGCCGTCGCTGTTCGCGAGTCGGGCCATTGCTCGATCTCGGTTGGCGAAGCGTCAGTGGTCGACGCCGTCGCCGTCTTTGGGGTCGGGTCGGTAGCGGGGGTCGCTGCGCAATCCCGCATCGAGGAGGGCTCTACCGATCACCTGCGCCTTTAGCTGATTTCCCTCGACCGACACATGAACGTAGTCCTTGAAGTACTCGCCGTGAAAGTCGAGGGCGACCTCGGTATCCGCGAGCGGAACGTGTTGCTCTCTCGCGATGTCGCGGACCGCGTTGTTGTATTGGTCCATCGACTTGCGCATGCCGTGCGAGGCTTCTTCGCCGCCCACCTTCGGTCTTCGATTGTGGCTTTCGGTCGTGAGGAGCACGTGTGCTCCGCCGCCCACCGCGATTCGAAACAGATTCTCGGTGTTGCGGCGAAACGCGGCGACACCTTCGGGAGCGAGCCCCCACTCCTTCTCCGGGGGCAATGGCTGCGTCGCGAGATCGAGGAGATTGTTGGGAATCCCGTTCGTTCGCAGTAGGAACCATGTGTAGAACTTGCTGTGCTCGACCAGAAACCGATGAAACCGTCCAGGCTGCGGGAGTGCGAAGGCTCTGCGCATGTGTCGATAGTCCGAATGAAATTCCTTGTATAGCCGCGTCTGACAGTCGTTCGCGCCCTGGTGGATGACTACCCAATCGGGCGCATAGTCCTCAATGTTCATCTCATAGTTGATGAGGTTTTCTGCGCTCGTCCATGCCGACACTCCGCAATTGAGAACTTCGGCGGGCAAATTGTTTCGGTGCAGCATTTCCTCGACGAAGTACGGGAAGGAACCGAAGTACGCTTTCTCGTTTCCTCCTTGCGTCGTCGACGCGCCGATGAAGGCGATGCGAATCGTTGGCTCCGTCCGCGCCTTCGTCACTTCCTTCGTGCTGACAAAACCATCGGCGCGAAGCAGGGTGTCCTTCCCCTGTACCAAGCGAAATCCCACGTAGGGACTCGGCTCGAAACCGCCAAGGCTCTTGCCCAGGAAGAAAGCGGCAGCGTCCTCGAGTCGATCGCTCGGCGCGCCGGCGATCGCATACACGAGGCGAAACGCTGGTTCGAGAAGGACGACGAACAACAGGACGAGCATCGTGGAGAAGGCAACTCGTTTTCGTAACGAAAGTCTGCGAGGCGTTTGGAGGGGAGCCTCGGTCGCCGTTGCGATGCGCGTCGTGGGGCTAATTCTTTCCTCCTGTGTTCTCGAATCGCCATCCGCCGCCAGGGACTTCGCGAGGCACGTTGCGTGGAGCTTGGACGAGCGCGAAGACGGCGAAGTAACGCTCGTCCGGCGCGGCCGGATCGGTCGGGTCGTGGAGCTTCGACGCGATCGGGTGGAATCCCGTCGACCGTAGGAACGCGAGCACGTCATCCGGCGAGAAGACATAGGGATGGCACGGGTCGTAGCGAGCGTCGGTTCGTAGCGCCGGGCAGAGCTCCGAGGGAAATACGTTGACTCCGACGAACAGGAGCCCGTCGTCGCGAAGAACTCGTCGCGCTTCGCGGAGCGCGGTCGATGGCTCGAAGACGTGGTCGAGCATGTTGTTCAAGATCACCATCGAGAACGCGCGATCTTCGAATGGCAGCCGCTCGCACGGCGCCTCGACGGCGGTGACGTCGAGCGTCGACTCGTAGGCCCACGCGAGGCGCGTCTTGTAGAAGTTCGTGAGCGGATCGGCCGAAAAGCGCCGGCCCTCGGGAAAAAAGTAGATCGCGTCGAGCACCGCCGTCCCGACCTGGAGTATCTTCGAGTCGGCGTCGAGCGGCACGAATTGCTTCGCCGCCACGTGCAGGAACTCGGCGAAGCTCTTCCATTGCCGCCGCGGGGCTTCGAGGCGCTCAGGCGTGAACTCGAGCCAGAACTTTCTTTCCGCTTCTTGGGCGTTTTCCCAGAAGCACTTCATCTTTTCGAGACCGACCTTCGCACAACGCGTCTCGATTTCGCGAGCGATCTCGAGGCTTGCAGCCGTCATGAATCTCCTTCCGCGGGATAGCACGAGCATTCCGCGATCACCCACGCCCGGTTGCGTGGAGTCGACCTCTATCCGTCGACGGTCGTTCGAGCATACGCGTCACGAGCCACGTCGGAAATGATTTTTTGACTCGAACCCGACAGCGAGCGCATGCCGGGACGTGGAGCCGGCGTCGGTTCGCGCCCTTCACACCATCGCGAGCAATGGTATCGTGGACGGCCCGATGGGTTGAGTGAGACCGACGAACCCCTTCCCGAGGAGACTCGATGGCTCCGGATCCTGCAGTGGTCGGCGTGATCGGCGGCGGCGGCCATGTCGGACTGCCGCTGGCGTTGTCGTTCGCCGATTCGGGCCTGAAGACCCTCGTCTACGACATCGACGCCGAGAAGCTCGCAAAGATTCGCGCGGGTGTGATGCCGTTCAAGGAAGAGGGGGGCGCGGAGATCCTCGGACGCGTGCTCCAGAACGGACGGCTCGTCGTCGACTCGAAACCCACCGGACTGAGCGAGTGCAAGTTCCTCGTCATGGTGATCGGAACGCCCGTCGACGAGCACTTGAACCCGAGCTTCATGGGCGTGCACAAAGCGTTCGACCTCTGTCTCGAGCACCTTCGACCTCGACAGATCCTGATCCTCAGGAGTACGGTGTTTCCGGGGATCAGCAGTCACATCCAGCGGTACCTCGACGAGCGAGGCTTGAAGATCTCCGTGACGTTCTGCCCCGAGCGCGTCGCGCAGGGTCAGAGCATCCGCGAGTTCCGCCAGGTCCCGCAGATCATCAGCGGGTTCGACCCGGCTGCAGTGGCGGAAGTACGCGAGCTGTTCGGCCGATTCGGCACCGAGATCATCGAGATGGCGCCGATGGAAGCCGAGCTGTGCAAGCTGATGACGAACTCGTGGCGATACATTCAATTCGCCATCGTGAACCAGTTCTACATGATCGCCACTCAAGCCGGGCTCGACTTCGATCGCATCCTGCACGGCTGCCGCTTCAAGTATCCGCGAACGGCGGGAATGCCGAGGCCGGGCCTCGCCGCGGGTCCGTGCCTCGTGAAGGACACGATGCAGCTCGCCGCGTTCAGCCACAATCAGTTCGTCCTCGGACATGCCGCGATGCTGATCAACGAGGGATTGCCGGCACATCTGATCGAGATGGCCAAGCGCGAAGTCGATCTGACGGACAAGACCACAGCGATTCTCGGAATGGCATTCAAGGCGGAGAGCGACGATTCGCGAGACTCGCTGAGCTACAAGCTCCGCAAGCTGCTGACGATCGAATCTCGGCGAGTTCGCTGCACCGACCCGTACGTCCAGGGTCCCGACATCGAACCGCTCGACCGCGTTGTCGACGAGGCGGATGTGTTGTTCATCGCCGCGCCCCACGAGGTCTACCGAACGCTGAAGGTCCCGCGGGGAAAGGTTCTCGTCGACCCGTGGAGCTGCGTCGAGACCTCGCGCCATCGATGACGTCGATGCGAGACCTCGCATCCAAAACGCAACTCGAACGGAGCACCCGATGAAGGTCCTCGTCACGGGATCCGCCGGATTCATCGCCGGCTATCTCGTTCAAGAACTGCTCGAACAAGGACACGACGTCGTCGGGCTCGACAACTTCTCCAAGTACGGTCGCATCGAGAAGAGCTACCAGGATCATCCGCGATACGAGTTCGTGGAAGGCGACGCGAAGAATGCAACCCTCGTCGCCGAACTTGCGACGCGATGCGACCACTTCGTGGCGTGCGCCGCGATGATCGGCGGGATCTCCTACTTCCACGAGTTCGCGTACGACCTCATCGCGGAAAACGAGCGCATCATCGCGGCCGCGTTCGACGCGGCGATCCACGCGTTCAAGAAAGCGAAGCTGCAGAAGATCACGGTCTTGAGCAGCAGCATGGTCTACGAGAATGCGACCATGTTCCCGACTCCCGAAGGCCATCAGGCAGCATGCCCTCCGCCGTCGAGCACGTACGGCTTTCAGAAACTCGCCGCGGAGTACTTCGCGAAGGGAGCGTGGGAGCAATATCACCTTCCGTTCACGATCTGCAGGCCGTTCAACTGCGTCGGCATCGGCGAGCGTCGCGCGGTCACGGACAAGGACGTGCCGAGCGGCAACATCAAGCTTGCGATGAGCCACGTCGTTCCGGATCTGGTCCAGAAGGTCTTGAAAGGCCAAGACCCTCTGCACATCCTCGGCGATGGCAGCCAAGTCCGTTGCTACACCTACGGCGGAGACCTCGCGCGCGGCATCTGCGCCGCGATCTTCCATGCCGACGCGCGAAACGACGACTTCAACCTGTCGACGCCGACGTCGACGACCGTGCTCGAGTTGGCGAAGCTCGTCTGGTCGAAGGTTCACGGCTCGGGGCCCGGTGGCAAGCCATTTCGCCATGTGTGCGACGCGCAGTATCCGCACGACGTGCAGAAACGAATTCCCGACGTCTCGAAGGCGAAACGGGTGCTCTCGTTCGAGGCGGGGACGAGCCTCGGTACGGTTCTCGACGAAGTGATTCCGTGGATCCGAGAGGAGATCCGCCACGGGCGGATGTGACGGCGCGGCCGAATTTCGAGTGGGGAGGGCCTGAGGAGATGAGCGGGGAGCGAGTCATCGAACCGATGATCGATACGTCGAGCGGCTCACTGGCGACGGCGGAGTCTCACGACTCGAAGTTCCGCTATTCGGTGGTCGTCCCCGTCTTCAACGAGGCCGCCAACATCGGCCGATTCTGTCGCGCCGCGCGCGAGGCGCTTCCGCGCGGCTACGAGCTTCTCGTGTGCTACGACTTTCCCGCAGATACGACGCTGCCCGCGCTCGCGGCGCTCGGACGAGGCGACAAGCCGGAGTCGATCCGCCTCGTTCACAACACGCTCGGCCGCGGCGTGCGCTACGCGATCGAGGCCGGGATGCGCGCGGCGGCGGCCCCCGTCGTCCTCGTCACGATGGCCGATCTCTCCGACGACTTCTCGAGGGTCGAAGAGATGGTGTCGCGCATCGAAGCCGGCGCGGAAATCGTGTGCGCCAGTCGATACATGAAGGGCGGCAAGCAAACCGGCGGGCCGAAGCTCAAGGGATTCCTGAGCCGCACCGCCGGCCTCACGCTGCACTGGTTCACCGGATTGCCCACGCACGATCCGACCAACAGCTTCAAGGCGTACCGTCGCGAATTCCTCTCCCGCACGCCAATCGAGAGCACCGCTGGCTTCGTCCTCGGAATGGAGCTGACGGTGAAGGCGCACTTTCAGGGTGGCCGGGTCGAGGAAGTGCCGGCTTCGTGGACCGACCGCACCGACGGCGAGAGCCGGTTCCGCCTCTGGCATTGGCTGCCCCTCTACCTTCGGTGGTACCTGTGGGCGCTGCGACAGCGGTGGCTCACTCGACGACCGACCCGGGCGAACTGATCGGGCTGGAGACCACCACCTCTCGACGCCGGCACTCGAGTCGACGATGGGGTTCGCCTGCGATGAACGGCAACGAAACTAGGAGATGTTCATGCTTTCTCGGGGTGCACTGGACTTCGTGAAGCGCGACCACGAGGCGATTCTGATCCACGGCTGGGTTCTGTCTTTTGATGGTGGAACCGCAACGTCGTTCGTCGTATCGGCCGGCGACGAGCCCGTGGACGTCGTTGATCTCACCACTCGACAAGCGAGCCCCGACATCGAGGCGGCATTTCCCTCGATACGCGGCTCCGATTGCGCGCGATTCACGATTCGCTGCGCCGTCCCGCGAAGCGATGTCCCGCTCATTCGCATCGTTCCGCAGTTTGGCGGCGACGGCGGTTCGGCACTCTTCGGCCTGCCGGCAGACGCGATTCCCAGGCCCGACAAGGAAGCGGTCGACGTCATCGGTGGAGATTTTTTTCAGGCTTTCGAGTTCCTGTCGCATTTCATCGAGCACGGCGGCCTCGAGGCCTCGATGGACGTGCTCGACGTCGGCTGCGGAGTCGGGCGCATGGCAGTTCCGCTGGCGTTCTTTCTACTGCCGTCGGCGCGCTACGAGGGATTCGACGTGGCCGAATCGGGCGTCGCGTGGGCGACGAACGTCATCAGTCGCCAATTCCCGAACTTCAAGTTCCGTCACGTCGACGTGTGTAACGACGCCTACAATCCGAGTGGACGGCTGCAGTCGGTCGACTTCGCTTTTCCCTACGACGACGAGAGGTTCGACTTCGTCTACCTGACGTCGGTTCTGACGCACATGCGAGGTCCGGAGGTGCGGCACTACCTGAGCGAGATTCGAAGAGTCCTTCGACCGGATGGCCGATGCCTGTGCACGTGCTTCCTCCTGGACGACGAGGCGCGACAGTTGTTGGCAACAGGGAAGGGCACGGAGCGACTCATCCATCTGGTGGGCGATGGATTCACGAGCGATCCCGAACTTCCAGAGAAGGCGATTGGGTTCGACTCACGGTCGTTCAACGAGTGGTTGGCGGCGGCACGCCTCGACGCTCGCCTCTGTTTGCTCGGGGGTTGGTGCGGCAGGGAGCGATACGCCAGCTACCAGGACATCCTCGTGCTCGAGCGGACGGGTGCGTGACACACCACGCTGAGAAAGCCGTGCGAGCCTGCCATGCAAACTGACGTCATGCCGTCACACATCGAGCCGAGGCGTTACCCGCGTCGCCGGACCTGGATCGTCGCCGGAGCCATCGCGGCCATCTACTTTCTCCTGCGCTTGGTCACGTGGGAGCCGCCGGGAATCGCCGTCGGGCTCGACATCTCTTGGATCTACGCTCTCCACGAATCGTGGCTCAGTGGGCGGGTGTTCGGCCGGGACTTCGTTTTCACGTACGGGCCATACGGCTTCGTCAACACAGAACACTTTCACGCGAACACCTTCAAGGTGATGTGGATCTCGCAGTTCTCGTTGTTCTCGGTATTCGTGCTCGGAGCCTTGCAAGTCTTCCGACGAGCATCTGCGCGGCCGTGGCTGTGCTTGCTTCTCCTCGCGGCGATGGTCGAGGGGATGGCTTTGTGGTGGTACGACTCGGTTCCCTACTGCTTCATCGTTACGGCATTCCTGTTCCATTTCTTCGTCGTCGCCGACGATTCGCCTTCCAAGAGTCCGAGGCTCGAAGCGCTCACCGAACACGGGCTCGCGGCCGGGTGCGCGTTGGTGAGCCTCATCAAGTTCACCTTTGGCCTCGGCGCCGCCACCGTTGCGTTCTTCGTCGCGCTCGACTACTGCCGCCGCCGCAAAGTGCCGTGGCCTGCGCTGACGTTCGTCGGCGCATGGGTCGTCCTCTGGATGCTGGCAGGGCAGCCGATCGGAGCGATTCCGGCCTACGTTCGCGGGTCGCTCGAGATTGCGAACGGGTACTCGGAGGCGATGTCGCTACCCGGTCCCGGAGTAGAGACCGCGTCGTACGGCGTTGCGGCTGTGCTTCTGTTGGCGATCCTCGTCGCGTCGCTCTGGGCTTCGCGACGTCGGTGGACGGTCATTCCGGCCGCGTGTTTCGCCGTCCTCCTCTTCTTGCTGTTCAAGGCAGGCTTCGTCCGCCAGCAAGGACACAGTCGAATTGCGGCAGCGACGCTCCTCGGATCGGCAATACCCATCTGTGGCCTCGCGTGGTCGCGCTGCGCTTCGCGCGTCGTGCGCGCGGGAGTCGTGACCACGTTCGCGTGTGTGTGTGCGTTCGCCTGGATCGTGTGCGTGCAGCAGGGCGGCACCGGATTGCCATCGGTCGTCTGGGCCGATCTCGGAATCGCACGACGAAAGGTGTTGGAGGTCGTTCGGCGCGTCCGAGGCAACAGCCACTTGCTTCGTGATTCGGAATGGTTGAAGGGGGTTCACCGGGCGGCGCATCCGCTGCCGCCGCTCGACGGAACGGTCGACGTGTACCCCACGGACTTGAATCTAGTCTTGGTCAACGGACTGCGATATCAGCCGCGGCCGATTCCCCAAAGCTACTCGGCCTACACGCCGTACCTGGCTCGCTTGAACGCCGACCACCTCGAGGGGAGCGGAGCTCCGGACTACGTGCTGTTCACCCCCGAAGGAATCGACGGGCGGCTCCCAAGCGAGGAGGACGGACTGTCGTGGCCGAGTCTGTTGACGCGATACGAGGACGTCGGTGCCGTGAAGCCCTACCGAATCCTGAAACGGCGCCAAACCCCGCTCGAGGTGCGTTGGCAGCAAATCGACGTGCAGACGATCGGGAGGAAGAGCGCGGTTCAGTTGCCGCCTCACGAAGCGAGAGCGCTGCTGTGGGCGACATTCGACGTTCGGCTGAAGTTCGCGGGGCGTCTGGGCGCCGTTTTCTACAAGATCCCGCCGCTCTACGTCGAGTTGACGACGAGCACCGGTGCGACGGGACGATTCCGGCTGATTCCGGGGGTCGCGAGGACCGGCTTCCTCATTTCGCCGCTGGTGCTTACCGCGGACGACTTCGCGGCCATCGCTTCGCCGGGTCAGGCCGGGGGCGCTTCGCCCGCAGACGTCGTCAGCTTGAAGCTCGTCATCGAACGGGGCGATCGATGGGCGTTCGCGGACGAGATGAGGCTCGAGATTTCGCGCCTCGAGATTCACCGTTAGGGCCATCCGGTCGCCGATTCGCTGAGGACCCACTCGTCACGGAAAGGTGAAATCGACGAGATTGCTTGGTCGGCACGTCGAGCGCCCGAGCGCTTGGATCGCGAAGCGGACGCCGCTCGCTCGCGCGGGCACGACGCGCGAGAGAGTCGCGACGCCGGTCGAGTCCGCCACGACGCGCGCGGCGATTCGAGGTGCCGCGAGATCGACGGACACGCCCGCGCAGCCGGGGACGCCCGTCGATCCGGGGCTCGTGCCGAGGAGGAAGAGCACGGGCTCGGTCGCCTTCGCGCCTTCCACGCGCAGCGCGTTCGTCTCGCCGACTCGGCCGGGGTCCGGCCCCGTGAGTCGCAGGCGGAAGCTCGGCGCGAAGAAGAGGAACGTGGGGAACACGATGTTGCCGCTCCGCGGTGTGACGAACGTGTCGATGGGCGCGCCGGTCGTGCCGTCGAATCGCAGCACGGAATTGCCCGTGGAGCTGGCGACGTAGAGGTTGCCGTCCGGCCCGAACGCGATGCCCGTCGGTCCCGCGACCTGGCCGGCCACGACGAACTCGCGGTCGAACGCGCCGCTCGTCGCGTCGTAGCGAAGGACCGCGTTCGATCGCTCACCGCTGACGTACGCGAACGCGCCGCGAAAGAGGATCATGCGCGGGTTCACGAGCCCGCCCAGACCCGGCGGCACGAAATCGCCCAGCGGTGCGCCGGTCGACCCGTCGTAGCGAAGGACCGCGTGGTTGAAGAAGCTCGGCACGTACAGGTTGCCGTCGGGTCCGAACGTCATGCCGACGTCCGGTCCGTCGAGCCCGCCGCTTCCGGGCGCGACGAAGATCGAGAGGAACGCGCCCGTCGTTCCCGAGAAGCGATAGACGGCGTCGGTCTCGAAGCTCGACACGTAGAGGTTGCCGTCGGGTCCGAAGACGACGGCTGTCGGATGCACGAGGCCGTGAAGCTCGTCGCCCGGCGTCGCCGGGTCGTTCCAGACGAAGCGATCGAGAAATGCGCCGGTCGCGCCGTCGTAGCGCTTCACCTGGTTCGCGTTCTCGGCCGCGACGTAGAGATTGCCGTCCGGCCCGCGCGCGATGCCTTGCGCGCCGAGCGCCCGATCCATCTCCGCGAGAAAAGCCCCGGACGCCTGATCGTAGCGATTGACGGTGCTGCTGCTGAACCCGCTGACGAGGAGCTCGTCGGCCCGCGCCGCCGTGCACGCCACGGCGACGGCAAACGCGACGAAGGCGCTGAATCGACGACGAAATCCAATGCCACACATGTCCCCGCTCCAATCGCCAGGCGGCGATTCGAACGGAGGGACGATCCGCCCGATGGTCCTGGCGCACGTCGCAATAGCGCGGCTCAGGCTCCCGTGAGGACAGGTCGGGAAAGGGAAAAATCGGCATCGACGGGATTCGTGCCGTCCGCGTCCTTTGTCGGATAGACCCTTTGGGCCGGATCGAAGACGCGATATCTTCGTATCTCGTCGCCCATGCCATCGCGCTGGAACCCTTCACGGAACGGAAGAGTCGTGACGAGACGTCGCTCCGAAAACCTCCTCGACGGTCGCTTACCCGACGTGTACGCCGAACTCCGCGACCTCGCGCATCGCTATCTCAGCGTCGAGCGGCCGGGGCACACGCTCCAGCCGACGGCACTCGTGCACGAGGCCTATCTTCGAATCTCCGCGCAGACGAGCCGGCTCGCGCTCGACCGTGCCGAGCTGATCGCGGCGGCCGCGGGCGCGATGCGCCTCGTGCTGGTCGACCATGCGCGTCGCCGCCGCGCCGAAAAGCGAGGCGGCTCGGCGCGTCGCGTGCCGCTCGACGACGTGCTCGCGTCGTACGAGGAGCGTGCGATCGACCTCGTCGCCGTCGACGACGCGCTCCAGCGCCTGACGAACGTCGATCCCGACCTCGCGCGGCTCGTCGAGCTGCGCTTCTTCGGCGGCCTCAGCGAGGAAGACATAGCGTCCGTGCTCGGCGTTTCCGCGCGAACCGTGCGGCGCGGCTGGCGCACCGCGCGGTTGTGGCTCGCGCGCGAACTCGGCGGCTGACCCTCTCCATTACCGAAAGACGAACTCGAGCAACCGGCTTGCGCGACACGTCGACCGCTCGACCACCTCGATCGCGAGCTGCCGGCCCTGCAGCCGCGACGGGACGAAGCGCGTGAGCGTGGCGATCCCGAACGCGTCGGCCGTGGCGGTGCCGACCACGCGAGGGCTCGCGAGATCGAGCGCGACGCCCGCGCATCCGGGCACGTGCGTTTGTCCCGGCGCGGTTCCCAACACGAAGACGATCGAGCCGCTCGGCGTCGCGCCCTCGACGCGAAGCGCGTTGTCCATCCCCGCGACGCCCGGCGATGGCGCGCCGAGCCTCAAGTGGAAGCTCGGCGAAAAGAGGAGACCGGTCGGATACATGAGGCCCCCGGCACCGGCGTGCACGAACTCGTCGATGAACGCACCCGTCGCGCCGTCGAACCGGAGCACCGAATTCGTCATTGCGCTCGAGACGTAGAGGTTTCCGTCCGGCCCGAACGCGAGGCC
>JACOTG010000280.1 GCA_016178505.1 Planctomycetota bacterium
CTCGCGTTTGTTCCGACGAACCACGGGTGGTTCCCTCCGAGCGAGCCGACGACGAAACGGGCGCGAGCGCCGTTCGAGCAATCGCACGCAGAGAGAGTCGGTCGTCGGGTCAACGGGTTGCACGGTGAATGATGATTGCGAGCCGGATCGCGCCCGACTGCGGCGGCGCCCCCAACCGCTGAGCGCGATCTCGGACGAGTTCTGCCTCGGGCCGCGCCGCGATTTGGAAGATCACGCCTTTCGGCGCGCGCGGGATTTCCTCGGCGCCGCGGAGCTTGCGGGGTTCCGACGTCGCCTCGACCGGGCGATGCGGGTCTGACGCTGGATGAGTTTCGTAATCGCCGGGACGAGGCGCTTCGGCACGACGATGACGGTTTGATCGCGCCGCCGCAGGGTTGCTTCGTCTTCGGCGAGGGCCTCGGCCTCGGACTGCCGCTCGTAGTGCTCGAGCAATCGACGAACGCGCGCTTCGTTCCAACCGGCCGGGAATCGGCTTCGTTTCATGATCGATTCTTCATGCGCCGGCGATAGGCCGCGAGCGCTTTGCCTCGAAGATCGTACGCGGTGATCACGAACACGTCATCGGTGTCCGGATCTCGAACGTCGATGACCGTACCGACGATCCCGCGAGGTGCGCGCGGGAATCGCGCAACCTTCACCGTGTCGTTCACGAGGCGAGTAGAATTACTGGCCGTCCAGGAAGCTCGAAAACCCCTTCACCAACACTAGTATTTGGCTCGGCTCGACGGTGAATTCCACGCGGCTCTGCAATAGAAACGACTTCGTTTCCTCGTCGTAATCGTCTCCGATCACGACAACGATTTTCATTAGCCCTCCCCTGTTCGCCGCGCTCACTGTCAATGCAAAGTGACTGGGCGTCGGCATTGCAATCGTGACGCTACCCGAAAGCGTGTCGTAGAGTTTCTGCGCCGACTTCACGAAGGCCTCGATGGCGAATCCCGAAAGCCACACTTCGCCTCCTCCCGAATACCGCCCCGCACGCGTCTCCACGTCCATGCAGGCCGGTCTCATGTTATGGGCGTCGTTCGGCTCGTAGCTCTCCAGCACGAACCTCGCACATCCTTGAACGCTCCGGAGTTCGAAGCTGCGCAGATTTTGGGAGTCTTCCATTCGCCACCTGATCACTGCCAAGGTTTCATTCTTGTGTTGAACTCAGTCATTTCGTTAGTGACGAGATTCTTCAGGAAGTGGACGACGATTTCGAATTGCCCATTGGGCGTCACCAGTTCCGTGAAATAGGGCTGCATTGTGACTATACTCCAACGTCACCCACCCCAACGAGCCGAGATTCCGACGCACGACGGCCGCAAAGTCAGCAGTGATGGATTGCGCGATCGATCCGAAGGAATCCGACCATCGACAAGACGTAACAGCCGTGGCTCTCTCGCCCGTTTCGAAAGCGCACCGCGCCCCTCTCGGCGATTGGATCGGCCTTCGAGATTCAACGGAGAGCCCACGGAGACCGGCGCTTTCGACCTCGAATTCAGTCGGCGATCGACGTGTTCAACGATGCGACTCGGACTCGCACTCCCCTACTTCTGCCGCGTGTAGATCGCATCGAACGCGACGCGCCACGTCTTGCCCGCGTCCGCGGATTGCTCGATGAGCTGCCGCACCGTTCCGTCGGGCCGCGGCGTGAGCGTCGTGCGGTCGAGGATCTTGCGGCCGTCCGGCAGCGGAATCTCGCCCTGGAACCGCACTCCCCCATCCGGAAATTCCTCGACGAGCGTCTTTTCCTTCATCGATCCTTGATCGGTCACCCACACCTGTCTCCATAGCTTTCGCACGGGCTGGTAGTAGAAGAGGCTCTTTCCTTCGCTGCCGTCGACGTCCTTCCAGTTTTCGATGATGGCGCAGCCGCCGAGCACCTTCTCGATGACGTTGTCGCCGTCCTTCGTCCCGTCCGGCGTCGCGACGCTCCACTTGCCGAGCCAGAAGTCGAGCTTCCGATACGCGGAGTCCTTCGAGCACGGACACGGTGGCGGCGGCGACTCGAGTCGCGCGAAGACGTCGTCGCGCCGCGGCATCGAGGCGAACGCGAGGACGAGAACGGCAAGCAGGGACAGAGCGATCCAGCGGTCTCTCATTCGGTTTTATCCTCCGCATGAATCAATGCCGCGCCGAGCCGCGCGAACTCAACCGGTGGGCTTCACTCTGCGTGGAAGCTGGACTCGATCGCTGCGGACATCTCGTCGCGACCCGACGCGAACGACATCCTGACTCGGCACACGAGGCGAGGTGAACGTGTGACAGACACCGAACGCGTCGCGATAAGTGCGAAAAACCATCCAGGCTCCGTATGCGTCAGTTATGCGTCTCGGCCGAAGCGACGGCGGATCCGTCAACCACACCGTACCGACGTCCATCGCCTGGCGGATCAATGGAGGGCTTCATCCCTCATTGCCGATTCAGCCTTCCTCGTCCCAATCGATGTATTGGGGTGGGCTCTCTCCGACGCGATTGATCACTCGAGGAAGTTTCCCTTTCGGCACCTTGTCGCTCACGGCTTCGACGTCGATTTGGTGGCGCCAATCATCGCCAAAGTCGAACCAGTAGATGAAATGGTCGGCAGCCTCGAGCCTGAGCAACCCGAGGGTCGTTCGGGTGACATCGCCCGCCGGCTGGTTCGATGCAGCAAACCGCAGCGCCATTGCCGAGGGCAGGACATACCGCTTCGCGTTCGGGTCGATCGTTCCCTTGCCGCCGACCTGGAACTCGTACATGTGTTCGTCCTCGCGATTGAACGCTTCAAAGATCGCACGGTGGAGATCTCTCAGTGTCTGGTCGCCGCGGATCTCGATCGTCCGAGACATCACCCCGTTCTTCTTGACGAACTTGTCGCTAACCGGACCGCTGATGATGTAGACGGTCAAGGTGAATAGACGCGGATCTGCGCCACGACGCTCGGAATCCACGGTGGGACTTGCCCTGTTGAGCTTCTTCATTTCGCTTGCCGCCGAAGCGTTTGACTACGAAAGCTGCGCGAGGATCTCGAGCGCCTTCCTCGCCGCGCCCGCGCCCCCGACTCGATCCACGAACCGCTTGGCCTCGATGAGATCCTCGGCACGAATCTGGGCATTCTTCGCGGCTGCGGGCGGGCGGCCGAGGCGCTTTCCGGGCGGCCTGCCGACCGGCCGACCAGCCGGCTTCGATGTGCGCTTCTTCGAATACTTGATCGCGCCAACGAGAGAATCCGTGACCACGATCCCCTTCGCCTGGAGCCCCTTCCGAATCGCGCTCGGACCGGCGCTTGGGTTCTGCGCCATGAAGTCGCGAATCGCCTGGCTTCGATTCACTCCGCCCTTCGGTCTACCGACAGCGTTCGCGGCCGGCTTCTTCGTGGCTCCCTTCGGCTTCGCGTACTTGACCGCGTTTGCGAGGCTCAGAGAGATTGTGATCCCCTTCGCCTTGAGCGCGGCGACGATCGCCTGCGGGTTCGCGCCTGAGTTCTGCTTCAGATAGTCGCGGACGGCTTGAGATCGGTTCAACTTGGTCTTCGTTGGCATGAGCATATCCCTTTCCATTGTGCGTCGAGGTGAACTGTGACAAGGACTACTGGAAACGCCTAGCGGGTGAGTATA
>JACOTG010000312.1 GCA_016178505.1 Planctomycetota bacterium
GGCGGCGCTCACCTTCGTCCCGGCGAAGAAGTAACGAACGGTCCCGCGCGGCGTCACGGCGGTCGGGCGAGATCCTGCGCCAGCTCTGTGTCACGACCGACGATCCGCGTTTCTCCGAAAGCGGGCACCAGCTGCGGCTCTCCCGCGATCCGTTTTCCGCAGTCGAGTCGCGCTACGCGGAGCGCGACTCGAACGACGACGACGAGGGATCGATCGGCATCGTGCGCCTCCACTGCCCGCGTTGTCGAAAGGAGCAGGCGATACCCGAACCGTACCGCTTCGTTCGCGGCGGCCGGCGCGGCGTCGCGGGCCGTTGCCCCGCGTGCTCGCGGCCGCTGGTGCTCTATCTCGATGACGAAGGAACTACGCGTGACGCGGAGGGATCCCCGTGACGCTGGTTGACGACGAGCGAAAAGTGCGTGACGCGGAGGGCTCCCCGTGACGGTGGTTGACGACGAGAGAAAAGTGCGCGACGCGGAGGGATCGCCGTGATGTTTGCTGTGGCTCTCGTCCTCGCGTCGCTCGCCTCTCCCGCTTCGACCGTCAAGCCGGCGGCGCTGTCGTGGATCGACGCCCACGCCGAAAAGGCGAAGGCCGTGAACCACGCGATTTGGGAGTACGCCGAGGTCGGGCTCCAGGAAACGAAGTCGAGCGCCGAGCTCGAAGCGTGGCTCGGCGCCGAGGGCTTTCGCGTGAAGTCCGGCGTTGCGGGCATGCCCACGGCGTTCGTCGCGGAGTGGGGGAGCGGCAAGCCGATCATCGGCATCCTCGCCGAGTACGATGCGCTCCCCGGACTGTCGCAAAAGGCGCAGCCGACCGAAGAGGCGCGAGTGCCCGGCGCGGCGGGTCACGCCTGCGGCCACTCGGTCTTCGGCACCGCGAGCACCACCGCCGCGATCGCCGTGCGCCACGCGCTCACCGAAGGGCAGGGCACGATCCGGCTGTACGGCACGCCCGCGGAGGAGACCTCGATCGGCAAGATCTACATGGCGCGCGACGGTTTCTTCGACGACTGCGACGTCGTGCTCCACTGGCATGCGTCGGATCGGACGCGCTCGCAGTTCTTGTCGACGAAGGCGGTCGTTTCCGCGAAGTTCACCTTTCACGGCGTCGCGGCGCATGCCTCGGCCGCGCCGTACGACGGGAAGTCCGCGCTCGATGCCGTCGAGCTGATGGACGTCGGCGTGAACTTCTACCGTGAGCACGTGAAGGAGGACGCGCGCATCCACTATGTGATCACGGACGGTGGCGGCCAGCCGAACGTCGTGCCGCCGCGCGCGCAGGTCTGGTACTACGTGCGCGCCAACTCGCACGAGGACGTCGAGAAGTACTTCGCGCGCGTCCACGACATCGCGAAAGGCGCGGCGCTGATGACCGGCACGACCGTATCGGTCGAGTTTCCGAGCGACACGCACGAGCTGCTGCCGAACCGCCCGCTCGCCGAAGCGATCGACGCGAACTTGCGCGCGATCGGCATGCCCGCGTGGACCGACGAGGAGAAAGCGTTCGCGCGCGAGATCCAAAGGTCGTTCGGCCGCGTGGTCGACCCACCGATGTGCACCGAGGTCGAGAAGCTCCCCGAGCAGGTCGACCTCGAGCCCGCGTCGACGGACGTCGGCGACGTTTCGTGGCACGTGCCGGTCGGCGGGCTCAACGTTTCGTGCTACGCGAACGGCATCCCGTACCACTCGTGGCCCGTCGTCGCATGCACCGGCATGTCGATCGGCGAGAAGGGGATGTTCCTCGCGGCGAAGGCGCTCGCGGCGTCGGCAATCGACTGCTTCGAAAAGCCCGACCTCGTGAAGGCCGCTAAGGTCGACTTCGCCGCGCGCCGCGCGAAGTTCACCTTCCACACGCTCCTCCCCGAGGGCCAGAAGCCGCCGACCTCGATTCGGTAGACCCCGCGTGTATTGCGGCACGCGCCGCCGCCGACGCCGCAACGGCGGACCCAAACGACTGTTCGTGCGTAAGATCGCCAATCCAATTTGGGCCAGTATTCATGGGGGTCCGCACGCTCGAAGATGGCGTTGGATTGAAGAACGCTCGTGCTTGTTCACACGCATCATCGATGACGCCAACCGACGCATCGAGATCGGTGGTCGGAGCGCCGTCGGAAGATGGCGGGTCGTGAGGGCCGCCAAGGCCGCCTTCGACGCGCGCCGCACGAAGTTCACCTTCCACACGCTCCTCCCCGAAGGCCAGAAGCGGCCGACCTCGATCCGTTGATCGGATACAATCGCGGCTCGCCGAACGACGCCGACAACGGAGGTCCGCGATTCATCGAATCTCGACGAGCCGAACGCATCGCCTTTCGTGTGCGACGAGCCTTCTGCTCGCGCTGTCGTGGGCGGACACCGGCCGCGCGCAACCGACTGCCGCGCGCGAGGACGGTGAATCCTCCGCGAGTTCGAGTGCTCCGACGGAAGAGCCGTTCGGGAGCGCGCTCCTGACTCGATGGCTGCCCGTGCTGGCCCAGGCGGACCCGCGCACGAAGAAGAGCGGTCCCGTGTTCGAGTGGTGGAGTCCGCTCTCCGACGCAGCGCCCGCGCTTCGCGCTGCCGGGGTCGACCTCTCGGGTGCCGAGCGCTGACGTTCGTTCCCGCATGTCCACATCCGCTGGACCTCCGCCTTGCTCGTTCGCGCGGCGACGGTGACCGCGTCGCCGGTTGCGTCTGACGCGAAGAAGTTTTCTGAAAACTCGCGTTCGCGTCGGCCGCGCGCGGCGTTCTGGAAGTTGCCTTCACGCGCGTCGGCGCTTCTGGTAACACCGGGCGGTTCGTCCGTGAGGGGGAGCCCTGATCGTTGGGATTGAAGCCGGACCGCAGGCATTTCGACCGTACCTCGTCGGGGGACCGGCTCGCCGCTCGCCCGGGTTGGATCCGCTTTTCGCAGGAAATGGGAGGCCGTCATGTTGTACCGGTCCGTTGGTGTTCTCATCGCGACGTCGCTGCTCACGCTGACCGGCCCGCGTCCGGCAACCGCCGAGCCTCCCATCTGGGAGGGCCGCATCGGCACGCCGCTCGGCCTCACCGACGACAGCACGTACGAAACGACGTTCGGCGCGCAGCTGTTCACGTTCAAATTCGAAGGGGCCACGTACAGCGGGGCGTCCGTGCTCTCGATCTCGAGCAACGGGTTCCTCAGCCTCGGCGGGAGCAACGGCGACGGGTGCTGTTCACCGAACCCGATAAATCTCGTTTCGGGATTTCCGCGCATTGCGCCGCTGTGGGTGGATCTCATCCCCAACGGAACCGGCGACGTCTACCTCAACACGTTCAACGACTCGGCCGGCCCGTTCAACGATCGGCTCGTGATCACGTGGGCGACGGTGACGTTTCTGAACCGGCTGCCGGTTCTGTTCCAGGTCCAGTTGAAGTCGGACGGCACGATCATCTTCGGATACGACCGCTACGACTTCACCGGCAAC
This sequence comes from Planctomycetota bacterium, assembly GCA_016178505.1. GTDB lineage: Bacteria > Planctomycetota > JACOTG01 > JACOTG01 > JACOTG01 > JACOTG01. Next base: position 3,428 of record JACOTG010000312.1, read on the forward strand.
GCCGACAACGTGATCGTCGGCGTGAGCCCGTCGAACGGCGCCGCGGATCCGGGATCGCTCGACCTCTCCGCTTCGATTCCCTTCCATAGCGACGCGCGATCCACGATCTACGAGCTGTTCTCCGCGCCGAGCCCGGCCGTCGATCTCGATCAAACGAACGTCGTGTTCAGCCCGAACAACATTGGCGGCTTCCGCGTGACGCGCCAACTGTGCCGGCCGCCGATCTGGCAGGACGGCTACGGGCTTCCGCTGCACCTCGCGGACGACGGCACCTACGAGACGACGTTCGGTGCCTGGAACTTCGTCTTCCCGTTTCGCCTGGACACGTACGTCGGAGCGTCGCCGCTCTCCGTTTCCGCGAACGGATTCGTGAGCCTCGGCGGGAGCAACGGCAACGACTGCTGCAGCGGGAATCCGGCGGTGCTCGTCGGTGATCCGTTCCCGCGCATCGCGGCGCTGTGGCAAGACCTCAATCCCACGTTCGCCGGCGAAGTCTTCATGAACGCCTACGACGACGACGGCGATGCGGTGAACGACCGGCTGGTCGTCACGTGGGACACCGTGTTCTTTCAGAACCGAAAGCCGGTCGCGGTGCAGCTTCAATTGCGCAAAGACGGATCGTTCAGTTTGGGATGGCAGTGCGTGTTCGGCACCGGGCTCGTGTCCGACATCCTCGTGGGCGTGAGCCCCGGCGGCGGCGCGCCCGACCCCGGGCCGGTCGACTTCTCCGCGGCGATTCCGTTTTCGAGCAACGGCGAATCGACGCTCTACGAGGTCTACCCGCAGATGAACCCGGGTTCGCCGCCGTTCGATCTCTCGGGAAAGAATCTCGTCTTCGAGCGGAGCGGATCGGGCGGCTTCGTCGTCACGAGCGCGGGCTGCCAACCGCCCATCTGGGAATCGCGGTTTGGCGCCGACCTCGGCCTCACCGACGACAGCGACGTCACGGTGCCGATCAGCACGTACGGCTTCACCTTCCCGTTCGGCGGGACGACGTATAGCGGGAGCAGCCTGATCTCGATCTCGAGCAACGGCTTCGTCACGCTCGGCGGCACCAACGGCAACGGCTGCTGCTCGGCGATCGAGTTGGATTTCCTATCGGCGCTGCCGCGCATCGCGCCCCTGTGGGTGGATCTCCTGCCGCGCGGACACATCTACGTCCATCAGTTCGACGATTGGGGCGGACCGGAAACCGATCGCCTCGTGATCACGTGGGACACGGTCTTCTTCCAGAATCGTCAGCCGGCGACCATTCAGCTGCAGCTCCTGTCGACCGGCACGATGGTGATGAGCTACCGCTGCCTCGACCTCGACGGCTCCGGGCTCGGCGACGCGCTCACCGGCATCACTCCGGGAAGCGGGGCGGGGCATCTCGGCAGCACGGATCTCTCGAGAGCCGTTCCGTTCGACAGCTTCGGCGAGCGAACGATCTACGAGTTCTTTCCCGGGCCCCGGTCCATCGACCTCGCGGGGAAGAGCCTGGTGTTCGAGCCGAGCGGTGGCGGCGGGTATCACGTGGGTACGATCGAGTGCGCCGCAGGAACCGTGAACGCATCTCCGGCAGTCCTCGGAACCCGAGACGTCTTGCGCGCGAACGGAAGCGCAGGCTCGCCGGTGGCACGCGTCGTCACCGTGGCGAGGAGCACGCCGATCACCGTGTCGCTCAGCGCCGCGCCGGAAGGGCCGGCGGCGAACGCGTTGTATGCGCTTTGGGTGTGGAGCGGCTCGACGTTCCACCCGAGCGAGTACCGGCCCAGCCGAAACCGCATCGGCTGCTTCGTGAACCCGATCCCGCTCATGCTTCCGAGCCAGCCGCAACCGATCCTGTGCTTGCAAAGTCCGACGTTGCCGACGGCATTGTGTCGCGGAGTTCACACGATGACCGGCCCGGCCTTCGCGCCGTGGAGTCTGACCCTCGCCCCGGGATTCAGCCGTCGGACGCGGCTGACGATCCAAGGCCTCTTGAAGGACAACGGGGGCGCCAACGTCAGTCGGCTGAGCGCGACGAACGCGATCGTGATCGACGTCCCGTGACCGGCGATTGGGGTCAGACCCCAGACGACGGCAGCCGGCAATTGGGGTCTGACCCCATTAGACGGGATCAGGATCTCACTCGCGCTCGAGTAGCAGGGAGTGATCGACGAATCGCCGCGGCTCGACGACGACATCTTGGTCGGCGATTGCGCGAAAGCCGTCGGGCTTCGACAGCGACACGCGATAGCGGCCTGGCTTCGAGAGCGTGACGACCAGCGTTCCTTGGTAGCCGTACTTCGAGACTTCGCGGCCGTCGTGCTCGATCGGCTCGACACGGACGCGCCACGCCGCGTCCCACGGGACCGCGACGTCGCCGTCCTGCGCGCGCAGACGAAAGCCACAGATCGGCGTCACGCGCCATTCGACTTCGTTCCGGCCGGCATGCACGGCAAAACGAAAGGGCTCGTCCGCGATCCCGAACGCGAAGAAACCCGGCGAGACGACGATTTCTCCCGCCGGGGCGTCGAACTCGAATCGGCCCGTCGTCGGATCGCGTCGCGCTCCGCGGCCTCCTTCCGCGGCGTCGTCGTCGAGCGGCTGGCGCCACACGATCGAGTCGAGCGCCGCGTCCTCGCCGGTCGCAGCATCGAGCGCGCGAAGCGACACGTGCGCGGGCGGCGGGATTTCGAGGACGACGTCATCCGCCCCTTTGTCCCCGAGGTTGATCGCGGCGCGATACTCCGTCGGGCTCACGCCGAAGACGTACCGGCCAGGCAGGACGTCGTTCATCTCGAAGGAATAGACGTCGAACTCTCCGTCCGACGTCGGCCAATCGATGGTTCCGTAGAGATCGCGGTCGGATAATTCGGCCGCGTTGTCGAGGTAGCGGGCCCACATGTAGAGCTGGGCGGTCTTCCATGCCTTGGGCACGCGAACGATCCCCGCGAGCGTGACCCGATCAGGCGTCGCCGTCGGCGCGAGATCGATCTCGATCTTCGTGCGCGTGCCCGCGACGATCTCGGCGGGCGCGGACCCGAGGACCGTCGGCGACTCGAAGTTGCCGAACTGCACCGTGACGACGTAGCGTCCGGGGTCGAGCGAGGGAATGCGGATCAGCCCGGTGCTCGCCAGGAACGCCGTCTCGTAGAGATCGCCGCTCTCGGCGCGTCGAAGCACGAGGCTCGCGTCTCCAAGATTCGAGTTGCCGTTCAATTGAACGTCGAGGTCGCCGCCGGGGTGGAGGTCGAGGAATCGCTCGCCGCCGGTCGATAGGTCCAGCAACACTCGACCCCAGGCGTACCCCGGACTCCGCGCGCAGAATTCGTCGGCGAAGGTCGATTTGCCCATTGCTTGGCCGACGTCGATAGGCGACGTCACGTTGTCGCCGATCTCGCGGCGCCAAGCGTCGCGTGCGGTGCGCGTCGACGTCCACAGCCAGTGGTGGCCCACGACGAGCTGCACGTTCGCCAGCTCGCGGTGCGTTTCGGAATCGCGGATGTGGAGAATCGTCGCGCCGGGCCAGCGCGCGCGCAGCTCGACGACGGCGCCCGACTCGGTGCGAAGCCAGTCGCCCTCGTGGATCCAACACGCCTCGCGGTCGCCGAGCCGAATGTCTTGCGCCGTGATGCCGGCGTTCGGCGGCACGTCGGCGCTCCAGCGTCCGCTCTCGACCTCGACGTGCGTGTCGTGAAAGTTTTCGCCGGTCGAAAAGAAGACGTTGAACGACCCCGACTCGCGAGGATGCTCATCGCCATGCTCGTCGACGACGACGATCGTTCCTGTCATCGACGGTCCTCGCGCGTCGGGTCTGACCGCCGACGGATCTCGATCGCCGGGTCCACGGTCGACGGTCGGCGACGCGACGATGCTCGGCTGCGGCGGCTCGCCGGGACTCGCACTCGGCGCCGTCGTCGTAGGGACCGTCGGTGCGGCGGAAGTCGACGGTTCGACGGGATGGGCCGGTGTCGCGCGCGGTGGGCTCGCGCGAAGCGCGACGTAGGCGATCAGCGCGACCGCGCTGATCAGGCCGATGCACAGCGCGACTCGTCGTCGAGTTGCGCTCACGGCTCGCGCTCCAAGTGGAGGACGACCTCGGCGTACTGGCCTTCGCCGATCGTGATCTCTTGCTCGGGCACGTCGCGATAGCCGTCGATCTTCTTCATCGTGAGCCGATAGCGGCCGGGCTTCGTGACGATGAGCGTGTGGCCGCGACCGTCCGACGAGTTCCCGGTCTCGCGACCGTCGCCGTCGAGCGCGGTCAGTCGCGGTCGCCACTCCCAGTTCCACGGAAGCGTGGCGTCTCCCTCGACAACGCGAAGCCGCACTCCGCAGGTCGCCGCCACGCGAATCTCTCCTTCGTTGCGGCCGTCGTGGAGATCCAGGCGCAGTTGCTCGCCGGAGTGCGCGATGCCGCCGGCCCACGCGACGATCGTCGTCCGCGGCGCGTCGAATTCGAAGCGCGCCGTCGACGAGTCCCGCCGGGCATCGTTGACGGTACCGCCGCCGTTTTCGGCCGCGATTGCCGTGTACCAGAGGACGCTCTCCACCGCAGCATCGGAACCGGTCGCCGCGTCCACGACGCGAATCGACACGTGCGCCGGCGGCGGGATCTCGATCATGACGTCGTCGCGTCCGCCGTCCGGGACGTCGATCACGGCGGCGTAGAGCGGTTGGTCCGTCTCGACCTCGTATCGACCGGGGGAAAGCGCGGCAACGTGGAATGGGAACACGTCGTCATCTCCATCCGAACGCGCGTCGTCCATCTCGGCGTGAGGGTGTTGGATGCCGGCGAGTTGCACGCGCTCGAGCTTCGGGCGCTCGCGCACGACGACGTCGACCCGCGTGCGCATCCCCGCGACCACTTGCACGGCTGCAGAGCCCAGCACCACCGGCCCGGTCGAGCTGACACCGAACTCGACGCTCATGGTGTAGGCGCCCGGCACCATCGATTCCAAGGCGATCTCCCGATCGGTGCCGAGCTTCACTTGTGCGTATGGCCTCCCTTCCGGACGCTCGACCGCACGCACGCGAAGCGACGCGCCATCGAGGTCGGCCTCGCCCACCAAGTGCACGTCGACGTCGCCACCGGGGACGAGGTCGAGAAAACGCTCGCCGCCGCTCGAGAGATCGACATCGATCCGCGCCCATGCGAGCCCCGCGCTTCGCACGCTGAGGTTGGCGACGCGATAGATGGATGGGGGACCTTTCGTCGGTTGCACCAGGAGCTCCGAAAGGTCGATCGGCGACGCGAGACCGTCGAACCACCGGCCCGCGGCTCGGCCGGGGTGCGTCGTGCTGACGGAGGTCCACGACCACACGTGGCCTTCGATCAATTGAACGGACGGCAGCTCGCGGCCCGTTGCGGCCTCGCGCACGTGCAAGAGCGAACGGGCCGGCCAGCGCGCGCGAAGCTCGATCGGATTGTCGACGACCGATTGGAATTGCCGATCGTCGGAAACCCAGACGGCGGGGTGTTCGCCGAGGACGATGCGCTGGACGGACAGCGTCGCACCGACGCCGACCTCCGCGCGCCACGATCCGGCAGCGACGCCGACGGTGACCGCGGCGGCACCGTGGCCGTCCGAATCGTAGAGCCGAAACGATCCCGACTCCGTGCGATGCTCGACGCCCTCCGCGTCGACGACCACAATCGTGCCGGAGATCGATTGCGTACCCGCGGACGGCTTCGTCGTCGGCTCGTCCAGTGTCGCGGGCTCAGTTTCGACGGACGCAGTCTGCGTTGGTGTTGGAGCGTCGCCGGCCGTTGTCGCTGCGATCGGTGTAGCATCGTGCGGCGTCGGCGTCGGCGACTCGACGGAGATAGCCCGATCGATGCTCGGCGCGCGCGTTGCCTGCGGCGGGCTCGCACGAAACGCGACGTAGAGGATGATCGCCACTGCTGCAACGGCGACCACGACGACGGCTCGGAGTACGTGGGACATCGACCGCCTTCTCCACTGCGACCGTCCCGAGTCTACGCGAACGCGGGCGTCGCGTCAGTGTTCGCGCTCGAGGTGGATGACGTGCTCGGTCAGCTTGCCGACCTCGACGTCGACGAGCTGCTCGGGCACGGGGAGATAGCCGTCGAGCTTCGGGAACGCGAATCGATATCGGCCGGGCTGCGTCACGCCGATCTCGACGCCGTCGCCTTCCGGGGCCGAATAGGACGCGGTGCCGTCGCCCTCGACCTGCGCGGGTTGAACGTTCCAGCTCGCGCTCCATGGAATCGCGGTTTCGCCGTCGACGACTCGGAGGCGCATGCGGTACGCGGCAGCGACCGTCAAGGTGGCTTCGTTGACGCCTTCGTGGACCGTGAGGTGCAGCGGTTCGCTCGCGAACTCCGCCGTGTTGCATCGCACGACGATCTCGGTTTGCGGCGCCTCGAACTCGAACCGCCCGGTCTTCGGATCGTGCTTCGCGGACTCGACGTTGTTCGCGACGCCTTCGTCCGCGGCGGCGCGATACCAAACCACGTCGTCGACGCGCGCATCGCGTCCGGTCGAGGCGTCGATCACTCGAAGCGAGACGTGTCCCGGCGGCGGAATCTCGAGGACGAGATCGTTGCGGCCCTCGGGTCCTACGTCGACGACGAAGCCGTAAGGCGGTTGGCGCAGCTCGATCGCGTATCGCCCCGGCGCCACGCCGTCGACGCCGAACCCGAACGCGTCGATCGGGCCATCAGAGTGAGCCGTTCGCGCTTCGATCGTGCGGCGTCTCGCCGGATCGTCCGGCGCGGCGCCGAGCGACGTGACGTCGACGACCAGACCGCCGACGAGCCACGACTTCGACACGCGAATCGTCCCGCCGATGCGAACCGACTGTCCGGCCGGGCGACGGCCGATGACGATCTCGACTTTCGCGCGCGCGTGGGCGGTGACGTCGACGTGCCCGGATCCGAGAACGACGGGCTCGCGCCACGCGTCGCCGATCTCGACGCTCGCGACGTACGCGCCCGGCACCATCGACTCGATCGCGACGTCGTGATCTTGCGCGAGAGAGACCTCGGCGTACGGCGCGTCGCGCAGGCCCTCGGCGCGACGCAGTCGAAGATGCGCTCCCGACGGGACGACTTCTCCCGCGAGGTGCACGTCGAGATCGCCGCCCGGAACGAGGTCGAGGAATCGCTTCGTGCCGGCGGACAGGTCGACGTCGATTCCCTTCCACGCGAAGCCCGGACTGCGGACGAACAGCGGGATGATCCGGTTCTGCTCGGACGCGTGCGCGACTTCTCGCGCGGTCGCAAGCGTCTTCTCGAGATCGATGGGAGAGCGCTCGTTCTTTGCCGCGATGCGCGTCGCGTCGATGCGCCCCGGGTGGATGGACCCGATGTCGCCCCCGTACCAGCTCGATCCCTCGACCAGCTCGACGTCGGCGAGTTCGCCCTGCGTCGCGGCATCGCGAACGTGAAGCGTCGACGGCGCCCGCCAATGTGCGTGCACGTCGATGCCGCCGGACTCCGGGTTTCGAAAGCGCGTGCCATCGTCGTCCCACGTGGCGTCTCGATTGCTGAGGCGAATCGAGGTCACGGACATCGGCGCGCCGGGCCGCACCATCGTCTGCCACTTGCCGGCTTCGACGCGAACCGTCTCGCGGTCCGGATACCGCCCGCGCCAATTCAAGAGGATGAACGATCCCGACTCATCGGCGTGCGGGGCGCCGTGCTCGTCGACGACGACGATCGTGCCGAAGACCGCCTGCGTTTTCTGGTGACGCTTCGCCGCGCGTTCTTCGAGCGTGTCCGCGACGTCGTCGCTGGTCGAGTCCGCCGGCGGGGTCACCGCGTCGTTCGGCGCACCGGGCGAGGCGGGCGCCCCGGAACTCGCGGCCTCGGACGACGCCGGCCCAGGCGATGGACGGATCGTTCGATAAGCGACGAATATCGACGCCATCACGGCGAGGACGACGAGGACGGCGATCCAACGAATCGATTGCGACATCGAGAAACGATCTCCAGCGAAACCGCGTCCGAGTCTACGCGACGGCGCCGGCCGCGAGAACTCTCACGCCGGTTTCCGCGTGACGAACGATCGTCTCCCGCTACGCGCGGATCATCGTCAGCAGCATCTTGAAGCGCTTCGGCGCGCGAACGGCGTGCGGGACGTTGGCTGGGAGGACGATCATCCGGCCCTGCGCGACGCGGTGGGCCTTGCCGGCGATCACGATCTCGCCCTCGCCGTCGAGGACGTGGACGAGCGCGTCGAACGGCGCGCTGTGCTCGCTCACCTCTTGGCCCTCGTCGAACGCAAAGCGCGTGACCGTGCCCGCTTTCTCTTTGAGGAGGATCCGGCTGACGATGCCCTTCTGCTGGTAATCCACCAGCTCGAGTGGGTCGAAGCAACCGTCATCGGTCACGCTTGCCATGAGGCGGTCTCCAGTGTGATCGGGAAGTTCGTGAGTGGGACGATCTTGCTCGCGGTCACGTGAAAGGTGTCCTCGATGCGAACGCCTCCGAAGCCGGGGACGGCGAGAACCGAGTGTCCGGCGGTCATCGTCATCCCTTCGCGGATTTCGACGCCCGAGTCGAGCGGGTGAATCGTGGGCGCGGGCATTTCCTCGAACGCGAGTCCGATGCCGTGGCTGATGCCGGCGACGAATCGATCGCCGTGACCCGCCCCGTCGAACACGGCTTTCGCGGCGGCATCGACGTCGCGGACGCGAGCGCCCGGTCGCATCGCTTCGATCGCCGCGGCCTGCGCGCGCCGGTAGACGTCCTGGAGTTCGCGCTGCGACGAGGTCGGCTCGCCGGCGACGAACGTGCGGCAGAGGTTGGCGCAGTAGCCGAGGTGCCGCGGCACGAGATCGATGACCACGAAGTCGCCCGCGTCGATGCGCTTGTCTGTTGCGGTGCCGTGCAGCCAGCACGAGCGCGAACCGGAGTTCACGAAGACCGGCGTCGCCGTCCCGTGGCCGCCCGCTTTCCGCATCGCGTACTCGGCCTCCGCGGCAACGTCGTTCTCGACGACTCCCGGTCGAAGCGCCCGCGCGGCCGCCGCCATCCCCACGGCGGCGATCTCGCCGGCGCGGCGCACGAGCGCGACCTCGCTCGCCTCTTTGATCGCGCGCAGCTCGTCCATCACGGGAGCGATGTCGACGACCTTCACCTTCGGGTTTGCCTTCTGGAAGAGGTTCAGGAGGAACGCGGGAGTTCCGAACCCCATTTGCACGCCAACGGTGACGCTCACGTGCCCGCCGATGATTCCGTGCATGACGTCGACGACGTCCTTGATCTGCTGTCCGACCGTCGCGAAGACGCGAACTTCGCTTGCTCCGAGGCTCTCGCGGATCTCGGACTCTTCGCCGCGGAACGCGACGATGATCGGCGGGCCCATCTTCGGGATGATCGCACGCGGCTGGTAGCGGTCCTCGCCGAAGAACCAGACGTAGTCGTCGTGCGTCAGCACGAGGTAGGCGTCGACCCCTTTTTCGCGCATGCGCTCTTGCGCGCGCGCGATGCGCTGCGCATTCAACACGTCGCGGCCTCGTTCATGATGCGGATGAGCGTGGCCTCGGCTTCCTCGGCGACGGCGCGCAGCTCCTCGTTTCTGTACATGCCGATGAGCATCGTGGGCCGGATCGTGGCCAGCTTCGTCATCCCGCCTTGCTCGTAGACCGAGATGCGGCAGGGCAGCGCCGTCGAAATCTCGATGTTGGCGTCGAGGACCTGCTTCGCGTGGTGCGGATTGCAGACGTCATAGATGAGGCAATCGTGCGCGAACGGCACTCCTTTCTTGACGATCGCGTCGCGCAGGTCGTGCACCCCGATGACCCCGAACGCGTTCCGCGAGACCGCCGTTTCCAGGTCGCCGATCAATCGCCCCAGGGGCTTCTTCGATTCCACGATGTAGAGCATCACGACCTCATTCAGGGATCTTGCGAGTCCCCTCGCGGAAGATTTCCCACTCGACGCTTTCGTCCTTCCGAATCCACGTGCCACTGGCGGGCCTTCGCGAGAGTCCGTAGCCGTCGATGGGGCGCTTCGCAAAGGCGAGGCCAATTCACCGGCGGCGCACGAATCCCTTTCGCGTCTCTTCGAGGAACACCATCAACGGCGGGAATGCGAGGAGCAACGACCACTCTTCGAAGCGGAGCGGCGCGAGCCCGAACACGACGCGCAACGGCGGCACGGCGACGAGCGCGCAGAGGATCGCGACCTCCGCCACGATTCCGAAGAGGACCATCCGATTGCGGAAGACGCCGACGCGGAAAACGGATTCGCGATCGGTTCGACACGCGAAGACGTTTCCGACCTGCGCCGCGACGACGCCAGCGAGGGTCATCGTCGTGGCGCGCCGGTAGAGATCGGTGTCCGTGGCCGACGGGAACGGCAGGCCTGGCCGCCAACCCGCGAGCCAATAGGTCCAGAAGAAGGCCAGCAGCGAAAGCGCCGCTTCGGCGACTCCGAGGAAGGCGTACGCGCGAAGGAGTCGCTTCGCCGAGAGCAGGCGTTCGCGAGCGGCTCTCGGCGGACGATCCATCACGTCGGGTTCCGGCGCTTCCGTGGCGAGCGCGAGCGCCGGGAGGAGATCCGTCCCGAGATCCACGGCGAGGATCTGCATGATCGTCAGGGGAAGCGGCACGTGGAGGAACACGAACGCGAGGAACGGCACCAGCTCGGGAACGTTCGACGCGAAGATGTAGGTGACGAACTTTCCCATGTTCGCGTAGATCGCTCGACCCCCGCGGATGGCGGTCACGATCGACGCGAAGTTGTCGTCCGTGATCACCATCACCGCCGCTTCCTTGGCGACGTTGCTGCCGCGCCGGCCCATCGCGATGCCGATGTCGGCCGCCTTGAGGGCAGGCGCGTCGTTCACGCCGTCGCCGGTCACCGCGACGACCTCGCCGAGTGCCCGCAGCTCGGTGACGATCGCGAGCTTGTGAGCCGGCGTCGTCCGCGCGAAGAGGACGCCCTCCTCGGCGAGGATCTCGCGAAGAGCGCGCGGCGGCAGTCGGTCCACCTCGTCTCCCGTCACGACCTTTCGCACGGCGATTCCGATCTGGCTTGCAATCGCACGCGCGGTGAGCCCGTAGTCGCCGGTCACCAGGATGACGCGAATTCCCGCGCGCCGGCAAAGAGCGACGGCTTCGGCCACCTCGGGTCGCGGTGGATCCCACAGAGCGACGAGCCCGAGGAACGTGAGACCGCGCTCGATCGTCGTGACGCCCGCCTCGACTTCCGACTCGGCGACGGGGCGCGTGGCGACGGCGATCAGGCGCAGGCCGTCGGATGCGAGCCGGTCGTGTTCCGCGACGATGGCGAGTCGCATCTCGCTTCCGAGCGCGACGGTGCTCGAGCCCACGCGAATCCTCTCGCACAGAGCGATCGTCTCGACCGGCGCGCCCTTCACGAGCGCGGTCGCGCCCGAGTGCTGCGCCCGAACGAGCGTCATGCGCTTTCGGAAGGAGTCGAACGGGTGCGCCGACAGGATCGGTTGCGCGCGGCGAAGCCCCGCCACGTCGACGCCTCGTGCTTCCGCGCACGCGACCAGAGCGATCTCGGTCGGATCGCCGTGCTCTGCCGTCGCCTGCGACGCGAGCGCCGCCGCTTCGAAGAGGTCTCGTGCCTCGGCGCCGAGGTCGCGATCGACCGACTCGATGGCGCAGGTTCGTCCACCGAGCCACACGAAGCGCGCCGCCATCCGGTTTTCCGTCAGCGTCCCAGTCTTGTCGGTGCAGATCACCGTCGTGGCGCCCAGCGCCTCGACTGCCGAGAGCCGCTTCACGACGCTTCGTCCGCGGGCGAGGCGTTGGACTCCAAGCGCGAGCGCCAGGGTCAGCGTCGGCAGCAATCCCTCGGGGACGTTGGCGACGATGACCCCGAGCGCGAAGACGAGCCCTTGCGCCAGTGGAAAGGCGCCCGTCGCGACTCCGAGCGCGAAGAAGACGAGCCCGAACGCGACGGCGAGAGCCGTCACGATGCGCGTGACGCGCGCCATCTCGCGCTGGAGCGGGCTCGGCGGGACGGGGACGGTCTGCGTCAATCGAGCGATGGTGCCGATCTCGGTGGCCATTCCGGTCGCGCGAACGACCAGCACGCCCGATCCCGCGACGACGCTCGTCCCGGCGAACACCATCTCGTGGCGCTCGACGAGGGGCACGTGCTCTCGCGCATTTCCAGTGGAAGGGAGCTTGAACACCGGATGCGACTCGCCGGTGAGCGCCGCCTGATCGACGCGCAGGCCCGCGGCCGACACGATCTGTCCGTCGGCCGGAATTCGATCTCCCTCGTCGATGCGCACGACGTCGCCAGGGACGATCGCTTCCACGGACTGACGTGCCTCGGGGCCGTCTCGGAGAACGGTGATCTCTTGCGGCATCAGCTCCTCGAGCGCCTCCACCGCGCGCTCGGCGCGATACTCCTGAAAGAAGCTGAACACGCCGTTCACCAAGATCACGACGACGATCGCCCATCCCAGCTCGGGCATGCGGGCGATGAACGCGCAGGCCGCGCCGATCCAGAGGAGCACCGCGAAGAAGCTCCAGAACTGTTCGAGGAGGCGAGCGGCCATTGGCCGGCGCCTCACGCGTTCGAGTCGGTTCGGCCCCACTTCCGCGCGTCGCCGATCCGCTTCCGCGGTGCTGAGCCCCGCGGGCGACGAACGAAGGAGCGCGAGCGTTTCGCTCGCGTCGAGCGGGCTCTCGCCGCCGCGCTCCTCGATCGGGGCGATCGCGCTCACCAGCTCCTCGCGCGTTCGCGCGGAGCGCCATCGCGCGACGAGCGTGGGATCCGACAGGCAGGCTCGAAGACGCGAGACGAGGCGAAGCGCCCGACCGCTCGCGCCGATCGGAGCAAAGAGGGCGATCGCGGCGTCGACAGGCCCGAGCGCGTCGAGGGCTGCCCCGGACTCGAGCCTGCACCAACGAACGACGATGCCGGGCGCCGAGCCTCCGATCGCGTGCAAGAGTGCGACTCGCGGCGCCACGAGGAGCGAGCCCACGGTCGTCGTCGGCTCGAAGCCGAGCGTTTGTTTCAGGTCGGCAAGCGAGCAGACCGGCGCGTTCACGACGATCGGATCGCCGACGACGAACGGCGAAATCGTCTCGACGCTACGATGTCCGGGCATGGTTCGCCTCTTTCCAGTGCACCGCGCGCTGGATCTGGTCGATGTTATGGAGGAGAGAAGCATGAACGTCCTCTTCCTCAACAACTACCACTATCTGCGCGGCGGATCGGAACGCGTATTCTTCGCCGAGATGGAGGCGCTTCGCGACCGCGGGCATCGGGTCGTGTCGTTCGCACGACGGCACGCCGGCGACGTTCCGTCGACGTATGCCGAACTCTTTCCGCGCGACCTGGAGACGGCGTCGGTTCGCTTTTCGTTGCGCTCGCTTCGCACGGCTGGGGAGATGCTGTATTCGCGCGAGTCGGCTCGCGCCGTGGAGCGGCTGCTCGACCACGAGAAGCCCGACGTGGCACACGCGCACAACGTCTATGGCCGTCTCACGCGATCGGTGATCGCCGCATTGCGCCGTCGCGGCGTCCCCGTCGTCCTCACGCTTCACGACTACAAGCTCGTGTGTCCGACGTACCGGCTCGTTCGACGCGGGCGAATCTGCGAGGAATGCCGCGGCGGACGCTTCCATCGCGCCGTCGTGAGCCGCTGCCACAAGGAGAGCATCTTCGGGTCGAGCCTCGTCGCGTTCGAGTCCGCGATGAACGACGCCTTCTGGAAGGACGCGCGAAACGTTCGCTGCTTCGTGGCACCGAGCCGCTTCATCCGCGACAAGTTCGTCGAGTTCGGCTGGGATCGTCGTCGCATCGTCCACATCCCGAATCTCGTCGACGTGGAGCACATCGAGGCGCATCCGCAGCCGGGCGCGGACTTTCTCTACGCCGGACGGCTCTCGGAGGAAAAGGGCGTTGCGACGCTCGTGCGTGCGTTTCGCGAGACGAGCGGCAGCCGCCGGCTCCGAATCGCCGGCTCGGGCCCGCTCGAGTCGTCGCTTCGCGAACTCGCCGCGGGCGATTCGCGCGTCGAGTTCGTCGGGCACCTCGGCGGGGCGGATCTCGCCGCGCGGATCGCGGCGGCGCGCGCGGTGATCGTCCCCTCCGAGTGGTACGAGAACGCGCCGCTTTCCGTGCTCGAAGCGTTCGCTCATGGGAAGCCCGTCATCGCGGCCCGGATCGGCGGCCTCATCGAACAGGTTGCCGATGGCGAGCGAGGACTCCTCTTCGAGAGCGGTGACATCGGCGCGCTCCGAGCCGCCCTCGATCGGGTGTCCACGATGCCCGACGCGCGCATCGAGGAGATGGGCGGCGCGGCGCGACGCTTCGTCGAGCAACATCACTCGAGCGCGGCGCACGTCGATCGGCTCCTCGCCCTCTACGAGGACGTGCGACGCGGCTGACCTCGAGTTCGAGGTGAGCGCGCCGGCCGACCTCGACGGAGGGACGATTCAGCGAACGCGCAGTCGCGCTTCCAGCTCCGCCGCGGCTTTCTGGAGGCGAGGCGAGACGCGAACGACGTAGGGAGGCGCGGGGCCGAGGTCCTGGAGCGCGGCGGGAAGCTCGGCGATCGCCGCCGCCGAGCGCGCGCGCAGATCGGCGAGCGGTCTCATCGCCGCCGGGAGGGGAACGCCACCTTGCATCGCGGGCTCGAGGAGCGGGCGGCCTTCGGCGGGCTCGCCATGAAGCGCGAGAAGATCGTTCGACTTCGCGCGGAAGACCTGCTTTCGGCACGGCAGCCCACGCTTGCCTGAGGAGAGCTTCATCTTCGGCCGACCGTCGTACTCGACGAGCTTGTACGCGACGTCGAGACACGGCGCGTCGGCGGAAACGTCGAGGCTCGTGCCCACTCCGAACCCGTCGATCGCGCGCCGGCGATCCGCGACGACGATGCGCGCGATTTCTTGCTCGTCGAGTCCGCCGCTCGCGACGATGCCGACGCGCTGCAGACCGGCCGCGTCGAGTCGTGCTCGCGCGGCCCGCGCCAGCGACGCCAGATCGCCGCTGTCGATGCGGATCGCCTTCACGCGAAAGCGATCGCCGAGCTCGTGTGCGAGACGGATCACCGCGTCGACTCCCGCGAGCGTGTCGAAGGTGTCGACCAGGCACGTGGTTTCCGGGTCGGTCTCGGCGAACGCGCGGAACGCCGTGAGGTCGTCGCCGAAGACTTCGATCGCACTGTGCGCCATGGTGCCGCGAATCGGAATGTTCCAGCGGAGGCCCGCGAGCACGTTCGCCGTCGCCTCGACGCCGCCGATGAACGCCGCGCGCGCTGCGTGCATTCCCGCCTCGAGGCCGTGCGCACGCCGCAGCCCGAATCCGAAGACCGCGCGCCCTTCCGCGGCGCGCACGATTCGAGCGGCCTTCGCGGCGACGAGCGTCTGATGCTGCACGACGTTCAGGAGCAGCGTCTCGACGAGCTGGGCTTCTTCGAGCGGCGCGATCACCTGCAGGATCGGCTCCCGCGGGAAGACCGGTAGTCCCTCGGGAATCGCCCAGACTTCGCCGCGAAATCGCCAGCTGCCGAGGTGCTCGAGGAACGCGGGCTTGAAGAGTCGCGTGCGCTCCAGCGCTCCGATCGCGCGTGCCGAAAACGCCAGCCGCTGCAGCCGATCGAGAGCCGTCGCGAGCCCCGCCGCCACGAGGAAGTTTCGCGTCGGCGGCATCGTGCGGAAGACGAGCTCGAACACCGCCGGACGATTCACGCGATGCTCGAAGTACGTCTGGAGCATGGTGAGCTGATAGAGGTCCGTGACGAGCGCCAGCTCGTCGTCCGCGATCGGAGAGTCGGGCGCACGATCGAGCGCCCGCTCGTCATCTGCGGTGCGTGATTCGTCGGCGCGCTCGAACGCCGGCGGGTCATTGGGGATGTGTGCTTCGTCGGCGCGCTCGAACGTCGGCGGGTCATTGGGGATGTGTGCTTCGTCGGCGCGCTCGCTCATGAACGGTCGCTCGCTTCGAGGATCGTCGCGCCGGCCGCGCGCATTTCGGCGATCGCGCGATCGCCATCGCCCGGGTGAACGTCGACCGCGCGGATCGCGTCACGGGGAACCCCCACGGCGAACCCGAGCCGTCGCGCGTCGAGCACCGTTGCCCGAACGCAGTAGTCGGTCGCCAGCCCGCCGATCACGAGCCGTCGCACTCCGAGGCGCCGGAGTCGCTCGTCGAAGTCGGTGCCGTCGAAGGTCGAGTAGGCTTCGGCGTTGCGCGTCGTCGCCTTGCTCACGACGTGGACGTTCGGCGGCAATCGCAGCGAGGGGTGGAATGCCGCACCCGCCGACCCGGCGACGCAGTGCGGCGGCCACGTCCCGCCGCGGTCGCGGAAAGAGCAGTGATCCGGCGGATGCCAATCGCGGGACGCGAAGATCGGCCGGCGCGCGGCCTCGAACGCTTCGATCCAACGATTCAGAGAAGGCACGACGGCGTCGCCGTCCGGAACGGCGAGAGCACCGCCCGGGCAGAAGTCGACCTGAACGTCTTGGAGGAGAAGCGCCTCGTCCGCCTCGATTCGCATGGCGTGAAGCTTCGCAGTGAAACAGCCGTGCTGTCAAACGGGAGGCCGGAAAGACGGCGCTTTGCGATGGGGCCGGCGACGGGATACCATGGGCGCCGCGGATCGGCGGTCATCGCTGGTCTCGAACGGAACGTCATCCAGGGGATTCGCTCGAAGGAGAGTCGCCATGAAACACGTGATTCGGCTTGCACTGTCCGTCGGGAGCGCGTCGGTCGCTCTCGTTCTTTCGACGCCGGCATCGGCTCAGCCCACGCCCGCCGTGGCGTCGCGCGCGTCCGACGTGCCGCGCAGAATCGTCCGCATCGACGGCAAGGACGTGCCGAAGTCGATGCAGCTCGCCGCCGAGCTTCCGAGTACCGAAGGCCACGACGGCCCGCTCGGAATCCTCACGGCGCCGTCCCCCGCGGTCTTGATGGACGGCTGGTCGCACAAGACGAGCACGGTGGGAAGCGGTGAGGATTACGACTTCACCGCGGCCGACGACGTGCAGCTCACCTTTTTCGTGAAGGTGCCGGAGACCGGCATCGGCGGCAGCGCGGGGGAATCGTTCGACGTCTTCCTCGTTCCTTGCGGGACTTTGACGATACCGCCGCGCCTTCGCACGATCTTGTTCGTCGACGACGTGGTCTTCCCGCCGCTAGCGCCTTTTCCCACGGTTCGGACGTTCTTCTTCACGATCACGCTGACCGCGGCGCAAGTCGGGCAGGTCTTTACGCCGGGGACGTGCGTCGACTGGTTCGTGGCGGCGGACTTCGACGCGACGAACAATCCCGACGTCGACGGCAATGGAGTGCCGGATTGCTGCGTCGAGTCGCGCCCGGTTCGCTTCATCGACCTCGGATCGCCGACGGTCGACGTGATCGGCTCCGACGTGCTGCGTTTCTTCAATCCGGGTCATCGGACTCTCAACATCTTCGCGCCGCATCCGCCGCTTCCTGCCGCCAAGGCGATCGGCGGCAAGCCAGGTGAAGACGGGTCGACACGGCCGTGGTGCTTCCAGATCCAGTGACCCGATCGATACCGCACCGAAAGAGTCCTAGAAAACGCTTCGTTCCCCGCGGGCGCCCATGATCTAATCGCGCGTTCGCGCGCCGGGGTTGTCTTCGGCGGAGACGACCCCGCGACGGCTGCATCGCGCGAACCACCTTTGGAGGACTCATGGGCATCCTCGACGATGACGTTCATGGGGGCTCCGACGGGGTGCTGGTCGCGGCCGAAACGGGAGTGACGGGTTGATGCGAGTCCTCAATCTTCGTCGACGCGGTGACGTAGCGCGGATCGGCGCCGGGCCTGGAGCGAGGCGCTGATGCGAATCCTCTTCATTTATCCCAGCATCGACTGCCCCGCCGGTGTGAATCACGGGCTCGTCGCGCTCTCGGGAGTGCTCAAGCACGGCGGCCACGAAACCCAGCTCGTCCACGTCAACGAAAAGCTCGGCGCGATTCCGACCACCGACGAGATCCTTCGCGAGATCGAAGCGTATCGTCCCGGCCTCATCGGCTACTCGGTGATGAGCCAGCAGTATCCGTGGAGCTGCGAGGTTGCGCAGGCGGTGAAGGCGCGCTTTCCGAAGATCCCGCAGATCATTGGCGGCGTTCACTGCACGATGGTCCCCGAGGACGTCCTGAAGGACGACATCTGGGACTACGTGTGCCCGGGCGAAGCCGAGTACCCGCTGCTCGACTTGGTGAATCGGCTCGAGCGCGGCGAGGACACGACGACCGTTTCGAACATGCGGATGTGGAACGGCGGCAACCCGATCGTGAACCCGGTCGCTCCGTTCCCGAACCTCGAGACGATCGCGCCGCTCGATTACGACCTCTTCGACGTCGGCCACATCGTGACCGTGAAGAAGGGGTGGATGGGGTTCCTGACGTCGCGCGGCTGTCCGTACAAGTGCACCTATTGCTTCAACAAGGAGATCGTCGATCTCTACGTCGAAGAGGGCGGAGCGAAGTCGCCGAAGGAATACCTGCGGCACTACCCGATCGAGCGCATGATCGGCGAGATCCGCGACCTCACGACGCGCTTCCCGCAGATCCAAACGCTCATCTTCGACGACGACCTCTTCACGCTGAACAAGAAGTACGTCTACGAGTTCTGCCAGGCCTACAAGAAGGCCGGCTTCCGCTTCCCGTTCGTCGTGAACGCGCACGTGCAAGTGTTCGATCGCGAGATGGCCGGGTGGCTCAAGGATGCCGGCTGCATGATCGTGAAGTACGGGCTCGAGAGCGGCAGCCCACGCGTTCGCAAGGAAATCCTCTGGCGCTACATGACGAACGACGTCATCGAGCGATCGTTCGCGGCCGCGCACGAGCACGACCTCCACACGAGCGCGTTCGTGATGCTCGGACTGCCGACCGAGACGCGCGCGGAGATCGAAGAGACGCTCGAGCTGTGCGCGCGCATCAAGATGGGCCGCTATCGCTGGGCGATCTTCTTCCCGTTCCCGGGAACGGCGGGCTACACGATCGCGCAGCAGCACGATCTCATCGACCACGACAAGGCCAAGCGCCTCGGCAACTACTTCGACGGGAGCTGCCTCAAGTTCGGCGAGGAGCACGACCTCTACGTCGAAAAGGTCGGCAAGCTCTGCAGCTGGTACGTCAACGCGCTCACCGACTGGCCGAGCGCGCCGATCTACCAGAAGCTCGTCCGCGAGGTCGACGCGATGGACCGCAAGACCTGGGACGCGAAGAAGGCGGGCCTCCTGAAGTACGACCGCGAACTTTCCGACGAGCTGATGGAAAAGGACATCACCCACTACGCCATCCGATACACCCATGTCATGGGCGTGCGGAGCGACTTCCTCAAGTGGGAGAGTCAGCAGCTCGCCAAGTCGAAGGCCACCGCCGCGCGCCCGAACAACTACACCCTCGACGACTAGCGCACTCGCGTCCGCGGGAATCGACCGACTGAGCGGTAGACTCGTTTCACGTCCGCGGACCGTCAACGAGCGTCAAACACGCCTCTCATCGGTGGGTTCGTCGCGTGGAGTCTCGCGACCATGATCACGCTCGATGTCGAAGTCGAACAAGAGACCGACGGGTGTTGGATCGCGGAAGACATCGGACTTCCCGGCGTCCTCGCCTACGGTCGCACGGCCGACGAGTCCAAGGCGAACGTTCAAGCGCTCGCACTACGTAATCGGAGGGAATTCGAATCCGCCGCCGACGGGTGTGAACCGGTGTCCATCCCAGCGAACGATGCCCTGTGTCGATACGCCGTCATCGAGCATGATCGTTCCGCCCGCATAGAGTGCAGGCCCGGAGCCGTCGTCGAGCGTTGCCAACGCCGTGATGTAGCCCCTCGTTCCGTTGCCCACGGCGCGCCACGGTCCGCCTCGCCAACGGCTGACCCAGTAGTCGCCGGTGAAGAGCGCCGGTCCGCTTCCGTCGTCGAAGACTGCCAGCGCGCGATTGCCGGTCGA
Organism: Planctomycetota bacterium; assembly: GCA_016178505.1. Classification (GTDB taxonomy): domain Bacteria; phylum Planctomycetota; class JACOTG01; order JACOTG01; family JACOTG01; genus JACOTG01. Next base: position 23,291 of record JACOTG010000312.1, read on the forward strand.
TACGACGCCGCCCGGCAGAGCGGACCATGCCGTACCGTTCCACCGGGCGATGTTCTGCACCGGGATTCCGCCGGCGTCCGAGAACTGACCCGAGGCGTAGAGTGCGGGCCCGGAGCCGTCGTCGAAGCTTACGAGCCCCGCCACGGATCGACGGTGGCCGGGCAAGTCCAATCCAGAGCCAAGCGCCTCCCAGTCGGTCCCGTTCCACCGCGCGATGAGGTTCACGAGATGTCCGCCGGCACTGAAGAACTGCCCGCCTGCATAGAGGCTCGGGCCAGAGCCAGAGTCGAAGTTCGCGAGAGCCGTGACGGTGCTGCTCATGCCTGTCGACATGGACGCGAAGCTGGACCCGTTCCATCGCGCGATTCGGAGAGCGGGCACGCCTCCAATGGAAGTGAAATTGCCGCCCACGCAGAGAGCCGGACCGGCGGCGTCCGAGAACGGAGTCATCGTGATAGCCGGGGCCTCTTGCGTCGCGGACAAGAAGGTGGTGACCGTCGACCAGTTGCTTCCGTCCCAGCGCTCGACAAAGCCGACCGTCGGGTGGCCTGTCACGAACTGGCTGTGCCCGCCGGCGTATAGTTTGCGTCCGGTGCCGTCGTCGAACTGCGCCAGGCAAGAGACCATCCCATCGATCCCCGAACCGAGCGGCGACCAGTCTGTGCCATTCCATCGGGCAACCGACATCGCCGCAGTCCCGCCGGCGTGAGTGAAATACCCGCCGGCAACTAGAACCGGGTTCGAGCCGTCATCGAGAACTGTCAGCGCCTCAATGGTCCCGTTCGTACCTGCGCCCAGGCGCGACCATCGGATTCCGTCCCATCGGGCGATGTCGTTCACTCGAACGTCGCCGGCGACCCGCAGTATTCCCGCCGCAAAGAGCGCCGGCCCCGTGCCGTCGTCGTAAACGGCAAGCGAATTGACGGCCACCTGTGAATCGTATGCGCCCATGGCGCCGGCGAATGCAAACTGCTTGTCGACCCAGCCCGGACTGCACAGGGGTTGGGCGAACGATGTCGCCGAGAACGATGCCGCGACAACGGCGCCGAGCAGAATCGATTTGATCTTCATCGCCCAAAACTCCTGAAGTGTGGATTCATCATCGCGCGTGCCGTGTGGCTCGGCAGCCTATGGTGGCGGGTCCGAGGCGAAGGTGTCAACGCATAACGAACGGGCGGGCCGCCTGCCGCGCGCGTCGATCTCCAATCTTGGCGCCATGCACGACCGAGCGGACCGACGGCTGGTTGCCCGTCGCGAGATTCGGCATACTCTTCGAGGCTTGCGGCGCCCGACCGGTCCTGGGCCGCCGCGACACGAAGGAGGAACGCGATGAGGATGCGACTGACGTGCATTGGCGTGCTGGCGGCGATGACGATCGCGTCGCTGCCCGCTCACGCTCAGGCCAAGAACGACCCGACGCAGGAGGCCATGCGCCTGAACGCCGAAGCCGAGAAGGCTCACCAGGCGGGGGACTACGACAAGGCGATCGCGAATTACCAGAAGATCCTCGAGACGAAGGAGCTCGCCGCGATCAGCCAGAAGGGGATCCTCTACTACAACATGGCGTGCGCGAAGGCGCTCAAGGGGAAGAAGGAAGCGCTCGACTCGCTCGCGCTGGCGTTCCAGAACGGGTGGAACAAGATCCCGGACACGTTGCAGGATCCCGATCTCATGTCATTGCACGGCGACCCGAAGTTCGACGCTCTCGTGAAGGGCGCAGGCGGCGCGCCGGCCGGGCAGGCGACGGCGAAAACAGCCGACGCTTCGAAGGCGCCCGAAATCGCGAAGCCCGCCGAAACGCCCGCGCCGAGCCTCGACACCGTTCACCTCGACTTCAAGTACAAGACGATCGACGACTCCGAATTCGACTGGGGCGCGGTGAAGGGAAAGACCGTCGCGCTCCTCATCGGCGGTTCGTGGCATTCGCAGTTCAAGAAGGCGACGCCGTTCCTCGTGAAATTCGCCGACGATCACAAGGACAAGAACTTCGCCGTGGTCTCGCTGCAGTTCGAGCTGCTGCCGATCGACGAGGACAACATCACCGACGCGAAGGAATATCGGAAGGAGTTCAACGTCACCTGGCCGATGCTCTACGCCGGCGACTTCGACGCGATGGCGACGGGCGTTCCGTTCGTGAAGGAAGAGCTTCGCAACAAACATCCCATCGTCGTCCTCTTCGACACGAAGGGGAAAGCGCGCCAGATGATGTCCGGCACCCTCGATGAAGCCGCCTTCGCCAAGGCGGTGGAAGCGCTCCTCGCCGAGCCGAAGTAGTCGATCGCGGATGGGAGGGAGTCCCGCGAGTCGACGACGCGCTCTCGCGGCGGCGGCGTTCACGCTCGGCCTTGGAGCCGGCGCGCACGCCGGCGATTTCGCGCTCGGCAACGGCGACCTCGTCGTGAGACTCGGCTCGGACGGAGGCCTCCGCGAGATCGGAGCCCGCGGTGCGCTTCGCATTCGAGCCTCCGCGAGCGTCCCCGTCGTCGGGACGCTGGAGATCGTCGCGAGCCGCCCGGAGAAGACCGTCGACGCTTCGACGCTTTCGTGGTCGGGCGATTGGGTGCCGGGCGCGGCCGTGGTCGCACTCCACGGGACGAGCGACTCGATCCGCGTCGATCTGCGCGCGTTCCTCGTGCCCGGCAAGAACCTCCTCGCCCTTCGCTACGTAGTGTCGGGCGACGTGGCGTCGCTGCGATACGTGATGCGGTTCGACGACGCGACGAGCGACGTGGGTCGCACGCCCCGGATGGCGACTCTTGCGACGAACCACGCGCTGGCGCTCGGCGTTCCGCGAATCGGAGTCGGAGCCGATCCGCCCGGCGCCGCGCCGAAGGCTCTGCCGGCTCGAACGCTCGCGCTCCAGGTGGACCGCCACGCGTCGGCGACGTTCTACGTCGGGATCGGCGAGGACGCGTGGCTCGACGCGGCGCTCCTCGAGTGCGTCAAGTCGGGCGTCGAGGCGCTCGACACGGCGTCGCAGGCGCGCGATCTCGCGTTTCTCCAGAGCGGCGTCCGGATCGACGAGCCCGCAGCGTGGAGCGCCGTCTTCGATCGATCGCTGCTCGCGCTTCGCGATGCTCGGTCGGACGACGGCTCGTTCGCCGGGCTCGGGGGCGGCGCCGCCGCCGCGCTCGCACTCGACCTCGCGGGCCACGGCGATCTCTCGGCACGCTTCGGTCGAGGCCGCCTCGACCGCGGGGACGCCGACGGGGAGGTGCTCTATGACGTCGCGCGCCACGGGCTCGCCACCGGCGAGCACGAGTTTCTCGAGGGCGCGTGGCCCGCGCAGAAGCGCGTGGCCGACGGGCTCGGGGCAAGAATCGACGCGACCTCCGGCCTCCTCGTCGGGAACGACGACTGGATCTCGCCGCAGCCCGGCTTCGCGCTCTGGCCGAACGCCGTCGTCGTGTCAGGCCTCCGCGCGGCGGCCCTCGTCGCCGAACAACTCGGTCATGGCGAGGACGCGGCGCGCTGGCGCGAACGGGCGCGCACGCTGGCGGGCCGCATCCTCACGGACGGCTTCGACCCAAACGTGCGGCGCTTCGTCCCGCGAATCGGGTTTCCCGGAGACGACCGCGTCGACTCCGCTCTGCTGAACCTGGTGCGAAACGAGTGGTTTCTGCCGGGAACGGGTGCGGTCGGCCGCGACGAGCCGCGATTCGCCGCAACGATCGCGTGGATCGAGCGCACGCTCCTCCGCGTCGATGGATGTTTGTCGCGCTTCGAAGCGAACCCCCGCGGCTATTCGTCACGCGACGGCGACTACGAGCCGAGTGCGCGCGCCACGGCGTGGCTTTCGGAAGCGGACTGCATTCAGGGATGGACGCGCGACGCGGATCGAAGTCTCACGGCGGTCCTCGCGAGCAACACGTCGGATGCGCCCGACGAGATCGTCTCGGCCCTGATGGGATTCCTCGCGTGCGTGCGTCCGGGCGAGGTCGCGATGCACCTCGCCGATCGTCCGCGCATTGCCCTCAGAAACGTGAGCGTTCCCTTCGGCCGCGTCGATCTCCAATGGGAGCGCACCGGCGGTGCCGTTCGCGTGACGGTGCGCACGCGCGGCGAACTTCCGCTTCGCGTGCGGCTGCGCCTCGTTCCACTCGAGGGCGAGGTGATCGATGCGGTGGAAGGGACGTGGTCGCGCGACGGTCGCGACGTTCTGGTCGACGTCGACGTGCCGGCCGCCGGGGAACGCTCGATTCGCGTCAGCGTTCGAGCCGCGGCACCGATCGTGCGCCTCGAACACCCCGAGCGCTGGCGGAGCCCGTGCATCGTCGTCGCGGGGGACGCCGCGCGATCCGTGAGGAACGCCGCCGAATCGCTCCGCGAGGCACTTGCGATCTACTGCAGTGCCGGGCCGATCCTCGTGAACATTCAGTCGATCGACATCGGTCTCGCGGGTCGCGACGTGATCCTCGTCGGCGATCCCCGCGACGAGCCCCGTCTGCCCGACGAATTCCGAGAAGCCGTCGAGTCGCTGCCGGATGCGCCGCAGGGCGTCGACGAGTTCTTGCTGGTGCGGCGGGACGACTCGCAGGGAAACTTGACCGTGCTCGCCGGTCGCGACGAGCGGCGCCTCGTGCTGGCGCTCGACGCGCTCAGGCGGCAGATTCGCGACGCGGCGCTGGGGCCGCTCATTGCGACGGACGATGCGCGCCTCGCGGATCGAACGCGGCGGCTCGACTCGCTCGCTCCCGGCGTGGTGCGCGAGTGGCTCGTCAGCGGGCCGTTCCCGATTGCCGCTGGAAAAGCCGACAGTGCGCCGCTCGCGGACGCACCGGCATCGTCCGTGGCGACGCGCGCTTTCGGCGAGCTGCGTCTTGCCGATACCGTGCCGGACGCGCGACCCGGGCGTTTCGTCGCTCGAGTGAGCGTTCGCTCGTCCACGGCGCGGGACGCGGTTCTGAGCATCGGCACGAGCGACGCGGCCGACGTCTACTGGAACGACAAGCTCGGCGCATCCCTCGTTGGCGCGCGCGAGTGGCGGCTCGACACCGACCGCGTCCCGGTGAGACTTGCCGCCGGATGGAACCGAATCGTCGTGAGCGTCACGGCGCCGACGGGCTCGGCGTCGCTGTCCGCGAGGCTGACCGACGCCCAGGGAAACCCCCTCCCCGAGATCGAATGGCGAGCGACCACGGGACGTTGAATCAGGACTCGACTGGCCGCTCGAACGTAGCGCGCCGGAGCAACCCGCCAATGGCAGGTCGCCGGCCGGAGAGTTCCCGTGTGGATCCGGACGCGGAGCAGCGATTCCAATCGGTGTGATTTGGCTGTCATGGAGAGTCTGAGTCGTCGGCACCGTCGGACACGCTCGCAGACGTGCTGGGTGGGGAAAATGACGGCACGACGTTCGATGTGCCCGACTCCACTGTGTGATGGCTCCGCCGAGGGCGACCGCGCCGTTGGATTGCGTACTGTGCGGATGGTGGGCTCTCGACGGAGTGCAAGTATTTCTTCATCTGTTCTTGACACACTGAATAAGACTCGGCACCCTACGCGCCAGTAGATCGGTCAGGGTCTCGGATTCTTTCGAGGGAATCCGATGGCTGTTGAATCGCTGTTGCTCCATCGCTCGGACGACGGTTGGAATCTGGGGAACGCAGTCGAACGGTTGACTTCGTCTGTGTCTCTGTTCGCGTCGTAGGCAAGCCATGAGTCGAGCGTAGTGTTGTCGACTGCGGTGGCTGACTCGGCCGTGCTCCAACAGCGAAAAGGAACTCGACATCGCCGTCCGGAGTCTCGGCGGTAACGAGTATGACCCAATGGATTCGTCTTATAGAGGGGATCCTATCGGTTGCCCGGAGCAAACGAACGTAGGATTCCGATAAACAAGAAGGGAGTAGGGGATGGTGCAAAAAACGAGGATGAAGTTCTCCACGCATAGCCTGGCCGGTGTGCTCCTCCTGGCCTCGGGCTTGGTGTCGGTTGCGAAGCCGGCGACGGCTCAGTCGTTGAAGGTCGTCCCTTCGAACCAGGATTTGTTCGACCTCCTGAAAAACCCGACGGCGCCGGCTGCGCCCCGCATCCCATTTCCGGGGCTTCCGGCCCTCCCGCCCCTCGCGGTCTTTTCGCTCGACACGAATCCGCTCGTGGGGCGGCCGCTTCTCGTGGATCCAGTCACTGGTGCTATTTCCTACTGCATACCGCCCCCGGGACCCGCTTGCGCGGGAGTGCCTGGCATGAATGTGGCCACGGGGAAGGCCTACAATCCGGCCACCGGGTCCTATGACCGCGATCTGCAGCTTCCGGTGAACGAGACCGACTTCATCGTGGACAGGACCGCGGCCGTCCGTTTGGGCAAGGCCCTGTTCTGGGATATGCAAGTGGGCAGCGATGGCGTTCAATCTTGCGGCACTTGCCATTTTCATGCCGGCGCAGACAGCCGGACCAAGAACCAGCTCAACCCCGGCACCAACGCGGGACATGTGACGTTCCAGGTAAAGGGACCGAATCAGACGGTGGACGGCAGCGAGTTCCCTTCGCACAAGCTGGCGAACCGCATGATCCCCGGCGAGCCGCTCTTGAATCCAGCCAATGTGGTGAGTGACACCAGCAACGTGATGTCCTCGATGGGCGTGATCTTTCGCCAGTTCGTGGACATCCCCACACCCGGAAGCGGGGCATTCATTCCGGGTACCAATCCACCCGTCCTCAAGCCAGACATTGGGAACATCCTGGCCGATCCCGTTCCGGCCTTCCAAGGCTTCAGAAGGGTCGAGCCTCGAAATACCCCGTCGCTGTTCGGCGCCGCGTTCAACTTCAACAACTTCTGGGACGGTCGAGCGCGGCAGGACTTCAATGGCGGGAGCCCGTTTGGCGCGGCCGATCCGTTTCCTCATATCTATGTGGAAGGGGGCGGCGGACTCACCGCGACCCGTCAACTGATCCGCCTTTCCAGCATGGCTTCCCTGGCGACGGGACCGGCGCTCAGCAACTTCGAGATGTCCTTCAACGGACGCGACTGGACCAAGATCGGTAAGAAACTACTCCAGGCCGGGGTGACGCCGTTGGCCAACCAGTTGGTGTCTCCCACCGACAGCGTGCTAGGCCCGCTCTCCAACCAGAACATCTCGCCCGGCATGCCGGGCCTCAGCGTGAGTTACGCGGACCTGATCGAACAGGCCTTCGGGCCCCAATTCTGGTCAAACACGACCCAGCACCTCCAGTCCGCTGCCGATCCAACGGACCCCTTCGATGGAGTGACTCTGACGATCGTGAGCGGCGCGGCCAAGCCGGCAGCCACGAACCAATTCACCCAGAAGGAAGCGAACTTCAGCCTCTTCTTCGGGCTGTCGGTTCAGGTCTGGACGCAGATCCTCGTGCCGAATGACACGCCCTTTGATCAGTTTCATGACGCAAATCCGAACGAGTTCCTTGGGATCGTCAATAATATTGGTCCCCCTGGCGGCATTCCCGACGGCTTCCCCGTTCATGTGGTCGGGCTTACCCCGCGGCAATTGTTGGGTTACGATCTCTTCCAGGGATCCAACCTTTCACTGCTAAATCCGTTGGGTAAATTCGCCAAGTGCGACCTCTGCCATTTCGAACCCGAGTTGACCACACATTCGATCTCCCTACTTCAACAAACGCTGCCCGCCCCGTTGGCGCCGGCGCGCGTAGGACTAGCGGTCGCTTCGGGTGTATTCCTCGAGGACCTATTGATCCAGCCGGCTGCGGGCGCGGTGGAAATAGATACCTTGAACGCGACGCCGGATGTCGATGCGCTTCCCACGGGAAGTGGTTTGATAGACGAGGGAATCTATAATATCGGCGTACGACCGAGTGGTGAGGACCCGGGCCGAGGAGCCAATGACCCGTTTGGCTTCCCGCTTTCGTTGGCGGCTTTGAGTCTGCGACATTCAGGATTTCCCGTCGGAGTCCTTTCGACCTCCGTGCCTCCGGTGACCCCGCTGCCGGTCTCCTTGGATGCCTTCGTCAATCCGTTCCCACTAGGTGCCGCATTCCCGCTCATCAATCAGTCCCTATTCCTCCCGGATGCCGTCACCCCAACACCTCTGCTGGCTGTAGGCACAGCGTCTGGTACCTTCCCGAATCCCAACCGCGTGGCCAGAAATGGCAGCTTCAAAGTGCCTCAGCTGCGTAACGTGGAGCTGACTGGACCCTACTTTCACAACGGCGGCCAGTTGACCGTGCGGCAGGTGATCGACTTCTATATGCGCGCAGGTGATTTCCCCGTCACCAACGCCGCGGACCGGGACGTGTTGATTCTCAACCTGAACACGTTCCCCGGTAACGGAGGACTGGCGCCTCTGTTCACGGAGGCCGAGAAGGACGCGATGGTGGACTTCATCCTGTCACTCACGGACGATCGCGTGAAGTTCGAGCGCGCGCCGTTCGATCATCCGGAGATCATCGTGCCTGTAGACGGAACCGCCCCGGACAATACCGGTGGCCGATTCATCCTCCTGGCGGACAACCGATTCCTGAGCGTCCCCGCGGTCGGCGCCGCCGGCAACGCGACTCCGCTGCAGAACTTCCTCGGAATCTCGAGCGTTCAGGGAAGCCCCGGTCCCGATCAATTCGACTCTGTTCCAAACCTTCGGCCCGTCGCCAACGCTGGACCCGACCAGGCAGGCGTCGTTGGGACGAGCGTTCAATTCAACGCCAGCGCGTCGACGGATCCGAACAATGATCCGTTGACGTTCATCTGGGACTTCGGCGATGGGTCGCCCGCGGCAGCAGGCGTCGCGGTCGGTCACGTGTACACGACCGCCGGCCCGTTCACGGTGACACTGTCCGCGAGCGACGGCCTGCTGACGGGGATCGACACGGCCCTCGTCACCATCGCCCCGGCACCGCCGGCTCCGACTTTCCTCATGTCATTCAAGACGAACACGGCGCTGCATGGACTTGGCGTGGTCGCCAACGAAGACATCGTGGCGTTGGATCGAAACACCAACGTGTACTCGCTCTACTTCGACGGCTCAGACGTCGGTCTCGCCAATGCCGCGATTGGTGCGTTCTGTCGCCTTCCGACCGGCGAGATCCTGATGAGCTTCACGGCCAACTTCAACGTGCCTGGGCTCACCGGTGGTCCGAATGGCCTTTTGGTCACACCGTCGGACATCGTCAAGTTCACGCCCACGAGCCTCGGTGCGACCACCGCCGGCTCCTTCAGCTTCTACTTCGACGGGTCGGACGTCGGTCTCACGACGACCACAGAAAGCATCGACGCGATCGGTCGCGACGCGGCCGGTAACCTCATCCTTTCCCTCTCGGGACTCGGCACCGTGTCCGGCCTCAGCGGGATCCAGGGACCCGATCTCATCAAGTTCACGGCGACGAGCCTCGGCGCGACGACGGCCGGGACGTTCTCCATCTACTTCGACGGCTCGGACGTGGGGCTGACGTTGTCGACGGAGAACATCGATGCGGTGTTCATCGGTCCAATGGGCGCGATCTACTTTGCAACGAGCGGCGGCTTCAGCGTGCCCGGCGTCATCGGCACCAACGAGGACATCGGGCAGTTCATTCCCACGTCGATCGGCGCCGTGACGGCGGGTAGCTACCGTCTCTTCTTCGACGGTTCCGCCAACGGCATCCCGACCGCGGCGATTCTCTCGGGGTTCTCCATACTTCCGTAAGCCACAACCGACTCACGCGCGAGCGTCACCGGGAACCCGGTCGACGCTCGCGCTTTTTTGGGGCTGCGGCTGGTCCGAAGTGGCGGCCGACGTCGGACGCGGCGTGACGCGAAGTCGACGTCGGCCGTCACCGTCCGCAAGAGCGACGTGCGTGACGCCGTGCGGCTTGGCCTGGACGCTGTTCCAATGTGAATCGATTTTGCCGCACAATCGCGCCGCCAACCCGCGAACGTCGCGAGCACTGGCCGCACTGAATCCGGTTCCTCCAGCCATCGCCCGGTGTCACGAAGCCCCCACGCAGGTTGGGGAACATCCTTAATGAAGCAGTCAACACCCGCGTTGACATATTGAATCTTCTCGGCCTACCATGCCGCCAGTAGATCAGTGACGAAAGACAACGGGAGTCTAAGGGAGGTACTGAAGCCAACCTCGTAGGATTCGGTTCAAGGGAGGTACACAGCCCAGCGAGGGGCACGGCTGTGTGAGCCTCCTTGATCGTTCGGAACCGATCCGCGTCGCCGACGAGAGAACTCTGTCGAGGATACTCTAACTCACTCTCGTTGCGCATACGTGGAACCTGTCCAACCTCGTCGAGGCGGACTCGCGAGATCCTCCTCTACGGGTAGTACGAGCAGCGACTTCGCACACCTCTCCAGAGACACTCTGTAAAAGGGGTTTCCCCAGCGGTGCGTCCTCAGAGTCGGCGAGGCTCGAACAAACCCGTTAGGAGGATTTTCCAATGACCTCCAGGAACCGTCGTGCCCCTCATCATTCCTTTGACGAATGCTCCGCGACCGTCCTGCGACCTTCGAAACTGCCCAGGGCGCGCCCGCTCGTCGTCGGCACCGTCTTGCTGCTGGCTGTCGCGTTCGTTTCGAAGGGTCCCGTCCAGGACTCTCACGCCTCGTCCGACGGGTTCGTGAAGCCCGCGCTGCCGGTGGCGCGCGTCGACCGTCCGACCCCAGCGCCAGCGACGACGGCCACCGGTCCGATCGAACCGGTTGCAAGCCCCGGCATCATTCGGCTCTCCAGCAACTCTCCCAACGTCGACCCGATGATTGCCGAGAAGGACGCCCCGTTCTATCCGTCCCGCATGGACATCGACGCGGTTGGCGCCACGCCCAAGAGCTTCCTCAAGTCGGAGGCGTGCAGCGAGTGTCACACCGACATCTACAAACAATGGTCGCACGCGATCATGAGCCACTCGTGGAAGGACCCGATCTACAGAGCCGTTCTCAAGAGGGCGAGCGTGGCCACCAACGGTGCCGTGGACAACTTTTGCATCGGCTGCCACACCCCGATTGGCCTCACGACTCACACGGCACACGCGGGCGATGACGGGACCACGGCCAATGGCGTCGATTGTGACTCTTGCCACACCGTCAGTCACATCACCGGGCTCGGAAATGGATCCATCGTATTGGCGCCGATCACGGACCGCCGCGTCCTTCGATTTGGGCCGCGCAACGATGGGTTATCTCCATTTCACGACACGACCTATTCCGAGTTGCACACGAAGTCGGAGTTCTGCGCGAGCTGCCACAACGTGACGCATCCGTTCAACCGACTCGCCGTCGAGCGAACGTACGACGAATGGCGCGACAGCTACTATCACGGCGTGGGCACGAGCTGCCAGGACTGCCACATGGCACCGGCGCCCGGACAATTGCGGGTCGAGGGAAAATCGGCTCCAGACGGCAAAGTGAGGTCAGGCCTGTACGCCCATACGTTCATCGGAGCGAACGCGACCCTGCACAAGCACTTCGACGAGACGGAGCAAGCCGAGCTGGATACGAGGATGTTGCAGTCGGCGGCAACCGTTCGATTCCTCGAGGCGCCCGCGACCGCTCGAGCCGGCGAGAGTCTCACGGTCCGAGTCCGGGTCGAGAACGTCGGTGCTGGGCACAAGCTGCCCACGGGATTCCCGGAGGGCAGAGAGGTCTGGGTTGATTTCAAGGTTCGAGACGGCGACGGCAACGAGGTCTTCCGCCTCGGGGCGATGAGGGACGGCCGTACCGAAAACGGAACGAAGAGCTTCAAGGCCGTCTTGGGAGACCGGGACGGGAATCCCATAGATCTCAACGTGTGGGAGGCCGATCGGATGCTCTCCGATACACGAATCCTGCCGAAGGGGTTTGCTGACGTCGAGTACTCGTTCCCAATCCCCACGGCGAGCAAAGGACCTTTGACGATCACGGCCGACCTCAATTACATGTCGTTTCCGCCATACATCCTCGACGAGCTCTTGGGGTCAGGCCAAATGAAGAGCGAACCCACCCTGATGACTTCGGTGGGACAGCAGATCGAGCTGGCGGACTCGCGGATGGATGGGCGGTGACGACCAAGACGATCACCGGCCTCGTCATGATCGGGATGATCTCGGCCACCGTCCTGTATGGTTCGGCCCGGGACCTCAATCTTCCCGGTGTGAATCGAGGTTACGCGCCGGAGCAACCGATTGCTTTTTCACACCGCCTTCACAGCGGCGACCTCGGGATCTCGTGTCGATACTGCCACGCAGGCGCGGAGAAGAGCCGAGTTGCTGGTGTGCCGGCGGCCGGCACGTGCATGAAGTGCCACTCGCGCGTCACCTCGGCATTCTCCGAACGTGAACGCGTCGGGCGGAGTGGGGATTCGACGGATCGGCCCGCGCGAGTGTCCCCGGAGCTGAGCAAGCTCTACGAATCCGTGGGCTTCGACCCGGCGAAGTTGGAGTACGCGGAAGATCGATCGAAGAAGCCGATCGAGTGGGTGAAGGTGCACCATCTGCCCGACTTCGTGCGTTTCGATCACCGGCCGCATGTCCATGCCGGCATCGAATGCCAGAGATGCCATGGTCCGGTCGAATCCATGGAAAGAATCGAACAGTGGAGCGATCTGACCATGGGGTGGTGTGTGAACTGTCATCGAGGCGTTACCCAGGGGCGCATCGCCGGCATCGAGCAGCGATCGACTTCGACCGACTGCTCGGTATGTCACTATTGAAGTCGTCAGCTCGGCAAGGGGAATGACACCGTGAGTGAAGGCGAAAGAGCGCCGAGACGCTACTGGAGATTCATCGAAGAGCGGCAACCGCCGTCGCCATTCGACGCGACTGCATCCAACGAGTTTTCAGTTCCTGTCGATGGGATGGGACAGCTTCTGGATCAGGCTAAGTTCGCAGATGTCAGTAGCCTCCCCATACTGAGCCAGTCGGAGCCGGGTCAACGGAGCCAGGCGTAGTCGGGTTCGACTGAGCCACCCGGAGTCGGGTTATCAGAGCCACTCGGAGCCGGGTTCTCGGAGCCACCTTTTCTCCTTCCCGC
>JACOTG010000057.1 GCA_016178505.1 Planctomycetota bacterium
GATGATCGGCTCCTCGGCGACGGGCGGTTCGATCCCCTGCTCCTTGAAGAACGCGAGGATGTCCTCGCGGCGATCCTCGACGGCTTCGAAACCCGTGTCGCTGGTCGATCGGCGATAACGGTTGAACAGGGTGATCGCCTTCTGGAAGTAGTCGACCTTGCGCGAGTCGTCTGCAAACGCGCGCTCGAAGAACAGGATCCCGAGGTAGACCGCATCCCTGTCTTCGCCATGTTCGGGCGCGCCGTAGTATTCCTCGAGCAGCCGGATCGCTTCCTCTTCGTCGATGAGGTCGTAGTCGTCCTCTTCCTCGACGTATCGCGCCCAGATGTAATCGTTGACTTGCTTTACGCGTGCCTTCAGGTCTCCCTGGCCGCGTTCGACAAGGGTTTCGGTACTAATGATGACAACCTCCTCCGTGCTCACGGTCTTGCCCACGGCGCGCAAAAACGCTTCGGGCCGATCCAAAAGCGCGCAGATAATAACTCATCCGTTTTGCATCGGTACTTTGTTTTCGGCGAAAATCCGACCTCGCGCAGGCCCTTCGATCACCGCGCGCGTCGCCTCGATCGCGACTTTGCGAAGCGCCTCGACCGAATCGACGCCGAGCTTCTCCGCCGCGAACCACGCACGAATCGACCGTCGCAGTCGCTCGAACGCGTCACGCACGTGTGCCGCATCGACGGGCCAATCGCTCCGCAGCGCTTCGAGCGGAGGCGCGATCGACTTCGCATCCTGGATCTCCTTCGCGAAGAGAACGCGCCGCCGCTCGCGCCACTCTCCATCGGCAATCGGGGTGGTCGATCTCCAGAGCCGTCTTTCAAAAAATGGCGGCATCGGAGCGTCGGAAAGGCGAGCAACGATGCCGGCGACCTCGAGCTGATTCGACGAATCGAGGAACGCTACCAGCGATCGCACGTCTTCCGCGTCGGCTGCCCCCGCGCGCGCGCGGCGCACGCGTGCGGCGAGCGCTTCGTCCCGATCGGCGATCGGAACGACAGCGGCCGGCTTTCGAGCGAGTTCCGCGTCGATGCGCGAATCGCGGATTCCGAAGCGAGTGGCGCACGCCAGCGTTGCAGCCGCGTCGATCTCTCGTCCGGCCGTGCGCTCGAGTGCGGACCGGTTGAGCCAGGGCGCCGCCGCGCCCGGCCACGCTTCAGCGGCTCGCGTGAACGATGCCTCCGCGTCTCGGTAATCTCCGTCGCCCGTGAGGCGCGAACCGCGAAGCCATTCGTCGAGCGAGAGGAGGCCGATCTCGTTCAGCGCCGGTCCGTACACACGGTTTTCCCCGGGAAAGCTCCCCGGTCCCACGTCGACTGCGGACTGGAAGCGAGCTCGAGCCTCGACCTGACGACCGTCGCGAAGCGCGCACTGGCCGAGGTTGTACTGCGCCCGCGCGCAACGTGGCTCCGAGTCGGCCACGCTCCGCGAGAGGGTTTCGACGTCGCGGAAGACCTCGTTGTGCGCCCATGCTCGCGCCGATCCGACGCCGCTCAGGACGACCACCTCTGCAGCAAGAACCGCCGGCCGCGCGGAGAGCAGTCGCTCCGCGGCGATGCCGGCGAGAAGCGCAATCCCCACCGACGGAAGATAGACATATCGCTCAGCGAACAGCTCGTGATGCGGCACGATCTGGAGCACCGGAAGCAACGCCACCACCACCCATCCCGCCGCAAACGCGATTCGTCGGTCGCGACGCGACGCCCACGCAACCGCGACGACGGCGGTCACGAGGATGAGGAGGGCGACGACGAATCGCAGCTCGAGTACGGACGACGAAATCGGGAACGCGTCGAAGTCGTAGTCCGCCCGAAGGCGCGCCGGAGCGACGAGCAACTCGGCGTATCTCGCGAGAAGCCGAGGAATCGTGAGCGCGTTCCTCAAGACGCTGCCACCGTGCCAACGCCACGCGTCGGAGCCCGCGAGCGCGGAGATGCGGAAAACGAACACGGCGACGAGCCCGAGCGCGACGGATCCCAGGAGGAGCACGCTGGGCAGGATCCAGCCTCGCCGACGCCGGCGGCGATCCGAGGCGCCTTCGCGGCAGACGAGCACGAGCCCGAGCATCAGCAGCGGTAGGACGACGATGGTCTCCTTCACGAGGAAGCCAAGCACGAAGCCAACGACGACTCCGGCGAGAGCCCGTTTGCCGCCGTGCGCTTCGAATCGGTCGAAGGCCAGGAGGCTCGCGAGCGCGAAGATCGTGACGAGAACGTCCTTCCTCCCCGCGAGCGATGCGACGGCTTCGGAATGCACTGGGTGCACCGCAAACACGATCGCGGCAACGAGCGATGCGACGTCGCTTCGAAGCGCGCGACGCGCGAACGCGAAGACGAGAAGTGCGGCGATCGCGTGGTAGACGACGTTCGACACGTGAAATGCCGCCGGTCCCCCGCCGCCGATCGCAAGATCGATCGCATAGGACGCATCGCGAAGTGCACGCGCCTGCGGCCAACCGCCCGAAGCGCCGAACAGCGCGAGGACGCCGGAAAGGGTCTTGATCTGCGGGTTGTTGACGATCAGCGGGAGGTCGTCGCCGACGAACCCGAGCGCGAACACGTTTGCGTATGGAACGACGGCAGCAACACTGACGAGTGCGACCGTCGCGGTGATCGGGAGTTGCCGCGTCTTACCACCGGCGGCGCGCCTCGCCGCAATCGACCGTGCGCCGCGACCCGGACGCGGCGGGCACGCTCCTGCGCTCATGTCGAGTCCCTCTCCGCCATGGAGTGCCGGCACTCCCCTCACGTCATCGAACCGTTCGTCGCAAAGTGAATCGTCGACTCGAGCCTACTCGAAGCCTTCGTCGCGAAGTGAATCGTCGAACCGACAACTCCTGCTGCTTTAGCGAGATCCTCGACGGTCCCCGCCTCCGCGACGAGCGGCGATCGTCCGCTCGCCTTGATTCCGAGGGATCGTGGGGTATGGTTCTGCGCTCCGAGGCGGACCTCGCCGTCGGCCTCGCGCTCGCCGTCTCACGGCGAAACGAGACCGCGGCGCGGGCGCGCGCGGAGTGCCATTCATCGACGACGGAACGATCGGCGCGGCAGACGCGTCTTTGCGGATGCGCCAGCGTTCCTCTCGTCTACGCGGGCGTAGCCGGAAGGGGCGGCCGGTAACCGTGGACTAGAAGCTTCTCAACGAAGCACGCAAAGCCATTCACTCGGCCGGCAAACGGTTCGAATGGATGGCTCTTTTTTTTGCCGGAGGTTTGGTCTTGCGCGTCGCTCCGGATCGGTTTGGCTCGAGGGCTCGAGTCACGTTCGTTCGACACTTGGGGAGGGAATCAATGGTCCGCACATCTCGGAAACGCCTTCTTTCGATCCCGTTCGCGGCGGTGATCGCGCTCACGGCAGGATTGGCGCCGCCGACGGCGAGCTTCGCGACCACGTCGCCGACCGTGTCAGCGGCCGAGAGCCTTGTCGATCTGGTGCGCGGCGCCGACACGGTGGTCCTCGCGTCGGTTTCCGACAAGCAGGCCCGATGGGAAGGCAAGCGGATCGTCACCGAGTACCGCGTCGCCGTGCAGCGGACGCTCAAGGGCAACGATGCGAGCACTCACACCATCGTCGAGCCTGGCGGCGAAGTTCAGGAGCCGTTCCCGGTCGCCATGCGGATCGAAGGCGTTCCGGATCTCCAGCCGGGCAGCGACGTCGTTCTCTTCCTGAAGCACAACGCCGACGGGACCGCGTTCATCTACGCGCTCTCGCAGGGCGCCATCATCGTCAAGTCGGAGGAAAAGCCGCGGGCACACTTCGTCGTTCGCGGTGGTCATCGAGTCCAGCTCGACGTCTTTCTCCATGACGTCGACGAGGCCGTGCGCACCAGCGTCACGCACGAACGGCGCTGAAACGTGGCCGGCCGTTCCCTTCGGAATCCCATGCAAACCCACATTTCAATCGGGAGGGACTCGATGGCACGACTCGGAATGCTCCTCGCGGTGACCGTTTCGGCGCTCGTCCTCGCGATCTCGCCGGCACCCGCGCTCGCGGGCGGCAACTCGGAAACTCTTACTCGAAACGCGACGAAGATCTCCTCGAGCCGGTGGGACTCGCACGCAATGCCGGTATCGTGGTTGATCAACGACCAGGGTGTCGCCAACAACACGAACAACGGGAACGCGACGAACGTTTCGCGCGATCAAGCGGTCGCGTCGTTGAAGGCCGCATTCGACACGTGGCAATCCGTTTCGACATCGTCGATCGCGTTCACATACGCGGGCCTGACGTCCGAGGGACAAATGGGCCTCGACGGCGAGAACGTCGTCACATGGACGGACCCGGTTGCGTCCGGCTCCGGCATCGCCGCGCTGACGGTGGTCTTCTCGCTCACGGCTGAACTCACTGTTGGACCTTCGAATCGCGACCTCAACCTCGACGGACAAATCGACTTGTCGCCGGCGCTCTACCCCGATGGAACGGTGCTGCGCGCAGGCACGATCATCGACTCGGACATCGCGTTCAACGCATCGCAGTTCGACTGGGTGACGACCCCGATCACGGCTTCGCGCGTGGTGGACATTCAAGCCATCGCCGTACACGAAATCGGCCACTTCCATGGACTGTCGCATTCGTCGCTCGGGGATCCGAACCCGACGATGTTCCCCTTCTTCACGACGACCACCGAATGCGAGCATGCGATGCGCACGCTCGAGGCCGACGACGTCGCGTCGACGAGCCGTTGCTATCCCGAAGGGAACTTCGCCAATTCGTTCGGCGCCATCGAAGGGCGCGTCTACCTCGGAGGAGCCGATGGGACGCCGGCCGACGGAGTCGGCGTTTACGCGGTGAACGCCGAAACGATGAAGCCGGTCGTCGAGGTCTTCTCGGTCTCTCGCTTCACGGACAGCTCGCGCTTGCCGGGGTCGTTCAAGATCGACGGACTCCCACCGGGGCGGTATCTCGTGGGCGCGCGCTACTTCGACGGCGCCGATGAGCGCGGCCTCTTCACGAACCTCTACAACGTGACGATCGGACGCTCGAACGTCTGCAATGGGAATGCGTTCTCGTCCGACTTCTTCGGGCTGAATTTCGCGCCGCGTCCGCAATGGGCGAACGGCGAGGAGTCGGTTGCCGACGATCTCTCGCCGGCGTCCGTCTTCGAAGTCGGCGCCGGCTCGTCGGTCAGCGGCCTCCGGCTCGTCGTCAACACGTCGCCGCCGCCGCGCGCATTGGGCTACACTCCCCTCAACCTGGGAAGAGCCGATTCGAAGCCGGTGTTCTTCTCTTCCGGCTTTTCCTTCTCGTTCTTCGACACGACTTACGACCGCGTGTACGTCGGGTCGAACGGTTACCTGACGTTCGGCGGTACGGACACGAACGCGACCGAGAACGTCCCCGCGTTCCTGGGCCCGCTCCCACGGATTGCAGCACTCTTCGACAACCTCAATCCGATTGCGGACGGAGTCGATGGCACCGTCGACGCGTTCCTGAGACAGACCAGCGACGAGTTGGACATCCTCTACTCGGGCGTGCCTGAGTCCGTCTCCTGCCCGTCCAACACGTTCGAGATTCGGTTGCGGCACGACGGTTCCATCACGATCGAGTACGACTACCTTCGATCGCTCGATGCGATCGCCGGCATCACGCCCGGCGGATCGTCGCCGGCGTCGCACGTGCTCGACTTCACGTCCGCGCTGACCTACCACGGCGCCCGCAACGAAGCGATCTACGAAGCCTTCACCGGCCCATTGTCGTCGCCGCCCCACTGCGTCGATCTTGGCGCCTGCACGCTTCGCTTCACCCCGAACGCGAACCACGGCTACGACCTCGACGTCACGCGACCGGGTTCGACCACCGGAACCGCACTGGAAGTTCGAAGTGTCGATCCTTCGAGCGGTCCCGAGGCTGGAGGCCAGCGCGTCACCGTCCGAGGCGTCGGATTCGGCATCGACGCCGTCGTGACATTCGGCGGCTCGATGGCGACCACGTTCGCGGTCGTCGACGCCGGGACGATTCGATGCAAGACGCCGCCCGGCACGGGGACGGTCGACGTGACGGTCTCGAGCGGCGGGAACACCGATTCGCTCGTCAATGGCTACCGATACGTTCCGCCGCCCGCGCTGTCCTCGGTGGCACCGCCGATCGGTCCCGAATCCGGAGGCACGCGCGTCACGATCAGCGGTCGTCACCTGCACGACGTCACCGTCGTACGATTCGGCAGCTCGCGCCTCGACGACATGGCGATCGTCGATGATTCGACCATCACCGGTGCCACGCCGCCTGGAACGGGCACCGTAGCCGTGTCCGCTGAATCCGCCGGAGGAGCGACCAGCCTTCCGAGCGCCTTCACGTACAACCCGCCGCCGGCGCTCACCGGGCTCACGCCGACGAATGGACCCGAGCGCGGCGGCAATCACGTCACGCTCGTCGGCCGCAATTTCACGAGGACCGCGGACACGCGCGTCTTCTTCGGCGACCACGAAGCGACCTCGGTCAACGTGACGTCGCCGACGTCGATCGACGTCGACGCGCCGGCCGGACGCGGAATCGTCAACGTCCGCGTGGACGAGTCCTTCGGCTCATCGACGCTGCGCAACGCTTACACGTACAACCCGCCGCCGACGCTTGCGTCCGTGTCGCCCGCGAGCGGCCCGGAACCGGGCGGTACCTCCGTCACGATCCGCGGCACGAACTTCACGCGGACCGAGGACACGCGCGTCGCATTCGGCGAGACGCTCGGTCTCAATCTCGTCGTGCGGGATTCGACGACGATCACCGCGCAAACGCCTCCGGGTACAGGCATCGTCGACGTGAGAGTCACGAACTCGAACGGCGACGCCAGTCGCTCGCATGCGTTCACGTACCTGCCGCCGCCGTCGCTTGCGTCCTTGAGTCCGACGATGGGCCCGACCTCTGGGGGCACGGCCGTCACGCTTCACGGCACGCACTTCTCGCCGGCGGACGCCACGACCGTGCAGTTCGGTGGCGTGTCGGCAACAGAAGTCCATGTCCTCGGCCCCGAGACGATCACTTGCATCACGCCTGCCGGCACCGGTTCGGTCGACGTGTCGGTCGCCAATTCGAACGGCAGATCGACCCTTGCGAGCGTCTACACGTACACGAACCCGCAAGACATCGCGTGCCGCCGCGGCAACGTCAATGAACATGGAGACGGCGGAATCGTGGACGTGCTCTTCGTGAACGGTAGCGCAGGCGGCGACATGCGCGAAGTTCGCGTCGGGCGCCACGACTCGATCACGGTGACGATGGCGGCGACGCCGAACGTGTTGCGGTCTCGCTTCTGTGCGTACATCTGGCGCGGCCGACCGACCGGGAGCAGCGCCGCGACGCAGCCTTTCAATCTCGGTGACATGTGCATGCCGACGCCGCTGAACGACGAGTCGCCGCAGCCGATGGGGATCCTCAACAACCTCGGCTACACGCGACTGCTCGGTCGTTCGACGATGTCGTCGGAGCCCGCCCCGTCGACGCTGTTCAGCCTGCCGACCGGCACGCACGGCCGTTCGCAGTTCTTCGTCCAAGCATTCATCGAGGATCCGACCGCGCCGACGGGCCTGAGCATCACCAACGGCATCCAAGTCTTGACCGACTGATACCCCACGTCGACGAACGTTGGAGCGGCCGGCGGGCCTCGTTCCGCCGACCGCTCTTTTTTTTGTGCACGCGTTCGCCGCACAATTCTGTTGGAGCGACCCCCTCGCGCAACCTAGAATCGCTCGATTTTTAGATCCAATCCGGGGCGCGAAGAGAGCCCTACGTGAGCGTGGTGCGCGGTACTGGGGAGACAGTGCATGCCGAAGCGAGACGACCTCGAGAAGATCCTGATCGTCGGCTCCGGGCCGATCGTCATCGGCCAAGCTTGCGAATTCGACTACTCCGGTACGCAAGCGTGCAAGGCGCTGCGTGAGGAGGGTTACGAGATCGTTCTCGTGAACTCCAACCCGGCAACGATCATGACCGACCCCGAGATCGCGGATCGGACGTACATCGAGCCGATCGTCCCCGAGGCGGTGGCGCGGGTCATCGAGCGCGAGCGACCCGACGCACTGCTCCCGACGCTCGGCGGACAGACCGCGCTCAACGTCGCCGTGAAGCTCCACGAGTCCGGCGTCCTCGAGAAATTCGGCGTCGAAATGATCGGCGCATCGGCGGCCGTGATCCACAAAGCCGAGGACCGAGAACAGTTCAAACGCGCGATGACGAACATTGGCCTCGAACTCCCGCGAGCCGAGTTCGTGCGCACGCTGGAAGATGCGAATCGAGTCCGCGATCGAATCGCCCTCCCGTGCGTCATTCGGCCCTCGTTCACGCTCGGCGGAACGGGCGGCGCCATCGCCTACAACGTCGACGAGTTCCAGCGCGCCGTCTCGAAGGGGCTTGCGCTGAGCATGATCCACGAGGTCAGCGTCGAGGAGTCGATCTACGGATGGAAAGAGTTCGAGCTGGAGGTGATGCGCGATCGCCGCGACAACGTAGTCATCGTTTGTTCCATCGAGAACTTCGACCCGATGGGCGTCCACACCGGTGACTCGATCACCGTGGCTCCCGCGCAGACGCTGACCGACAAGGAGTACCAACGGATGCGCGACGCGGCGATGCGCGTCATCCGCGAGGTCGGCGTGGAGACCGGCGGCTCCAACATTCAATTCGCGATCGATCCGCGCACCGGCCGCATGGTCGTGATCGAGATGAACCCGCGAGTTTCCCGCTCGTCCGCGCTCGCGTCGAAGGCGACCGGCTTTCCGATCGCGAAGATCGCCGCCAAGCTCGCTGTCGGGTACACGCTCGACGAGCTCCGCAACGACATCACGCGCGAGACTCCGGCGTGTTTCGAACCGACCATCGACTATGCCGTCGTCAAGATTCCGCGCTTCGCGTTCGAGAAGTTCCCCGACTCGGATCCGACGCTCACGATCCAGATGAAGTCCGTCGGCGAGGTAATGTCGATCGGCCGCACCTTCAAGGAAGCGTTGCAGAAGGCGATCCGCTCACTCGAAGCGCAGAGATTCGGGCTCGGGTGGGACTCGAAGGATCGCATGCAGGGCGACCGCGTCCCCGCTCTCGACGAGATTCGCGAGCGGATCGCAACGCCGACGACCGAGCGGCTCTACTTCATCCGATACGCGATGAAGGCAGGGCTATCCGTCGAAGAGATCCACTCGCTCTCGCAGATCGACCCGTGGTTCCTGAGCCAGATGCAGGAGGTGGTCTGCGCCGAAGACGAGATCGTGCGACAAGGGCCGCTCGAATCCGTCGACAAGGAGCAGATGCTCCAGGCCAAACGCCTCGGATTCAGCGATGTCCAGCTCGGTCGGATGTGGAAGTCACCCGAGCTGCACGTGCGACAACGTCGGATCCAGCTCGGCGTGGTTCCCGCATACAAGCTGGTTGACACGTGTGGCGCCGAGTTCGAGGCATTCACCCCGTACTATTACTCGACCTACGAGCCCGAAGACGAGGTCCGTTTCTCGCACGACAAGAAGCGCATCCTGATTTTGGGCAGCGGACCGAATCGCATCGGTCAGGGCATCGAGTTCGACTACTGTTGCGTGCACGCTGCCTATGCGCTGCGCGAGCTGGGCTACGAGACGATCATGGTCAACTCGAACCCGGAAACCGTGTCCACCGACTACGACACCTCCGACCGGCTCTACTTCGAGCCGCTCACACGCGAGGACGTCCTCAACCTGTGCGAGCGACTCCACCCCGATGGCGTGATCGTCCAATTCGGCGGTCAGACGCCCCTCAATCTCGCCAGTGCGCTCGAGGAAGCGGGAGTACCCATCATCGGCACATCGCCCGAGAACATCGATCGAGCCGAGGATCGCCGACTGTTCAACGACATGATCCAGAAACTCGGATTGCTCCAGCCGGAAAGCGGGACCGCACACCGGTTCGAAGAGGCGCAGGAAATCGCGAACAAGCTCGGCTACCCGGTGCTCGTTCGACCGTCGTTCGTTCTGGGCGGTCGCGCCATGGAGATCGTCTACGACAATCGAACGCTCGAGCGGTACATCGGCGCCGCCGTTGAGGCGTCGCCCGAGCGGCCGATCCTGATCGACAAGTTCCTCGAGGACGCGATCGAGGTCGACGTCGACGCCGTTGCCGACGGCGAGCGAGTCGTCATCGGCGGAATCATGGAGCACATCGAGAAAGCGGGAATCCACTCGGGCGATTCGTCGTGCGTGCTGCCGCCTTACACGCTTTCCGACCGACTCGTCGACGACATCCGGAAGGTCACGGTCGCGCTGGCCGTGGAGCTCCAGGTTCGCGGGCTCATGAACGTCCAGTTCGCGGTGAAGAACGAGCAGGTCTACGTCCTCGAAGTGAATCCGCGCGCGAGCCGCACGGTCCCCTTCGTCAGCAAGGCGATCGGCGTCCCGTTGGCGAAGATCGCGGCGAAGGTCATGGTCGGCCGCAAGCTCGCAGAGCTGGGATTCACGAAGGAAGTCGAGGTCTCTCACGTGTCCGTCAAGACTCCCGTTTTCCCGTTCAGCAAGTTCCCGGGCTCGGACATCGTCCTCGGCCCGGAGATGCGGTCCACGGGCGAGGTCATGGGAATCGAGACCGACTTCGGGTTCGCGATGGCGAAAGCGCTCGTCGCCGCCGGGCAGGCGCTTCCGATGTCGGGGAAGATCTTCGTGAGCGTCAAGGACAGCGACAAGCGCGACGTGATCTTCATCGCGAAGAAGCTCGAAGACCTCGGATTCGATCTCGTGGCGACGAGCGGAACCCACAAGGTGCTTTCGCGAAACGGAATTCGGGTCGAACGCGTGTTCAAGTTGAAAGAGGGAAGACCAAACGTCCTCGACTTGCTGACCAATCGCGAGATCTCGCTGATCATCAACACCCCGTCGGGCCGCGGGGCGATGACCGACGAGGGATCGATTCGGGGAATGGCGGTCCTTCAGGGGATTCCGTGCATCACGACGCTCGCCGGAGCTTCCGCTGCGGTGAACGGAATCGAGAGCCTCAAGCGGCGCGGCTACGACGTCCGGGCGCTCCAGGACTATCACTCGCGCACCTAATTCTTCGAATTCTCCTCGAGTTCGCCCGCGTCCCACGCCGAAACGATGTGAAGAGAGCTTCAACCCAGCTCCCAATACGACCATGGACAGCCTGTTCACGATTCACGAGTTCACGCCGCGCATCCTGGTGCAGATCGTTGCCGCGATGCTCTGCGGCGGCCTCATCGGCCTCGAACGCGAGCGAGCCGGCAAGGCCACGGGCTTCCGAACGTGCATCCTGATCTGCGTCGGCGCCGCGCTCTACATGATCCTCTCGGACCTCGTCGGGCGCAGCGGCGCGTTGGGCGAGAACCACGGTGACCCTGGGCGGATCGCGGCGCAGGTCGTGTCCGGCATCGGCTTCATCGGGGGTGGAGCGATCCTCCAAACTCGCGGCACCGTTCAGGGGATGACGTCTGCGGCGACGATTTGGGTCGTCGCGGCGATCGGGCTCTCGATCGGGGCGGGCTACCTCGTCATCGGGGTGATCTTCTCGATCGTGGTGCTCGTCGCGCTCGTCGCCTTGTGGCACATCGAGCGGCTCGTCGTCGGTCGATGCGATCGCGCGAGATGCGAGCTCGTGTTCCGCGCGGACGACGGCGCGACACGCGCAAGGATCGTGGAAATACTCGAGGACCAAAACCGGGGACTCGACGACGTCGTTCTCGACGACCTCGGTGACTCGTTGCGCATGACGTTTGAATACTGCAAGGCGCATCCCGAACACCGACGATTCATCAACGATTTCTGGAAGCTCGACGGAGTCCGGTCCGTTCGCACGGCCGCCGGTGTGCCTACTTCGCCTTCGCGGCGTTCAGGGCCTCGACCTCCCGATATAGAGAATCGAAGCTGCCCGATTTGAGGTCGAACGCCGCGTTCATCCACCGAAGTTTGCCCTCGGCGTCCACGAGGTAAAGCGCGCGCGCCGCATAGCACTCGTTCCCTTCCTTCAGAAGAACGCCATAGGCTTTCGTCGCCGCTTGATCGACGTCGGCGAGCAGCGCGAAGGGAACTTTCAGCGAATCACGAAACTTCGCCTGAGTCTCGACGGTGTCGACGCTGATGGCGAGAATCTCGGTGTTGGCCTTCTTGAACCGCTCGAATTGGTCCCGCAACGCGGAAAGTTCGAACGTTCAGCCGCCTGTGAACGACTTGGGGTAGAACGCCAGGAGCACGTTCTTCTTCCCCTTGAACTGCGCCAGCGTCACCTCGGCGCCCGACTGGTCCTTGACCTTGAAATCGGGAGCTGCCTCGCCGACCTTCGGCTTCGCCATTTCCTTCTTCTCCGCCTTCTCGGTCGACGGTGCAGGCTTCGGCGAAGCCTCCTGTGCGACGGCCGTATCGCCGAATGCGACCATCGACAGCGACAAAGCGACCGCGGTCCAGCGTCGCTCCCACCTCGTCGTTTGCATTGCGATCCCTCAGGACTTCTTGACGTAGGGTTTTCGGTACGCGAGGACGACCTTCACGTTCTTCCACTCGTCGCTCTTGTCCTTCGAATCCACCTTCGGCATCGTCACGCTGAACGCCTTCAGGATCGCCGAGTTCGACTCGATCAAGTGCAGAAAGCGCGTGATTTGCTCGCGCTTCACGGGCGCCTGGAACGTGACCTCGATCTTCGTGTCGACGTATCCTTTGCGAATGTTGGAGTTGTCCTCGGTCGCCGCGGCGCACTTCACCGTAGTTCGAGTGACTCCCGCCGCTTCGACTTGACTGTAGACGTACTCGAGCGGGTTGTTGAGGTCCACCTTTTCATCGAGGACGCGCTGCTGGTTCTGCTTCAAGTCGATGGTCTTCTCGAGAAACGCCTTGTAATTCGAGTGCGCCGCGTCGATCGCCTCGTCGTACTTGCTCACTTGATGCGCCGCATAGAGGATCGCGCCGCCGAGGAGCACGACGAGCACGGCCATCACGACGAGAAAGGCTTTCATCGCATCACCCCTCGTCTCGCGTCTCCGACAGCCTGGCTCAATGCTTCTCCTCCTCCAACTTGATCTTGAACCTCTGGAAGATGAAGCCGCTCCCACGCGGGTCGGGATCGGTTCCACCGGTCTCGACCGCGAGGAACGCTGGGTTCTTGAGCAGCTCTGCCTTCATTTTCTCGAGCATCTCGGGAGACGGGACCGTGCCCATGAGCGTGATCGCCGACTGGTCGATGGTGATCGAGTCGAGCGTGAACCCCTGAATCTGCGAGTAGACGTGCTGAAGCGCCTTCGACATCTCGTTCCAGTTCGTGAGCGCCGAACGAATGTCCGGATAGTCGCCGCCCTTGCCGAGCTTCTTCTGCAGCTCTTTGTTCTTCGAGTCGACAGCCAGATTCATGTAGCTGGCGACGTCGAGCGACGACTCTTCGAACGACTCTTTCGGCAGGACCTTCGCCGTCTCGTCGCGATAGCGGCCGACGAGATCGGCAAAGGGCTTCTTCGCGCGCCGCAACTCGTCGAGCTTGCTCGCAAGGACGACGAGGAGCAGGATGGCGATCAAGCTCACCGTGCACGCGAGCACGACTCGGATCTGATCGAACGTCTTCTGGTAGCGGAACTCGTCCTGTCGGAAGTCGATGCCGACGGGATCGAACCCGAGCTGCTTCAATGCGAGGCCGGCCGCAACCGGCGCGAGTACGCCCGCATCCTGCGAGATCGCGGTCGGGAGCGCGTGCGGAACGTGAGCGAGCAGGTCATCCTCTTCGACGGGAACGCCGAGCACCCGCTCCAGGGCCTCCCGCATTCCGGAAACGCGCGAACCGCCGCCCGTGACGACGATTGCTTCGATCGGTTGCTCGAGCTTCAGCGTGGCAAGCGATCGGCTGACCTCGCGTCCGATGCGGTCGAAGAACTCCTCTCGCCGGTGAGTCATGAGGTCGCGCTCGAGCTCGTCGGCCGACTTTTCCGTCTCTCGTTTGGGGGCCGGAACGTCGTCATCCTCTTCGAGGACGAGAAGGTCCTGCGCCACGCCGGTCCCCGCTGCGGCCATCGATTTCAGCTTCTTGTCTTCCGCGTTCTCGAACGAGACATCCAGGTCGCGGCGAATGGCCGCCGTCAACGCGTCGGCTCCCACGCGCACCGCGCGGACGAGACGCAGCGCTCCGAACTCCGCGACGAACAGGCTCGTCGTGCGAGCCCCGATGTCGATCCCGACGACTGTCTTGTGTGCTTGGAGCCGGCCCGATGCCGACATCGCCGAGAAAAGCGCAACGACGTCGAGATCGACCATCGTGGGCTCGATGTCAGCCTTCCGAAGGACGTCTAGAAGGTGACCGAGCGGCTTCTTCTGCGCGGCGAAGACCAGCAGTTTCGATCGGTTTCCGATTTCGCCGGTCTTGTAGTAGTCGACGACGACTTCGTCGATCGAGCAAGAGTGCAGATGGCCTTCGGTCTCGAACTTCACGACCTTGGCAATCTGATCGTCGCCTTTGAATGGCACCGACAAGTCCCGCAGGATGCAGTCCTGGGCGTCGAGCGCGACGACGACGGAGTCGCGCGGAAAACGCTCTTCCCGAAAGACCTTTCGGATCGCCTCGACGAGCGACTCCTCGTCCGGAGAGCCGTCGTCCTTCAGCGCGAATTCCCGAATGGCGAATCGCGACATTCGGAATTTCTTCGCCGAGCCTTCGAGCTCGCACACCTTGACGTGGCGAGCACCGATGTCCAGGCCTACCGCCTTGGCCATTTCGTTCCTCGGGGTCTGTCGTAGCTCTCGCCGTCCGCCAGCGGTCGACGAGCGAACGCGCTATTCAAATCGCCGGAGACGTTGAAATCAATCGAAATGAAACGGGCCTCGAATTCAGCGATTCGTCGGCACCTTCTCGTCTGGGTCTCGCCGACGTCGCTCGACCTCGCGCTGTCTCACCTCTTTTTGCTCCGCCGTGAGGATCGACTCGATGTCTTTTTGGGTCTGATTCTGAAGCGCTGCGAAAATCGGCCGGTACTTCTGATACATTTCATTCGCGACGCGGTCCCAATCGCCCTCGTACTTCTTCAACATTCGATCCATCTCTTGGACTTGCGCCGGCGCCAAGCTGAACGTCTCGATCCAATCCTTGCGGAATCGCTCGATCGCCGGCGTACGCGGCGGTGGGACCGGAAAGACATTCCGGAGGAACGAGAAGGTCGTTCCGCCCGCAACGAACGCCGTCACGAGCATCGCCACCACCCAGGCCTTTATCGAACTCGATTTCGTCATCGCGCGTCTCCAGCCAGATCGTCTACGGAATGGGATCGTGGAAGCATCAGGTTCATCTTCGATCTCCCGTGAAAGTTCGCGGAGCCGGATGCATCCCCGGCGGCACAGAGCCCGTTTCGAACAGCTGTCGAGTCACTGGATCGAGTTGCCCCATCGGAAGCTCGGTCGATCGCGACGAACCTGGGGCACCGCTTCCGAGCAGGAGCAGGCTCCCGGTGACGAGGCAAATGGCGAGACCGGCCGCAACGAGCCCACGCACGAGCGGCAACGCCTCCATCCACGGAAAGACGACTTCTCGATCGAGTGCAGCCATCACGCGGTCGGCGAAACCCGGTGACGCCGGTTCGGTGCCCGCCGACTGAAAATCTGCCCGCGCCGCGAGAAGTAGTTCGCGACGTCGCCGGCAGTCGGCGCAGGTCGCGAGGTGCGTTGCGAGCTGTTGATGCGCCGTCCCAGGCAACCGACCGTCGATGTCCAGGCTCATCCACCGAATGAACCGGCGGTGTTCGAATCGATGACTCATGCTTGCCGGCTGAAACGCGTCGCGCCTCAGCTCCTCCAAAATCGTTGCAGTTTTCGCATCAGCCGCTGTCGCGCACGAAACAACCGGGACTCGACGGTCCCGATGGAGCAGCGAAGGATCTCGCTGATTTCCTCGTACGTATGCCCCTCGAATTCCCGGAGTACGATCACGGCTTTGTACTTTGGCGGCAACTCGTCCACCTTTTCGCGCACGGCCGCACCGATCTCGTCTGTGAGGACGACGCGATCCGTCGGGCCGGCGTCCGATGCCGTCGACGCGAACACAGGAGGCAGATCGTCGAGGGACGATGTTCGCTGCCGGCGCCGGCGCTTGACCCGATCCTGAGCTGCATTGATCGCAATCCGATACAACCAGGTATAGAAGGAAGACTCGAATTGAAACGAGTCGAGCTTCCGGAACACCTTGAGAAATATCTCTTGAGCGACATCTTCGCTCTCGTCGTGATCGCCGAGGAACCGGTAGACGAGGCTCACGATTCGGTCCTGATAGCGCTCGACGAGCGCCCGGAACGCCGCCTCAGATCCCTCCCGGACCTCGCGCACCAGCGCGAAATCATCCACGGTCTACCTGCTCGCCGTCGAGGTTGGCGGGGTTCGACGCGGACGTCGCCCCCGAATTCCGCACTTTTTCCGCCCTGCGCCGGGACGCATCACCCGGGAGCAGCGGCTAGAGATCTGGTAGGAGATGACCGAGCTTTTCCTTCTTTGCTCGGAGATAGCGGCGATTCTCGCTGGTGGGCACGGGTGTCAGGGGAACGCGCTCGACGATGTCGAGGCCGTAGCCCTGGAGCGCGGAGTACTTCTTCGGGTTGTTGGTGAGGAGCCGCATCTCCTGAATCCCGAGGTGGCTGAGGATTTGAGCTCCGATCCCGTAGTCGCGCTCGTCCGGCTTGAACCCAAGTCGCGTGTTGGCGTCGACCGTGTCGAGTCCATGTTCGTCTTGAAGCACGTACGCCCGCATCTTGTTCTCGAGGCCGATGCCTCGGCCCTCTTGTCGCATGTACAAGAACACGCCTCGGCCGGCCGCTGCGATCTGCTTCATCGCCATTTCTTTCTGGGCACCGCAATCGCATCGCGTCGATCCGAAGACGTCGCCGGTGAGGCACTCGGAGTGCACGCGCACGAGAATCGGCTCGGCGATTCGCGGGAACGCCCGGTCGTCCGGGGGAACCGGGACGCCGAGCGTCAGAGCCAAATGCTCGACGTGATCGATGAGCGAGCGGTAAAGATGGAGGTCGAACGTCGCGTGCGCGGTCGGCAGCTTGACGGAAACGACACGTTCGACGAGGCGTTCGGTCTGGCTTCGATACCGAATGAGCTCGGCAACCGTGCACATCTTCAAGTTGTGTTTCTTGATCACGGTCACGAGGTCGGGAACTCGAGCCATCGTGCCGTCGTCGTTCATCACTTCGCAAATGAGACCAGCGGGCTTCAATCCAGCGAGGCGAGCCAGATCAACCGATGCTTCAGTTTGGCCTGGGCGAACCAGCACGCCTCCGGAACGGGCGCGTAGGGCGCTGACGTGTCCTCCCCAAACCAGATCGGACGCCCGGCAGTCGTCGTGGATGGCGGTGAGGATCGTTTTCGCCCGATCCGCCGCGGACGTGCCGGTCGTGATGCCTTCTCGCGCGTCGATCGCAACCGTGAATGCCGTTCCGGTCTTTGGCTGATTGTGCACGGACTGCAAGGGAAGATTCAAAGTATCGACCTTGTCCGGCGGCAGTGCCAGGCACAGGATCCCACGGCCGCGCGTCACCATGAAATTGATGATCTCGGGAGTGACCTTCTCGGCCGCGATGGTGAAGTCGCCCTCGTTTTCTCGGTCAGGATCGTCCACGACGACGACGATCCGGCCCGCGCGCAGCTCCTCGAGGATCTCTGGGATTGGCGAGAATGGACCAGACGGTTGCGGAGATCGCATCGACTTTGGCCCTAGCGACTTGATTGGAGTGCGCCCCATGGAAGGGTTGGAACCTATCACGACGTCGAGGGAGGTGTCAACGAACCGTAAACGGACAAAGGCCCGAGCGGCTCGGAGTCGAACAGGTCGTGATTTCGCGCCCCGGACTTCTTATCGATTATTGATCGTAGGTCGCCAGGCGTAGAAGCGGTCGCGACCGCAACCGGACGGTGCCTTGAATTGCCATGCGGCCGCCCTCGACGGCGATCGACGCGAGCACGGTCAAGAATCGGAAGTAGATTCCGACGATCCCCACCACGCCTAGAACGAGGGCTGCAAGTACAAAGAACATGAATTTCATTGGTGGCCCCTGCGTGCGCCTTTTGCGTTCCTAGATATCCCGCGAATACGACCCCTTGAACGGCCTATAGTGGGGGCAATGGCTGGGTTTTGTCAACACGCCGTCGTTTCTTTGAGAGAACTTTTTGCGCGCCGCCTCAAGTACATCATAAGCTACTTGTAATAAGTAGTTTATGATCTCGACCGGCGCTAGCGAAGCGAACGGTGTCGATCGAGAGCTGCCTGCATCGCTTGTGCGATGGTTCGTGCGTCGCCGCTCGACATGAGGGCTTCGCAGACCGCGACACCGTGAACTCCGGTCCTTGCAAGCGTCTCGATGTTCTCGACGTTGACGCCGCCGATTGCAAGGCAGGGTATTTTGACGGCATGCACGATCGTCGACAGCCATTCCGCTCCTCGGGGGGCCGAGACTCGTTTCGTACGGCTTTCGAAAACGGGACCGACGCCGAGGTAATCGGCGCCTGCGCGTTCCGCACCGATCGCTTCTTCGAGCGAGTGCGCGGTGGCTCCGATGATGGCGTCGCGGCCCAGTAATTGTCGGGCCCGGAAAACGGTTTCGTCCTCGGCACCCAGATGGACTCCAGATGCTCGACTCGCGGCAACGAGACCCACTCGGTCGTTCACGATCAACGGCACGCGCTGATTCCGGAGCGCCTCACGAAGTTCCTCCGCGAGGCTGACGAACTCTCGGTCGGTTGCGTCCTTCTCGCGAAGCTGAACCGCACCAACCCCGGCCTCGGCGAGCCGCCGTACCCTCTCGCTGAGCGAATCGACGCACGCGCTTCGGGTCGCGATCAAGTAGACCCGCCGGTTCCCCGGTTCGAGAAACGCGCGACGTTCGCGTGGAGTGAGGCCGTCGTTCACCGACAGATCCCCCATCGGAAGTCCCTCCGAATCCATGTGAGAAACGCTTCATCGTCGCTTCGAACGAACCGGCCCGTCAGACGGGACGTTCGAAGGCGGACTTGCGTCTCGGAGCCAGGGGACAAACGGACCGCGTCACCATGGATGACGAGCCTGTCGGCGGCCGAGCGATCGAACGCGCCCGGCCCCCCCTTCGCTCGAACTCGAATGCCGGGACGCGGCACGACGGCCACCGTGCGCCCGGCCTTTAAAGCCGATTCGAAACTTCCGATCGTCGAGACACGGGTCGTTCCGTTCAAGTTGGGGCATTCAGTAACCGCCAGGTAACGCCTAATCCGGCGCCAGGCATTGTCTGAGGATGATGCAGGCGCCATCCAGTGCTGCCCCCTTGACTGTCATATCGGATCAAACAGGAGTATTTTGTGTCATCACTCGACGCGCAGACACGATGGAATGGCGTTTGCGGGATTCCACTGATCTCATGCTGGAAAGACACAAGTTCCGCCAGCAGGAGATTGAATACCATCGACGAGTTCTTTAGCATCGGGAAAAGAAGTGCGTGCGAAGACGGGAATCACACGCCCTGCAGAGTGAAACCAGTTGTTGCAAGGCAAGACGGTTCTCAACGACTACGATTTCCAACGACTGAGCTGGGAGATGCGGAGTCCTGAAAGGAGGCGGCGCATGAATCGGTGGCTGACGTCCAGTTTGGCAACGGCGGGTGTACTCATCTTGGGGACCTCGTTGGCCCTTGCCGATCACTGCAACTCTTATCGTGGCCCGGTGGGACAAGTTCCTCCGACGGGCAGAACACCCAATGACCCGACGGCCGGCGGCGGCGGCGGCACCACACCTGGTGGGACCGGCGGCGGCACGGGCGGCGGAGTCACCCCCGGCGGCGGCGCTACTGCGGCCCCGCATTCGGGCGGTACGACGGGCCCCGGAGCTCGCACGGGATTGACTCCCGGCTCGCGCGGCAAGAAAGCTGAGGCGTCGGAAGGATTCGAGCGGTGGGAGTTCTGGTGGGAATACAACAAGGACGCCTTCCTGAACCTGAAGGCCAACCTTGCTTCCCGTACCGTGATGTCCGGTTCGAGCGACTTCCTTCTCGGTCGTGAGAACAAAGACGCCGCAACGAACGTGACGAAGCCGTCGGACAAGATGATCAAGTCCGAACTCGTCCCGTCTCTCCTCAAGGCTGTCGAGGATCCCTACTACCTCGTTCGCGACGCTGCCGTCATGGCGCTCGCGAAGGCCGGAGACAAGAGCGTGCTTCCGGCGATCGAAAAACGCCTCGCTGATGAGAACCGCGACGTCCAGGAGTCTGCGGTGGTCGCGCTCGGCGTGCTCGGCGAGAAAGACGCCGTCCCGACGCTTCTCCACATCCTGAACGAGGACGCGGACGGCAAGAAGCTGCTCAATGCCACCGAGATCCGTCCTGAGCTACGCGCGTTCGCCGCCGTCTCGATCGGGTTGATCGGCGACGAGTCGACCATCCCGGCGCTCATTGCGCTCACTCACGCGAAAGAATCGCGCAAAGACGTTCCGGTTGCCGCGACGGTTGCGCTCGGCCTGATGAAGGCACAGTCGGCGGTCGGACAGCTCATGGCACTGCTCTCGAATACGGAATCGGACGAGCTCGTTCGTTCGTACGCCGCAACCTCGCTCGGCAAGATTGGCGATCGCAGCGCGATCCCGGCGCTCGTCGACGCGCTTCGCGACAAGAGTTTCCACGTTTCGCGCTCGGCCGTCGTTGCTCTCGGGCTCCTCGCCGACAAGGATCAGGACGCCAAGGCCGTCAAGGAATTGTCGGAAGTTCTGGCCAAGGGCACCGACGTCCAGTCTCGCAATTGGGCGTGCATCTCACTCGGCCAGATCGGCGGCGCGGATTCGAAGAAGGCGCTCCTGAGCGCGCTCGACAAAGAACGCCGATCGCTCCAGGCATTCGCCGCCCTCGGATTGTCGATCTACTACAAGAAGTCGGCGGATGCGGATGTCCTCGCAGCCCTGCGCACCGCTTTCGCTGATTCGAAAGAGCAGAGCGTGCGCGGCGGACTCGCCATCGCGCTCGGAATCGTTGGCGACACTGAGTCGGAGAAGTCGCTTCTCGAAGTCGTTCGTTCGGACGGCAGCCCAGACCTTCGCGGCTATGCGGCTGTGGCCCTTGGCCTCATGAAGGCGCGAAGCGCCACGCCGGACATCGAGAACATGCTAAAGGAAAACCAGAACAAGGCGGACCTCGCGCGCTCCTCAGCCATCGCACTTGGCTTGATGGGCGATCGAAACGTGATCTCGATTCTCGCCGACGTCCTGAAGAACGCGGACGTGGACGAGGTTCGCGGATCGGCCGCGCTGGCTCTCGGTCAGATCGGCGACGTCACCGCGATTCAACCCTTGACTAACCTGATCTCCTCGAAGCCGGGGGCCACGGAGCGCTCGCGCGCGTTCGCAGCGGCTGCGCTCGGCATCATCGGCGAAGATCAGCCGCTACCGGTTCTCTCGCGCATCACGCGCGACAATAACTACCGCGCCCAGGTGCCGTCGATCCAGACGCTCCTCGGCCTCCTGTAAAGCTCAGTCGAACACCAAAGGGCTCCGACGCGCAGGCGTCGGGGCCCTTTCTTTTTCAGAACACGCCGAACGGGTCGACGTGAGACTCAAACCCGACATGCCCTTCAGTGCGGATCGCGTTCCCCAACGCGAGTCGCTGCTCGAATTCTGCGCAGAAGAACCGGACACGGGGCACGCGGAACGGTTGAGCGTCGACTCACGCGTAGACGTCGAGGCGCTGACGCGGGCGATGGAGCATCCGGCCGCCGACGGGCCAAGAGGAGCAAACATCCCGACGCTTTCGCGATGCTCAGGATCCGTCCGCGGAAGGCACAGTCGTCGAGTCGGCGGGGCTCCCAGCCCGTCGCCTCCGGGAAGCGAGGCGCGGGCGTTCCGGGTGGCCTGGACTCAGTTCTTCTGGCTGTTCGGCGTGTCGAGGTCGCTGTCGACGATCTTGCGCGGGAGACCGCGCATCGCCTCGCGTACGAATTTTCGGATCGCTTCCTTTTCGGAATCGCGCGCATTGTCCGCCGTCACCGGACCTGAAATGTCGATGTAACGATTGCGAAGCTCGCGCGACCAGACCACTTTCCCCGATTTCGAGTGGTAGAGCGAGAACGTGGCTCCCAGCAGGATTTGGTTGTGCGAGCGCAGCCATTGTCCATCCCATTGGGTCAGCTCGGCGGTGAGGATCGCGTCCTCATCGAACGAGCCCTTGTATTTCGCCAAGTCGAAACTGCGCCGTTCGGCGACGGGTCCGAGCTTTCGATCCACGGTGTCGAATGAGAGCGGCGAGTAGAGTTTCGCCACGAGCGATTGCTTGACCTCGTCCCGCACGTCGCGACCGACCGACTCCGATTCCCCTTCTCCGACGCGTACCGGAAGCACGGCGACGTCACGGATGCGAAGCTGCGCAAAGTCCTG
Source organism: Planctomycetota bacterium (assembly GCA_016178505.1). Classification (GTDB taxonomy): domain Bacteria; phylum Planctomycetota; class JACOTG01; order JACOTG01; family JACOTG01; genus JACOTG01. The sequence continues at coordinate 22,290 of JACOTG010000057.1, forward strand.
CGCTACCTGTTCGTTGTTGACGACCGCCAGGTTGTCCCGCGGAGCCGTCGCGCAGCCGCTCGTCAACGCGGCGGACGATGCAACGCCGGTTGCTGAAACGAACGCCAGGAGCCTTCTTCTGATTGCGTGCATTTGGATCCCCCTCATCGAAACCGCCCTTGGATCGTCGCAGATCGTCGTGAAACCACCCTCTCAGGCGCCGGAATCTACCACAACGACTTCGAACCGGGCAATGGCGTCATCACGACCGACCACGTCGAACGACGCCCGCCAACGGTGCCTTGCGCCGCGAAGCCGGCCTGGCGGCGGCGGCGACGCACGCGGCGTCGTCGTCGAAGAACTCGCGGTGAAGCGCTTGCACTGCACGGGACACCTCCGACTCCCGAACGAGCGCGCTCAAGTTCGTGCGCGTCGCTCCTTGCGAGATCATCTCGGCTCCGATCCGTTCGCGTCCGAGAGCACCGAAGAATCGAGCCGGAACGTCTCTTGCTTCGCGAATTCCACTGCCTATCGCGGCGACGATCGCATGCCTTCCCTGGACTCGAGCATCAGCAAACCCGCGCAGCTCGCGAATGGCGGCGTCGAGGTTCTCGTCGCTGTCGGTCGTGCACGAAACGCTCACTTCGCTCGTCGCGACGAGGTCGATCACGACACGCTGACGATCGAAGACGTCGAAGATCTTGGCGAGGAAACCGTGTTGCATCAACATCCGGGTGGAGACGACGCTCACGACGGTGATGCCTCGTTTGCACACGATGGCTTTCACCGGTCCATCGGATTTCCGGGCACGCCCGATGATGAGCGTGCCGGGCTCGGTGGGCGCATGCGTGTTGAGGACGCGGACTGGAATGTTCTTCGAAACTGCCGGCTGAATCGTCGCCGGATGCAGGACTTTCGCACCATAGTACGCCACCTCGGAGGCCTCGTCGAACGACAGTTCGGCGATGGACCGTGCGCTCGGAATCAGCTCTGGGTCCGCCGACATCACACCGTTGACGTCGGTCCAGATCTGGATTTCTTCGACTCCTAGCGAGCTCCCGATGATCGCTGCGGTGTAGTCCGACCCATTGCGCCCGAGCGTCGTGACGTTACCTCGCTCGTCTTTGCCGATGTACCCCGTCACGATCAGCAGGCCGCGCCGCCGCTCGCGCAACACCACTTCGGCGATGCGGTCGTACGCCCTATCCAGTGGGCGAGCGCGCCCGAACCCCGAGTCGGTCACGAGTCCGAGGTCGTAGGCATCGATCGCCGTCGCGGTGATGCCGCTCTTCACGAAAAACGCAGCGAGGATCCGGACTGCCAGCCGCTCGCCAAACGACATCACGTAGTCGAGGGACCGCGGAGAGAGTTCACCGAGGAGCTGAATACCGCGGAGGATCTCGTCGAGCTCTCTGAATTCCGGATCGATGAGCGTCGTCGCGAGGTCCAGTTCGCGGAGAACGTCGACGTGTCGCCGACGGATCGCCGCGACGGAAATCGTGCCTCGGAGAGCGGCCCGCGCCGCGCTCTCCAACGCATCGGTGACGCCGGCTAGCGCAGAAACGACGACAAGGGGCTTGCGGCGCAGGCGAGCTCGGACCAATTCGACGACGGCCCGAATGCTGCCTGCCGACCCCACGGAGGTGCCGCCAAACTTCATGACGATCATCACGGACTCCCGGGTGAAGGGCGGATGGACTACGCTCGAAGAATCCCGAGATCGTCACCGCCGCGGACGCTCTCGGTACGGGCGCAGCGGCTATTCTAGAGGTCGTGAGAGCGAGCGCAAGTCGGTGCCGCGCGGACTCGAAATTTGTACGACTCGCCTCTAGAATCCGCGCGACGTGCTGTTTCTCTCCACGATGACACGCGGCTGTGAAAGGTCGAGACGATGCCCGACACGAATCACGACGATTTGATCCACGATTGGAACCGAGACCGCATCGTCCGCGAACGCGCAATTCAGTTCGACGACGAGACACTCCGGGATGGACTGCAATCGCCATCCGTCAACACGCCGCCGATCGAGGACAAGATTCGCTGCTTGCATTTCATGGAGGCTCTCGGCATCCAATCGGCAAACGTCGGACTTCCGGGTGCGGGGACTCGCTCGCGCGACGACATCGCAATCCTCGTCGGAGAAATCGCACGGGAGAAGCTGCACGTCGCGCCGAACGTGGCCTGCCGCACGGTGGTCGCGGACATCGAACCCGTCGTCGAAATCACGCAAAAGGCGGGGATGCCAGTCGAAGTGTCGATGTTCATCGGATCGAGCGAGATCCGGCGGACGATCGAGAACTGGAGCCTCGACGGCATGTTGAAAACGTGCGAGGAATCGCTGGCGTTCTGTGCTCGAAACCAGCTTCCCGTGATGTTCGTCACGGAAGACACGACTCGCGCGCGCCCGGACACGATTCGAGCGCTCTACGGCGCCGCCGTGAACGGTGGTGCCCGACGAATCTGTTTATGCGATACCGCCGGACACGTGACGCCGAACGGCGTCCACAACCTCGTTTCGTTCGTGCGAAGGGAAATCCTCGCGGGCCAACCCGATGTCCGCATCGATTGGCACGGGCACAACGATCGGGGCCTGGGCCTGATCAACACCCTCGCGGCGGTCGAGGCGGGCGTCGACCGCGTCCACGGAACCATCCTCGGAATCGGCGAGCGTTGCGGCAACGCGCCACTCGACCAAGTCCTGGTGAATCTGAAGCTTCTCGGCGTGATTCCGAACGTGCTTCGTCGTCTGCCGGAGTACTGCCAATTCGTGTCGAGTGCCTGTGGCGTTCCGATCCCGATGAACTATCCCGTCGTCGGCAAGGATGCGTTCGAGACGGCAACCGGGGTGCACGCAGCCGCGGTCGTCAAAGCGCTCCGGCGCGGGGACTCCTGGTTGGCTAACCGAGTCTACTCGGGCGTACCAGCCGACGAGTTCGGATTGGAGCAGGTGATCACCATTGGGCCGATGAGCGGAAGGTCCAACGTGGTGTATTGGCTCGAAAAACACGGCGTGCGAGTGACCGACGTCGTCGTCGAGCAGGTGCTGGCTGCGGCGAAGAAATCATCTCGCGTGCTTCGCGACGAGGAGATTCTCGATCTCGTCCGTTAGCGCTCCACGAAAGACGATCAGGCTATCTGAGATGGCGCCAGCGGAACGAACGCATCGACGGGCAAAGTCCGATTGAGGCAACGTGGGCACTTGTGAAACCCCTCCCGCTGCCGCTTCAGGCAAAGGTTCTTCGGAATGATGTGGACGATTAGCGTAGGCCCATCGACGTCGCGCTTCGGACACTGAACGTAACCTTCCGGCATCGTCCCTCCCGCAAAACAAAGTACCGAGAACTCGCGGTCCGCCGGGTGCTTCTCCCATGGTGCTGAGGCCCGGATTATAGGCGTGCATCACCTTCTTTCAACAATCCCCGTGGAAATCCTGTGGATGCGCCGGTGACCCGCGAAGCCGCTCGCATCGATCGCGACCGCCGAATCGACGTCACGGGGCGGTCGCAAGCGGCCCGAGAAACTGGATCGCGCGGGTCGCGCATTCGACCGCGACGTGACCATGTCGACTCAATTCGACCGACGCGAGTCCGGTGAATCCGATGTCACGCAGGGTCTTCAGCACCGGCCTGAATGCGATCTCGCCGTCGCCGAAGGCGAGATGCTCGTGAAGTGGGCGGCGCATGTCGTCGAGATGAACGTTGCGAAGCCGAGCGGCCCAGGCTCTCAAGCAATCTTCCGGCGGCTCGGACTCAGTGAGGTGAAGATGCCCGACGTCCAGCGTGAGCGCGAGTCGTGGGTCGCTCAAGGTCGAATCGAATCGCCGAAACGCGTCGAGGCCGTCGATGAGCATCCCGGGTTCCGGTTCGAGCGCAAGTGTCACACCGAGACGTTCGGCCTCGTCGAGCAACGGGCGACACCGGTCGCGAAGCGTCGCGAACTCTTCCACCATCGACGATCCGCTCGCGTCGCACGCGCCCGACCAGAACGAGACGACCGGCGCGCCCAAGTTCGCGGCAACGTGCAGGCATCGTCGGAGGAAATCGACTCGAATCTCCGACCGCTCTCGCGACACAAGCGTCGGCGAGTGCTTTCGCCGCGGGTCGAGAAGGAACCGTGCGCCGGTGTCGATGACGCATGTCAATCCTAAGCGTTCGAGCAGCCGGCGAACGCTCGCGACGTCGGCAGCCGTCGAACGATACGGATTCAGGTGATGGACGTCCGGCGTCAGAGCGATTCCCCGGTATCCAAGCGCCGCGAGGATCTCGATCGCATCGTCTAATTGGTGGAACGCGAACCCGTTCGTGTTGTAGCCGAGCCGCACGTTTGCTGTTTGAGCATTCATCGACCGCAGCTTAGAGGCACCGCACGTCTCGCGTCAACGTCGCCCGCCGGCGTTGATTTCGCGCGAAGCGAAAGCTAGCCTTCGAACTCCCCGACGCGGCGATCGGGGAGTTCTACACGGCAAATTCGGAGACGTCTGCAATGTCCCCGTCCGATCACCCGCGGCTCTTCATTCCGGGACCAACCGAAGTGTCCCCTGCCGTGTTGGCGACGATGACGCGTCCGATGATCGGGCACCGCGGCAAGGACTTCGAAGCTCTCTTCGCACGAATCGGCCCGAAGTTGCAGTCTGTATTCCGAACGCATCATCCGGTGCTGACGGCTACGGCATCCGCGACCGCGATCATGGAGGCGGCCGTGCGAAACACGGTGCGCGCGCGTTGTCTTTGCCTCGTGAACGGCGCGTTCAGCGACCGTTGGCACCAGATCTGTGTCGCCAACGGCATCGCCGCAGATCGACTCGATTGGGATTGGGGACGTGCGGTTCGACCCGGCCCCGTCGCCGACCGGCTGAAGAGCGGGCGTTACGATGCCGTCACAGTCGTACATAACGAAACGTCGACCGGAGTCACGAGCCCGCTTGCCGAGATTGCCGAGGTCGTCGCGAGCCAATCCGATGTGCTCTTGCTGGTCGATACGGTCTCGAGTCTCGGCGGATCTCGCGTGGACGTCGACGCGTGGCGCATCGACGTCTGTCTCGCCGGTTCGCAAAAAGCGCTCGCGCTTCCGCCCGGCCTCACGTTTTTCTCCGTCAGCGATCGGGCGCTGGAGCGAGCGACGACGTGCGAGCGACGCGGGTTCGCGTTCGACTTCGTTCAGTATCACGAATTCTGGAAGAAAAACGTCGTGCCCACGACGCCGGCGGTGTCACTGCTCTACGCGACGGACTTCCAGCTCGACCGGATTCTCGCGGAAGGCCTCGAGGCGCGAATGGCGCGGCATCGCGAAATGGCCGAAACGACTCGGGCCTGGGCTCGCGCACGCTTCGAGCTCTACGCGGAAGAAGGATTCTCGTCGGACACGTTGACCGCCATTCGAAACTCACGAAGCATCGACGTTCCGTCGTTGAACCGCGAGCTGCGAAAGCGTGGGGCGGAGATCGGCACGGGCTACGGCAAGATCCAGGCGCAGACGTTTCGCATCGCGCACATGGGGGACATTCAGCCGGCCGAGATCAGGCAGTTACTGGAATGGATCGACGACATCATCGGCGCAACCGGCCGCTGACGACCTCGCCGTCGAGCGCTCCGTCACATCAGTTTGCGCTTCGCTAGAACCCAGCGATGCACGGTTTCGCCGTGGCGATCATTCCAGTCATTCTGTTCTGCGTCGGAGAGTGCATCGATCTTCTGCCAGATCCCGATCGCTCGCTCGTAGAGGCGGAGGGCTTCGGATCGCAATCCCTTTCGCGCCGTTTCGTCACCGCGATCACGCGCCGCGTCCGCCTCTGCCGACTTCGCCTTCGCCAATTCGGCGAGTTCGTTCGCCTGAGTCCAATCGGCTGCCGTGAACGTGGGCTTCGGAGGTGTCGGAGGGGTGGGCTTCGCCTTCGGTGGTGAAGCCGGCGCCGCCACGCTCGCGGAGCTGTCCTTTTCGCCACCGCCGAGGACAACGAACGCCACGGCGCCCACCGCAAGGGCACCCGCGGCAAGTGTGGCCACGAGGCCCGCGCTCGGTCCGCCGCGCTCGTGTGACAGCCGCATTGGTCGGCGAGACGATCGTTGATCTCCAAACTCTTCGCGAATTCGAGTTCTCGGTCTCAATGTGGTTGGGGTTCCTCTAAGTGATCCTTGCCTACGGATAGACACCGCGGAGTCGATAGGCTTCCGCGACGCGCGAAACGGCTCGCATGTGCGCTGCGGTTCGCACGTCGACCTTGCTCTTCTTCGAGGTCTCCCGAATGGGCGGTTTCCGGGTCGGAGACGGCTTGCTCGCGGTCGCTTTCGCCATCGTCGGATCTCCTCTCGCCATCAAGAAGAAGGGGTCGCGCGAACCGTCGAAATCGCGCGCGCCTCATTATGCCTGGGAGCGCGGCACATCAAAGTTTTTTCGGACCCTCGAGTCGTTCGATCCGCGCCGCAAATGCGCCGTCGCCGCCGTCGCGATGCGGCATCGACTCGAACCGGCCGGTGCAGATCCACGCGGGACAATGATCGAGAAAAAACGCGAGCTGCTCCGCGTTCTCTTCGGGTTCGAGGCTGCACGTGGCATACACGAGGACCCCACCCGGCCGCACGGCATTCGCCGCCGATCGGAGGAGTTCCCTTTGCAATCCAACGAGCTTGTGGAGCGCCTCGTCGCCGACGCGCCAGCGCGCATCCGGACGACGGGCGAGCACGCCCGTGTTGGAACAAGGAGCGTCGACGAGGACTCGATCGAACCGACCCGGAAAGCGCTCCCCCGCCTCGCGGCCATCGAGCACGAGCGTCTCGATCGACTCCAGACCGAGGCGCTTGGCGTTCTCTTCGACCAGATGCAACCGCGTCTCGGAAGCGTCGGCCGCAAGGACTCGGCCACGGTCGGCTTGTCGCTCGGCAATTTGAGTCGCCTTTCCGCCGGGAGCCGCGCACAGATCCAACACTCGTTCACCCGGTTTCGGATCGAGGAGCGAGACGACACGCGCCGTGTTTCGATCCTGCACCGAGAACAGTCCGTCACCGTAGCCAGGAAGGGAATCGATGCTTCCGGAGGACCGCACCTCGACGAGCCCCGAATCGCCGAGCACGCAATTCTCGATCCCCGCATCCCGATAGAGCTCGGACAGGCGCTCCGGAGTCGTTCGCAGAGGCTGAGTGCGAACCACGAGACGCGGCGGCGCGTTTTGCGATTCCGCGAGCGCGCGTGCGTCGTCGATTCCCAGCCGCGCGATCCACCGCTCCATCAGCCACTGCGGGTACGACAACGTCTGAGAAAGCCACGTCGCTGCGCCGCCGGCGCCGCTCGGATCCGCGAAGATTGCTCGACCGAAAACGACGGTCTTGCCGTCGCGAATGGAGAGCCTCGCGCGCGCGTCGCCGTTCGCGAACGGCTCGGTCGTGACGGTTGCTTCTCGCGTTGCCGCGCGAAGAACGGCATTCACGAACTTCGCTACCGGCTCGCCGAGCATCTCGCGAACGACGGCGACGGCTTCGTTCACCGCGGCCGCCTGCGGAATGCGATCGAGAAAGAAGCACTGGTAGATTGCCTGCCGCATCGCCTCGACCGCCGGTCGCGGCGACTTGGCGATCGGCTTTTTGGTGAATGCCGAGAGAATGCAATCGAGCGTCAGCCGATGTCGCACGCTGCCATAGACGATTTCGACGAGGAGCGCCCGATCGCGCGCATCGAGCCCGGGATCTCGAAGTCGCTCCGCCAGGATTTGATCGACGAATCGGTTCGAGCGTTCCGCGGCGATCACGACGTCGATCGCCGCACGACGCACGTTCATTCGCCGCCTTTGCCGAACCAGTCGCCGACGCCGGGGCGATAGCCGCGAATGAACTCGCTCGCCGTCATCGATCTCTTCCCTGACGGTTGGATCCCGAGAACGCGCAAATAGCCCTTCCCCGTCGCAACTCGAAGCGCATTCTTCGTGACCTCTACGACTCGGCCCGGTTCTGCGGTCAGCCCGCCGTTCATCTCGGCTTCCGATCGAAGAATCGTGACGCGAAGTTGCGTTCGACCGTCGACGCTGCGTACGCTCGTTTGCGCGCCGGGCCACGGGCTGAATCCGCGGACGAGGTCCTTGATGCGGGACGCCGGCCAGCGCCAATCGATCTCGCCATCTGCCTTCGTCAGCTTCTTCGCGTAGGTCGCGATCTTCTCGTCCTGACGCACGGCGGTCGCCGTCCCCTTCTTCAATGCGTCCAACGTCGACACGAGGAGCTTCGAACCGAGATCGGCCAAGCGGACGGAAAGTTCACCCGTCGTCTCGTCGGGCCCGATCTCGGTGTCATCGGTTCCGAGAATGTCACCCGCGTCCATTTTTTCGACGAGCCGGATGATCGACACGCCCGTTCGCTTCTGCCCCTCGAGAATCGCGTGATGGATGGGCGATGCGCCTCGGTACCTCGGCAAGACGGACGCGTGCACGTTCAGGCAACCGAGCGGTGCAAGCTTCAGCAGTTCTTCGCCGAGCTTTTGCCCGAACGAAACGACGACGATGGCCTGCGGCTCGAGCCCGCGGATTTCAGCGGCAATGGTGGAGATGTTGACGTCCTCGGTCTGGAGGACGGGCAGTCCAAGCTCCACGGCAGCGATCTTCGTTGGAGGAGGACCTGCCTTCTGCCCGCGTCCTCGCGGGCGGTCCGGTTGTGTGACGACGCGCAACACCGTGTGCTTCTTGTCGACGACCGCGCGAAGGCTCGGCACGGCGAACTCCGACGTTCCCAGGAAAACGAGCTTCATCGAGATCTCCACGCGCTCTGGAACGATCCGGCTTCGCCCGCTTCGCGACGCGCGCGCTCGAAGCGAACGCAAGACTCGCAAACCCCACACAACGTCTCGCCCTCTGCGTAGCAGGGCCACACCCACTCGAGGGGTGCGCCGATCCGGCGACCCTCGATGAGGATCTCTCGCTTGCGAAGGTGAAGCGTCGGACTCGTCAGCTGGACCCGTCCGCGCGTCGACAGCACGAGCGCACGGTTCGTCGCATCCACGAACGCAGCCGTGTTGTCGGGAAAGGTCTCGCCCTCTTCCGCGTTGAATCCCACCACGACTTGCGCCAGGCCGAGCGATTCCGCGAAGGCGGCTGCGACGTTGACCAACAAGCCATTGCGATTCGGAACCCAAACCGCGTCCGCCGACCTCTGCGCCGCATCCCCCGTCAGCTCTCGGTCGCGGGGCGTCGGAAGCGCCTTCGCCGCATCCGTCAGAGCATTGCCGCCCAATTGTCCCAGGAACCGAAGGTCGACCACGCGATGCGGGATCTCGAGGGCGTGCGCGATCCGGCGCGATGCTTCGACCTCGCGTGCCGCGCTTCGTTGACCGTAGTCCGCAGTAACAGCCGCGCCGACTCGACCTCGCTGGCGCGCGAGCGCGGTCGCGACGGTCGAATCGAGGCCGCCGGAAAGCAGCGCGAGGTACGTCTCGTGCATGAGGTTCCAAACACTCCGTCCGAGTCCCTTCGTTCGGCGCGCATTCTATTAGAGCCGCGCGAGGAGTTCAATTTGCGCTGCACGACCCATCGACGAACCGCAGGCGCCAAAGGACGTATCCGGCTGTCCCGCGAGCGCGTAGCGACGTCTGTTCACGCGCGCACCGGCGGTTTATATTTGAGCGTTCGAACGGGGATGTTCGAAAGAAGAGGAAGCCGTACGCATCCGAAACTCCAATGACGAAGGAGCCATTCCATGAAGACTGGAACGCGCCTCGTGCTGGCGATGTCGCTGCTTGCGACCGGCATCACGTTGCCGGTGATCGCGTCCGGCGACGCCCGTGTAAGCGGCGCTCGTAGTGCATGCGAGGGCGATTGCTGCTGCCAGAGCACTGAGGGTCCCGGGCATCCGACCTCTAAGCCCGGCAACGGGATCTTCATGCTCCGCGTGGCGCCGCCCGGCCGCGGAGCAGAAACGGCGTCCCGCAAGAGCGATAAGGACTCGCACGAGGGGGAAAGTCCGCGAGCGCGCGCGGAACGGCTCGGAATCTGGCTTCACGATTGGGCCGAGCGACACCCCGTCCTCGCGAAGAGAGGGTCCGAGCTCGTTCTCGAGCGCGAGCTGCACCCGAAGCGATTCCTGAAGGCGCTCGACGATCTGCCCGGCCCGGCCCGCCGCGAGCTGATTCGGGCGATGGATCGTCTCGCGCAATACGAACGGCTCCTCGGAAAGCACCCGGACGATTATCGCGACTTCGTGCATGAGCACTTCCCGGCCCGCTTCGACCACATGATGCACCTTTGGGGTTCGGCGGGAGTCCAGGGCAGCGAGCACCCGGAGCGTCGCGGCGAGCCGCGTGGCGAACGCGCGGAGCGCGGCGGCGCGCCCGAGCACCCGAGACGCCCCGAGCCTCCCCAGCTTCGTCGTCCGAAGCGGCCACCGTCGCCCGAAGAACTCGAAGAAGAAGAAGACATGGGTCCCGGCCATCGAGATGACGGCGACGATCCGAAGTTTGGTCCCGTCGACGTCGGGGACGACGACGAAGACTCGATGGGTGGTTCCGAAGACGAGGACGAGGAGCGCGCGGGGGCGATCTAACTCGAGACGATTCGTTCGTCGGGCGGCCGTAAAGAGCGTCCGCCCGATTTCGTTCGTCAGCCGCTGGCCAACTCAGCGCCCGTCGTTCGCCGACGCACGGCCTTGCCGGTGCGACGCTTTCACGACCGTCTTGATGTTTCCGCGCACGTTGAAGTCGCCTTCGATCTCGACGCTCCGTGGCGCGCACGCGGCCACGAAGTCGTTGAGAATCTTTCGAACCGCGTGCTCGTGGAAGATCCGCACGCTTCGAAAGCTGTTGACGTAGAGCTTCAGGCTTTTCAGTTCGATGCAGTACCGATCCGGCACGTACGTGATCCGAATCGTCCCGAAGTCCGGGAAGTCCGAAAACGGACAGATCGCCGTGAACTCGGGACACGTGAAATGGATTTCTTCGGCCTCGCCGCGATAGGCGTACTCGAACACGTCGAGGGGATGCAGACGCATCGCTGATTCCGGAGTCGAATCGTGCTCGATGACTCGGCGTGAACGTCGGGAAAGCCTCGTACCCATGCGTCGAATCTCCACGTGACCCATGTCGCGCCGGCACACCCGGTCGGCGACGAGGCGATTCTAGCCGCGACCGCTCATGCGTTCGAGGCTCGAACGTCCAGGTGCCGCTGCGTCGATACGGCGCGTCGACCTTTGGAACGCCGCTTCCTCCTTCAGCCTGCCGCACGAACTGGCCGATACCGAAAGGTTTTTCGAGATCGGATTCTCCGTTTCGAAAGCCCAACGGGGAGGAAACCCATGCAAGCCAGCCGCACTCGCGAAAACGCTCCGGCACCGGCCGCCTCGTCGACGTCCACGGTTGCCACTCCCAGTCCTGGCAGTCAGTCGACTCCGGCGACTCAGTTGATACAGGCCGCGCCGACGACCGACGATCGCGAGCGTGCCCGACATGCGCCCTACATGGATCTCTTCCGTGGCTGCAAGCTCGTCCTCGACGTCTGCTGCGGATCCGGCGTCTGCCTCGAGCTCCTTCGAGAGCGAACGATCGACGCCATCGGCCTCGATCCCGACGCCGCGCTCGTCGGCCGCTGCGTGAAACGCGGCCTTCCGGCGCGCGCGCTGCAGCCGCTCGAGATCGATCGCATCCAAGGCCCGTTCGACGGAATCCACGTCCACAACGTGATCGAGCGCCTCGGCGGCGAGGACGTCGTGCGCTTCTTGCGTGTCGCCTACGACGCACTCTACGTCGGCGGTCTCCTCGTCATCCGCACGCCCGATTGGGACAATCCCGGCGTTCGGGGCGGCGGCTTCTGGCTCGACCTCAGGAGCCTCCGCCCCTATCCGCTTCCGCTCCTCGAGGAGCTGCTGCAGGAAGTCGGGTTCGACGTGTTGCGCCGGGGGCGCGAATCCAGCGGCGGATGCGACGCGTTCGTGGTGACGCGCAAGCGAAGCACTCCCGGCCAACCGAATCTCGAGCGCCTGTCGCTGCAGAGCCTCGCCACGGCGCACCCGGAGGCGATCGCGATCACGTGGCGAGAGGCTTCGCAGCGCGCAGCGAATGCGATCGAGAAACCCGTCACGCCGGCCGGACCGGTCACCGTTCGACTCGAGGGCTCCAAGTTCGTCAGGCACGGCGTCGGCCTCGTCAATCGCGAGCTCGCTCACGCGCTCCTTCGCACGGGTCGGGTCGAACTGTCGCTGGCGCCGTTCGAGGCGGATTCGTTCGGGCCCGGTGAGGATGCCCGCCATTCCATCCTCGCGGATCGAATCGATCGTCCCTTCGACGGTCCGCTCGACGTGCACGTCCGCCATCTGCGATCGCCCGACTTCACGCCGCCGATCGACGCCACGAGCAAGTGGATCCAGGTGCTGGCGTGGCCCTACTCCCGCATTCCGAAGGCGTGGCTCGATGCGATTCACTCGGGCGTCGACGAGGTCTGGACTCCGAGCGAGTCCTGTCGGCGCGCGTTCGTCGAGAGCGGAGTGCCGGAGACTCGCGTGTTCGTGGTCCCGTTCGGCGTGAACGCCGAGATGTTCAAGATCGGTCATCCCCCGCTCACTCTCGGCACGAAGCAGCCGAAGCGGTTCCTTTTCATGGGCGGGACGACGTGGAGAAAAGGAATCGACGTCGTCCTCGACGCGTACGGCCGCGCGTTCCGCCGCAGCGATGGCGTGTGCCTCGTCATCAAGGAGACCGGGCTCGGCGCCGATCCGGCCGCGATCCGGCGAATCCGAGCCATGCAGGCCGATCCGCGCGCGCCAGAAATCCTGTACCTCGGCGAAGTGCTGGCAGAAAAGGACATGCCGCGCCTCTACGCGGCGTGTCATGCGCTCCTCCACCCCTATCGCGCCGAAGCGTACGGGCTCGCGGTCGCCGAGGCGGTCGCGTGCGGCTTGCCCGTGATCCTCACTCGAGGGGGCGCGTGCGACTCGATCGTCCCCGAGGACGCGGCATACTGGATCCCGGCCAAGGCAGTCGCGCTTCGAAGCGGATTCACCGAGTCGCTCGTTGGGCCGGCGACCGTGCTCGAGCCCGACGTCGATGCGCTCGCGGAGCGACTCCGTGAGGTGGCCGACCACTTCGACGCCGCTGCGCTCCGCGGCAAGCGAGGCAGCGAGACGGTGCGCGCGACCCTGCCCTGGGACCGCGCGGCGACGATCGTGCTCGAGCGGTTGAACGCGCTCCGCGATCAGACGCCTCGTCGTGCGAAGCCGGTCGCGCCCGTCGCCACACCAGCCCCGACGGCGAATGGAAGAACCGGCGCGCCGGTCGTGGTCGCCGAGGGTTCGACGCCTCCCGCGCGGCCGCAGGTCGCCTCGGCACCGGTGCCGGAGCCGGCACCCAGCGAACCGTCGGCCGCAGCGCGACCCGCTCCCAATTCCGCGAAACCGGTCGCGGCCCCGCAGGCCGCTCCGGCCGTGCTCCCGACGATCGAACGCTCGAGCCAGTCCGAGGTCACCACGCATCAGACTGCGGCTCAGTACTACCTCGAGCGCGGCAACCTTCCGGAGGCGCAGAGACACCTCGAGCGATTGCTCCAACTCCGGTCGACGGATGTCTCGACGTTGAACTCGCTCGGGTCCGTGCACTACCGCCAAGGCGACTCGAAGCGTGCGCTCGAGTATTTCCAACGCGCGGTTCACGTCGCGCCCGGCGACCCGAATGCGCACTACAACCTCGCAATGATCCACGTCGGATCGGGCCGGCGCGCGGAGGGCATCGCCGCCTTGGAGCGCGCCGCCGAGCTCGGCATGGACGACGCCGAATTGTGGAACAATCTAAGCGTTCTCTGCTTCGAGGAAGGCGACACCGAGACCGCGCAGAGCTACATCGCGCGTGCGCTCGACAAGCATCCGGACTACGTCGACGCGCTCCTCAACCTCGCGCTCATGGACATCCGGCTCGGCCGATACGATCGAGCACGCGAGGGGCTGACGCACATTCAGCGACTCCAGCCCGAGAACGCAGAAGCCAAGGAACTCCTCGATAAGCTGCCGCCCGGCAAGTAGGCGTTCTCATTCCGGCGTTCGCCTTGTCGCGCGTTTCTCAACCTGGCTTCTCAACCTGGCGGGCGAATGGACGATCCCGCGTCGACGCGAGCCACTTCGTTCCGCCGGGGACCACTTTTCACTCATTTAACCCGCGGCATGGACCTTGCTTCTATTCCTCTCGCCACTACGGCAAGAAGGCCACTGACCAGAAGGCGTTTGGGGAACGACGGGGATCGTGAACAACGAGGGGCCCGTCGGAGCATGGGGCACGGAACCGCGGCCGATGAGAGCGCGATCGACAAAGGGGTGCGAGCGCGCTCTCGTTCGGCGCAACCGTCACCGACGATTTCGAACA
>JACOTG010000266.1 GCA_016178505.1 Planctomycetota bacterium
CCGCGCGGGCGTCCTTTCGCACGGCCACTTCGCGGGTTGCCTGGCCTAGAATGCGGTCGGTCCACTGGCTTCGGGAGCGGCTCCACTCGAGCGCGCGGTGCCGGATGTCGTCGGGCGGATCGATGCCGCGCACCTTCGGAGCTCCGGCGCGAGCCATCCCGCCCGAGTGGCAGCAGTCGAGCACGGCGACGAACGAACTGTCGTACGGAAGCTGCGAGTAGAGATCGAAGAACTGGTCGTCGAGGATCGCCTTCTCGCGCGTCCAATCGAAGTCCCAGGGCACGAGACACTCGTCGAAGTGATCGACCTCGTCGCGCACGCCGTACGCGGGGATCTGCGCGCCGTGCCCGCTGTAGAAGAAGACGCGCTCCTCGCCGGACGTCACGCCATCGAGGAGCCAATGGAGCCGATCGAGGATCGCAGCGGCAGTCGCACGATCGTCGAGCACGATGCGCACGTCCTTGGCTTCGAAGCCGCATTCCTGCAGCACCGAGCTCGCGAGGAAGACGTCATTGACGCAGCCGTCGAGCCGGTTCGCCGGGTTCGGGTATTCGTTGATCCCGACGAGGAGAGCGCGGCGCTTCGGCCTGCGAGCCACGCGGCGAAAGGCGGCGACGCTTCGCGCGAGCCCACGAGGCGTCACGTCGGCGAGAGCGCGCCATACGGTGTTCACCGTGTTCGGGTGCGAGAGGTACTCGACGGGATCGTGATCGAGGAATCCGGACACGTCGAAGTCGGTTTCGATCTCGATGAAGTTGTCCGCCGCGATTCGAAGGTGCGCGGTGAACGCGTCGTCGTAACGGTTGTAGAGGTGGTTCCACGTCGCGCTCGAATCGATGGCGACGATGCGACCGCCGAGCGTGTTGCGAACGAAAGGGTGGCCGATCTGGGAACCGAACGACAGGAAGGATCGCCCCGCCATCAGGCCCGGCTCGCTCAAGAACGCGTCGTAGCAGATGAGTGATCCGAGGCTGTGCGCGCACACGATCCGCGGATCGAACGCTCGGATCGCCGCGAGGATGCGACGCCGCGCTTCCTCGCGAAGGTCGTCGTCGCTCGCCCATTGCGCGACCATCCCGGCCGTCCACCGCAAGCCGGCAGACACGTCCTCGAGCCCGCGCGTGCGCCGGAACAGGTCGCCGATCCCGTGGACGATGCCGCTGACGCCGAGCTTCCAAACCGCCTCCGCAATCGTCGCCGCGTCGAGCGGGTGGCGCTCGAAGATGTCGTCGTAGAGCGGGAACTCGAACGTCGCGTCCTGGTGCGGCCTCCAGCGTCGCAGTCCCGCGAGAATCGCGTCCTGCCATTGGAGCTCCCAAGACAAGTCCGTGTGATGGTCTCCGATCCCGTGAACGCATAGGACGCGTAGGCCGTCGACCGGCGAGCGACCCCGTCCAGATGGCGCGCGCTCGGATGCCGCCGACGCTTCGTCCGCGATCTTGCGAAGGGCGTCGACTCCGGCGATGCGGCTCGCAGCGCCGATTTGGAGGATCAACTGCCGGACGCGCGCAACGAACGCGCGGAATTGTTCCGCGCCCGCTTCGATGTCGTCGACGCGCTGGTCGACGAACTCTTCGCGAAGATCCTCCCGGGCCTCGCGCGCCGCCGCCCGTTCCGCGGAACTCGCTCGCGGGGACCACAGAATCGCATTGACCGCCCGGAGCGCCCTCGCGAAGTACTCCTGCTCACTCCCGCCGCTCACCGTCATCGATCCCTCCTCCGTTCGACCCGGACCTTCTCCAACTCGTTCACGAGGCTCGCCGGTGCCCGCGGCAGCTTGACGCATCGTCGCAAACGCTTTAGAAGTCGTCGACCCGTTCGGACCCGCACCCGGTCCCGATTCGACATCGAGGACCTCCGTGCGCCGACCCCTCATCCCCCTTGCGCTCGCCGCCGTCGTAGGCGCGGTGCTCGCGTTTCTCGTTCCCGCGTCCCCGTGGCTCCTCGCCTTGGCCGGGATCTCTCTCGTCGCCGCGTCGCTCGTCTCGCGCGTCGGGTTGATCGCCTGCCTCTCGGTCGCGGCGCTGGCGATCGCGTGGGTCCGCGGCGACGACGCTTGGAGGCGCCCGCCGAAGGACGATCTCTCGCGTCTCCTGACGGACGAGCCGCTGCTCGCGCGCGTCGAGGGTCGCGTCGCATTCCCGCCGATCGTGCTCGACCGCGACGTTCAGCATCCGCCCGATCGCTCGACGTTCATCGTCGACGTCGAGCGCGCCCGATTCGGTGACGGCGAGTCGGTCGTGTCGGGACGCATGCTCGTCCGCCTCCCCGGAATCGCACCCCGCCTCGACTGGGGAGATCGCGTTCGAATCGACGGTCGCGTTCACCGCCCCCGGCGGCCGCGCAGCCCAGGCGCCCTCGACGTCGCGCGAAGCTTGCGCGCGAACGACGTCCGCGTCGTTCTCGACGGCGAGTGCGACGCGAACGTAGCGCGGATCACCCACGCGCCCGCATGGCATCCCCTTCGAATCGTCGGCCGATTGCGCGCGCGGTTCGCCGAGACGTTGTCGCGCGCGCTCCCGCCGAGGGAGGCGACGCTTGCGATCGCGCTCCTGATCGGCGAGCGGCGTGACTTTCCGCGCGAGCTTCGCGAGCGATTCCAACGTTGCGGAACGATTCACGTCTTCGCGATCAGTGGTGCGCACGTGGTGATCCTCGCCGGGCTCGTGCGTCTCGCGCTCGGCTTGGTCCTCGGCTCGCGGCCGCGCGCGATGGCGGCCGCGCTCCTCGCGTTCGTGGCGATCTACACCCTGATCGCCGGTGCGGCGCCATCGGTGTTGCGCGCGTCGTGGACGATCGCCGTTTACGTCGGTGCGGATCTGCTCTTTCGGCGACGCGATCCCCTCCAGGCGCTCGCGGCGTCGCTGCTCGGCCTCGTGCTCGCGTGGCCGCCGAACGTCACCGACGTCGGCTTTCAGCTCTCGTACGTTTCGGTTGCGTCGCTCGTCCTGCTCGTGCCGCGATTCGACCGCCACGCGTTCCCGCGTGCGCTCGTTCGACCGCTCGAGGCGCTCGCGCTTTCTGCGGCGGCGAGCTTCGGCACGACCCCGCTCGTCCTGTGGCACTTCGATCTCGTCGTGCCCGTGTCGCTCCTCGCCAACCTCGCCATTGGACTGCCGGCCGCCGCAGCCCTCGGTCTCGGCATGGGGCTGTTGATGGCAAGCCTCGTCGTCCCCCCCATCGTTGCGCTCCTCGCGCCGCTCCTTCGTCTGTCGCTCGACGCGCTCGTGGCTTCGCAGTGGCTCTTCGACGTGCTCCCCGCCGCGCACTTCTACCTGCCGACGCCGCCGCTCGGGTCGGTCGCCGCGGCCTACGCCGTTCTCGCGATCGTCGCGTGGCGCGCACGAGGTCGCTGGCAATCGCTGATCGTCATCGGCGGTGGCATCGCCGCGACCCTGGTCGTCGTCGTTCCGTGCCTCTTGCGGTCGGCGGCGCCGGCCGAGCTCGCCGTCGTCGACGTCGGACAAGGATCGTGCACCTACATACACTTCGAGGAGGGCGCGACGATCCTGTACGACGCCGGATCGTCGGGCTATCCCGAGATCGCCACGACGGTCGTCGCCCCGTTCCTGTGGAATCGCGGCGTGCGCCGGATCGATTGGCTCGTCTTGTCCCACGAAGACGCCGACCACGTGAACGCGGCGGCCGCGATCGCAGAGCGGTTTTCGATCGGCGGCGTCGCGGTCAGCTGCCGATTCGGCGCCGACCCCTCGTGCGCCGGGGCCCGGGCGCTCGCTCGGGTCGCGGCGATGGGAGTCCCCGTGCGCCGGGTCTCTCGCGGGGACGAGATCCCGATTGCAGGAACGCGCGGTCGCGTGCGCGTCGTTCATCCGCCGCACGACGTCACCGATCTCGTTCCCGCGAGCGACAACGACGCGTCGCTGTCGCTTCGGGTCGAGACGGACGGCAAAGGAGTGCTCCTCCTCGGCGATCTTCAGGAGGCAGGCGTGCGGGCGATCCTGGCGGGCGGCGACGATCTCACGAGCGACTTCCTCGTCGTGCCGCACCACGGCGCGCGCTGTCCCGCGCTCGCCGACCTGTTTGCTGCCGCCTGTCCGCGCGAAGTGTTCGTGAGCGCGCGACGCTCGTTTCCGGCGGAGGACACGATGGCCACGCTGGCCGCCTCCAGAGTCCCGTGGAGTGCCACGTATCTCGAGGGCACGATCGTGCGAAGCCTGCGGCGTTGAACCGCTATGGTGGCGACAGTGCGAGACGGTGAATGAGGACGCTCCAGCGGTTCTCGAGGTTGTCCACGCACGCGAGATCGACGATCCCGTCCTCGTCGAGGTCGCCGGCTGCGAGGGTCAGCGGTCCCGATCCCACCGCCGCGCCGTCGAGAAGCGTGAACGTTCCGTTTCCCGCGCCCTTCCAGAACGAGACGAACGCGCTTCGGAGGTGAGTCACCGCGAGATCGGAAATGCCATCGCCGTCGAAGTCGCCGAGCACGAGCGCGCGCGGGTCGTCCGGCACCACGAAGGTCGTCGGCGCCGCGAACGCCCGGTTGCCCATCCCCGCAATTACCGTGACGGTTCCGGCGCCCTGGTTCGCCACCATGACGTCCGGCACTCCGTCGCCCGTCACGTCGCCGACGACGACGCCGCGCGGCAGATCGCCCACGGGCACGCGAACGACGATGGGAAGCTGACCCGTGCCATCCCCAAAGAAGACGGAGACCATGTCGTTCGTCGCATTCGTGAAGACCACGTCGGGGGGCCCGTCGGCGTCGAGGTC
>JACOTG010000275.1 GCA_016178505.1 Planctomycetota bacterium
ATCTGCGGCGCCGAGAACCGGCCTTGCTTCTCCTTCAGGCTGGGCGCGCCAGAGCCCGGTTGGCCGTGGCAGGCGCCGCATTTCTTGGCGGCGAAGACCCGACTGCCGGCGCGGGGATTCCCCTGCTCCTCAAAGTAGCGCTTGGCGAACAGATAAGCGATGAGGTGGCTCATCTCGTTTTCCGAAAAGGAGGGAAACTCGATGTTGGTCTCGGCGGCGCGGCGGCGCATTGGGGGGAGATGGTTCCACATCGCGACACCGAGCTCGGTCAAGGTGCGTGCGGCCCGGGCGGCCAATCGTTGGCGACGTGGTGTGCGCAGGCGGGTACGACGTACCACATCATGGTCTTCGGGTTCGAGGGTGGCGCCGGTCCCGGAACGCTGACGATCACGGATTCGGGAACGGCGTGCAGCGTCCCGGTGAACGACACGTGCGCGACGGCGACCGTGCTCTCCTCTCCGTTTCCAGTCACGGGTAGTGTGAACACGAAATTCGCCGACAGCGCGGGCGATCCCTTCATCAGCTGCGGGTTCCTGAACCTGCATTCGGTGTGGTTCACCGTCACGCCGACGGCGAACGGCCAGGGCACGTTCGATACCTGCGGCAGCGACTATGACACGGTCGCCGCGGTCTTCAGCGGACCGTGCGGCGCGCTCAACGAGATCACGTGCAATGAAGACTCGAGTACGACCTGCTCGGGGACGACCCAATCCAGCGTGACGTGGAGAGTATTGGCCGGCACCACGTACCTGATCGAGGTCGTGTCGCACAACAGCGACGGAGGCAATCTTCTCTATCGCCTCGACGTGGTGGGCGACGAAGTCCTCTGCCGCACCGGCAACATCAACGGCGGTATCCTCCCGATCACGGACACGCTGACGGTGAACGGCTCGGTTGGGACTACTCCCGATCGCGAAGTGATGATCACGCCGTCGACGCCGTTCACCCTACAGATCGCCGTGACGCCGGCGGGTGGACGGAAGTACGCGATGTACGTCTGGGCTAACCCACCGACGCCTTCGACGGTTCGCATTCTTCCGCGCGGCATCGGCACGATTGGCCGCCTCACGCCGCTCAACCCGGGCGATGTGCAGCCGGCACGCATCGCGAACAACACCGGATATCCGCAGGTCGGCACGGAAAACTGGCCGGGAACGCCGACGCAGGAAGCGCCTTACATGCTCTTGAATCTGCCCGCCGGAATCGGCCGCCACGGGATGTTCTACTTCCAGGGAATTCAGTTCGATCCGGGTGCGCCAAATGGCCTGGCTGGCGTCACCAACGGCATTGTCGTCATCTCCATGTAGTCCCGGCTATCGGTGCCAGGCACCAGACGACCGAAACGGAAGTTCACGGCGCGCCGCGCGAGCGATCGCTCGGCGCGCCGTGTTTAGGGCCCGCGCAGAAACAAATGCGTCGAACACCGAGGCCGAGCGAGAAGGCCGCTGGCGAGGAACGGCCGGAACCCGCGGCACGAAGTGCCGTGGGTGGAGGCGAATCAACGGAGCGATACGGCGAGGAGGAGAGACGAAGTCCAGCGGCCTTCGCAGCCGGCCGAATGGAGCCGTTGTTTCTGCGCGGGCTCTTAGTGCGCCGGCGATGGCGCGTGACCCAGTCACGCGCCCCGCTCCGCGCGCCGCGGCACAAGCGATCGTGTGTGCGACTTGCACGGCGTGAGACGCCTGGCGTCGTCATTCGCCCGCGCTCAACGTGCGGTGCACCCGGATGGTGATCGGCGAGGACGTCAGTCCTCGAGACCGCTCGGATCGAGAGTTGAAGCAGACCTTCCGCATGCTCGCCGAGTTCAAGTACGTGCGGCCTTCGACTTGACGGTGGAGCGATCGGGCCCAGGACGCATTTCCGCGAGCTCATTTCCAGGGTCGCCGCATCGTCGCCCGGCCAGGAAATTCCGGTGTTTTGCTCTCCGGGGCGGTCGTCGCGTCCATTAGGATGGTGGCGGATGTTTCGTCCCTTCAGAGGAGGGCGGTGGGAGAAAAGGAGATTCAACATGCAGTCGTGGGGTAACGGTCGTTTCTCATCGGTGTCGTGTTCGATCGCGATTGGGATCATCGCCTTCTCGGCGAGTGCATTCGCTCAGCGTGGGGCCGTGAAGGAGGTGCCGAAGGTCGGCCATCCGGCTCCGGCTCACGAAAACCTCGGTTGCTTCCCCTCGAACGACGACTGCGCGACGCCGACCGTCGTCGGCCTCGGCACGACGGCGTTCACCAACGTGTGCGCGACGTCGCAAGGCACCGATCCGATCTGTGCCAACAACTTCCCGGCCTCTTCGGTCTGGTTCGCGTTCACGGCGGCGTCGAGCACGGCTCACAGCGTCGACACGTGCGGCAGCTTCTTCGACAGCATCCTCGGCGTCTTCACGGCGCCGACCTCATGCGGTCCGTACGTCGAGCTTGCTTGCAACGACGATCGTTCGGGCTTGTGCAGCCCGCAGTCGCAGGTCACGTTCTGCGCGCAATCCGGGACGACTTACTACATCTACGTCGACGGCTTCCAAGGTGATCAGAACACCGGCATGCTGACGATCACCGACCTCGGTACGGCGTGCAGCAATCCGGCGAACGATGAGTGCTCGTCGGCGACGGTCCTCACCGGTCCCTTCCCGGCGACGGGAAGCGAGTCGACGGCGTTCGCGACGAACAGCGGCGATCCGCTGTCGAATTGCGGATTCGCCAATTCGCATTCGGTCTGGTTCAGCGTGACGCCTGCTGGAAACGGGCAGGCCACGTTCGAGACCTGCGGCAGTGACTACGACACGGTCGTCGGAGTGTTCACGGGTACGTGCGGCTCGCTCAGCGAAATCGCGTGCAACGACGACGCCGCGGTGTCGTGCGCGAGTGGAAGCCTTCAGTCGCGCGTGACATGGCCGGTGACCGGCGGCACGACGTACTCGATCCTCGTCATGGCGTACGGGCCCAATGGAATCGGCGGCAACCTGAGCTACAGCCTCGACGTCGTGCCCGAGGAGATCCTGTGCCGCGCAGGCAACATCAACGGCGGCGTCCTGCCGGTCACGGACACGCTGAAGGTGAACGGCTCTGCGGGAAGCAATCCCGATCGCATCGTCATGGTGACGCCGACGACCCCATTCAACCTGCACATCGACGCGACTCCCGCCGGCGGGATGAGGTACGCGATGTACGTCTGGGGCGGCGCGCCGACGGCCGCGACCATTCGCACGTTGCCGATGGGAGTCGGAAGAATCTGTCGCGTGACGCCGATCAACGGCGGCGCGGGACAGCCGGCGAGGATTGCGAACAACACCGGTCGCCCGCAGGCGGGCACCGAGAATTGGCCGGGACCGCAGACGCTGCCCGCGCCTTACACGCTCTTGAATCTGCCGGGCGGACTCGGCCGGAGCGGAACCTTCTTCTTCCAGGGAATCCAATTCGACGCCGGTTCGCCAAGCGGCCTGGCCGGCGTGACGAACGGCATCCTGGTCGTCTCCATGTAGCCCCGGCTATTGGGGTCAGACCCCGGACGACGGAACTTCACGGCGCGCCGCGCGAGCGATCGCACGGCGCGCCGTTCTATCTCTCGCGCCTTCGGACCCGCCGTCCGCCGATCACTGCCAGTGCGACGATCACGACCGAACTCACGATCCACAGTTCGAGAGTACCCATCGAATCTCCTCCTTCTCTGGTTTTCGGCGTCGAGCATTGGAGGGGAGACATCGCGTCGGCCGACGCAACCGGGGATCCTCCATGTGGCATCCGGGCGAGGACGATTCGTCCGGTGGTGTTCGAGAGCCCGATCGATCGGGGAGGATGGTGGGGTCGTCGATGTGCGATCAGGCCGAAGTGCCGTGGCGCTGATCTGGCGCGTGCAGTGAAAGTGTACGGCACACCGCCCGCGAGTCAAACCGGCCGAGGCTCGCACCCCGGCGCACGGACGGGTGCCCGCTCGCCGCGGCTCTCACCGGCGGTTTTCTCCTGGAAACGCAGGCCTCCGCGCGTCACAACGCCTGGGCTGCCTCTGCGGATTCGAGATCTTCGCTCGTCCCCACGTGCGCCGAACCGGTGCACGTCGCCAAGGATTCGATTGCCCACTCGCTCTTCGCTTCGTCGCCGGAGGGCCCGACGCCCGCGAGTTGGACCGGTAAGAGCGCGTGGAGAACGATCACGAAAATCCGGACGCGCGCAATCGTCGCGCGCTGGCGCACCCTCGTCGAACCCATTAGGCTATCTCGCGTGGATCGATCCAAATACAAGACGCGCGTCCTTCGCCTGCGGGATTCCGAAGATGATTCCTATCTGAGGTCGCTCTCGCCGGGACAGCGAATGGAGCAGGTGTGGCAGCTCACGCTGCAAGCGTGGGCGTTCAAAGAGGGCCTCGTCGATGAACCGCGACTTCGT
Source organism: Planctomycetota bacterium (assembly GCA_016178505.1). Taxonomy (GTDB): domain Bacteria; phylum Planctomycetota; class JACOTG01; order JACOTG01; family JACOTG01; genus JACOTG01. The sequence continues at coordinate 4,374 of JACOTG010000275.1, forward strand.
CGAGATGTTGTCCGCGTTGAACGAGGCAGGTGCTGAGTACCTGATCGTTGGGGCTCACGCCATGGCTGCGCATGGCCGCCCGCGCGCGACGGGTGACCTCGACATCTGGGTGCGGCCCACGCGAGAGAATGCCGACCGAGTTTGGCGAGCGCTGGCGAACTTCGGATCGCCGCTCGATCGATTGACGCCGAACGATCTCGCGAGCCCCGGCACGATCTTCCAGATCGGCGTTCAGCCGAGTCGAATCGACATCCTCACGCACGTCGACGGGCTGGCGTTCGATGGGGCATGGAACGGCCGCCTGTCGGTACAGATCGGACAACTCCAAATCCCCGTTCTGGGCCGCGCCGATCTCTTGGCGAACAAGAAGGCGTCGGGGCGACCGAAGGATCTCGCCGACGTTGCTTGGCTGGAAGCAGACGAGTAGCCGTCGCACGCTACTTGATTTGCCGAGGAAACGACCTGAACCGGTCGCCCGCGCGGCGCAAGGATTCGCACTCACGAACGGCCTCGAACTTCGCTTCCGCGACTGAGTCCCGGCGAGCGGGCACTCTTCGCCTTGATCGCGCAGAGGCGCGCGGCTACGATCGCGCGCCATTCCCAAACGCGAAGAGAGGTGAAGAGATGAACGCCGCGTTCCCGCTTGCCGAGATCCAGACGAGGCTCCAGTCCGAGAAGCTCGATGGTTGGCTCTTCTATCAGTTCCACGGGTGCGATCCGATCGCGCCACGCATCCTGAAACTGCCGGAGACGAAGGGCATCGCGTCGCGACGCTGGTTCTATTTCGTGCCGGCGAAGGGCGAGCCGCAGAAGCTCGTCCACCGCATCGAGAGCGGGATGCTCGACACTCTGCCCGGCGGCAAGCGCATCTTCCTCAGCTGGCGCGAGCTGCGCGACGGACTGCGCGACACGCTCGGCGGCGCGAAGCGCGTGGCGATGCAGTACTCGCCCGAGAACGCGATCCCGTACGTCTCGCGCGTCGACGCGGGCACGATCGAACTCGTGCGCGCGCTCGGCACCGAGGTCGTCTCGTCGGGCGATCTCGTCGCGGCGTTCGAAGCGTCGCTCTCGCCGGACGGGCTCGCCTCGCACGAAGAAGCGGCGAAGCACCTCTATCGCATCGTCGAGGACGCGTACGCCGAGATCGGCAAGCGTCTCGCGAAGAAGCAGGCGGTGAACGAATACGACATCGCCCGCTACATCATGGATCGCTTCGAGTCCGCGGGCATGGCGAGCCACGACGCGCCGATCGTCGGCGTCGGGCCGAACAGCGGCAACCCGCACTACGAGCCGACGGAAACGGCGTCTGCTCCTATGAAGGCGGGCGACTTCGTCCTGATCGATCTGTGGGCGAAGATGAAGCGGCCGGGCGCGATCTACGCGGACATCACGTGGGTCGGGTTCCTCGGCGATCGCGTGCCCGACAAGATCGCGGAAGTCTTCGCGATCGTCGCGGCCGCGCGCGATGCGGGCATCCAGCGCGCGAAGGACGGGCTCGCGAAGGGCGAGCGGCTGCGCGGATGCGACGTCGACGACGCCGTACGCGCGGTGATCGCCGCGAAGGGATACGCCGATAAGTTCATCCACCGCACCGGCCACTCGATCGGCGAGGAAGTCCACGGCAACGGCGCGAACATGGACAACCTCGAAACGAAGGATGAGCGCCGCGTCCTCCCGCGCTCGCTGTTCTCGATCGAGCCCGGGATCTACCTGCCCGAGTTCGGCGTCCGCTGCGAGGTCGACGTCTATGCCGAGGAGAAGACCGCGCGCGTGACCGGCGGCAAGCCGCAGGATCGGGTGCTGACCGTATCGGTCTAGTTCGTTCTGATCGCTACGGCGTCTGCCGACGAGACTCGAGGATGCGCACGTCTTCCAAGTCGCGCGGTCGACCGGCTGCTTTCTTGCTCGCGATCAAGTCTTCGACGGCTACGAGGTGGACGGGCACGCCGTCCAAGTCGATGGTTTTGCGACGCGCGAACGCGGCGTCGAAATCGATGCCCGGCGTTCGGGTCTGGACGTCGACGCGAACGCGATCCTTGAAGATCGTGATCTCCTGCGCCGCCAACTCGTCGGGAGTCGTGAGGATCGAAGTGGCGAGCCCCGCCGCCTCGAACGCTTTCAGCAATGCAGCGGCATTGGAACGGGTGGGTCGAATCAGGATGTCGGTGTCGAGCGTGACGCGTGGCACGCCGTACGCGATGGCTGCAACACCGCCGATGACGAGATAGTCAACGCGATGGGAGTTCAAGGATTCGAACAGAGGCCGAAGGGGGTTCATCATCCCAGCCTTGTCGCAGCTTCGGGTTTAGTGCCACTACGAGTTCATACATGGCTTCGAGGTGGTGCAGTCGTTCAGCGATCGTCAACGTCGCGAACCAGGCGACTTTTGCTTCGAGCGACTCGTGCTCGAACCCGTGAACGACTTCTTTGTCCATCTTGCCGGCGAGTATACCCGACCCCCCAAGAGAAAATGTCCCGTGTGATCACTGCCTCGTCGTTGGCTGCAATCGCACGCACCGCCGCGGACTTCTTGCTAGTGGGTAAAAATACGGCTATTTTACCCACATGTTCGAACGCGCCATCCAACGCAAGATCGCCGCAAGTCGGCGGAGTTTCCTGCTCCTTGGCCCGCGGCAAGTGGGCAAGTCGACGTTACTCGCGTCCCTGGAGCCTGAACTCACGCTGAACTTGGCGGACCCGGCGACGTTCCGCTCGTACGTCACGCGCCCCGAACGACTCACCGAGGAACTGCGCGCAGCCGGCAGGAACATTCGGACGGTTTTTCTCGACGAGGTTCAGCGCGTCCCGGCTCTCCTCGACGTCGTGCAAGTGCTCTTGGACGAGAAGCGCGACCGCTTCCGATTCTTGCTGTCGGGATCGAGCGCTAGAAAGCTGAGGCGCGGACAGGCGAACCTCCTGCCCGGGAGGATTCACCTGCATCATCTCCACCCGCTTCTCGCGTCTGAGATCGGCGAGTCGTTTCACCTGGACTCCGCACTCGCTCACGGGACGCTCCCGGGAATCGTCACCGAAGCGGACGCATCCACGCGAGCGGCGGACCTGCGCGCGTACGTCGATGTCTACTTGCGCGAAGAGGTGCAGGCGGAAGCACTCGTGCGAGACCTCGGTGGATATGCGCGGCTTCTCGATCTTGCCGCTGCATCGTCGGGTCGTGTCCTCAACCTCAATGCGCTCTGCCGCGACGCCGGCGTCAGCTACGAAACGGCGCGCCGGTACTTGCAGGTCTTGGAGGACTCGCTCATCGCGTTCCGCATTTCCGCGTGGAGCGGGTCCGACCGCGCCAGCCTCGTGGCGCATCCGCGGATCTATTTGTTCGATCTCGGGGTGCGAAATGCGCTCCTTCATCGGCCGCTCGATCGACCGCTGGTGGATGAGCGCGGTCTCCTGTTCGAGCACTTCGTGGCGTACGAGCTGTACCGACGCATTGGCACCCTGTGGCCGGATCTCGAAGTCTTCTATTGGCGCACGCGGCATGGTGCCGAGGTCGACTTCATCGCACGCATCGGCCGCGAGGTCTGGGCGATCGAGGCGAAGGTGTCGCGCGCCGTCGATCGAGCGGAAATGGGAACGCTGCGATCGATCGGAGATCACGTGCGTGGGGTCAAGCGACGAATCGTCGTCTGCACCGCGCCGCGAAAGCGTGTCGTCGACGGCATCGAAATCCTCCCGTTCGAGGATTTCCTCCAAGACCTTCCGAGCTGAGCGACCAAAGAAACGGCCGGCCTCCCGCTTGGCGAGAGGCCGGCCGTCGTGTGTGCCTCGGACGATTACTGCGAGACGACCAGGATGCCGTTCGTCACGGCCGCTTGGCCGCTCGGCGACTGTCCGTCGAAGATGATGCCTTGGAAGTAGAACGTGCCGGCGCGACGGACACCCGTGGGGAGATTCAAGAGGGTGTAGGGTGCCATCTGCGTCGGGGGTCCCGGCCAATTCTCGGCGCCGAGCGCCGGCCTGCCGGTGTTGTTGGCAATGCGCAGAGGATGCGGGAGATTGCCCGTGAGCGGGGTCGGGAAGGCGATCTCGCCGACGCCTTGCGGCAGCGTCTCGCGATCCGTCTTGCCGGGCTCGTTCCGCCACACGTACATCGCGTACCTCCGTCCACCGGCCGGCACCGCGTCGATGCGCAGCGTGAACGGATCGTTCTGTCCGATGTCGACGCGCCGTTCGGTGCCGGTGCCGACGCCGTTGTTGAGGAAGAGCACGTCCGTGACGGGGCCGACGCCGCCGTTCACGTTGCCCGCGCGAACGAAGTAGACCGGGCCAACGGTGAGCGTCGCCGGATTGCTCTCGAGCGAGCCGCTGTCGTCCGTGACGAGGACCGTGTAATTGCCGGCGTCCGCGACGTGAACGAGAGGAATCGAGTACATGCTCGCGTTGGCGCCGCCGATGGCATTGCCGTTCAAGTTCCACTGATAGGTCACCGTTCCGTTGCCGATCGCGGTGACGCTGAACGACGCCGACTGACCCTCGCACACGCTCTGTCCGACCGGGTGCGTGAGGATGCATGGCGGGTTGCCGAAACCGGGCGTCTCGATGGCTCGGCAGTTCGGTGTGCCCGTGGCATCGATCGACCAGGCTCCGGTGTGATCCGGGCAGCGGTAGATGTGGATCGGCTGGTTCGACCCGTCCGGCCCGACCACGGTGGCCGAGTACGGGCAATCCGCCGGCGGCACCGCCGACGAGCCGACGATCGACACGTCGTCGAGCGACGCAAACCACGGCGTCGAGTCGAGCATGCAATCGTCGTTGGCGTCGAGATCTTGACCGACCGTGCCGGTGAACCCGGCGACGAGGAAGAAGCTCAAGTTCGCGCTGTTCTCGAGGAGAGGGGTCGTGATGGTCAGGTCGGGAGTGCGGCCGCACGCCAGCGCGAAGTTCGAGTCGGCGGCGAGGAAGTGACCGTTCGCCGGGACGCTCGTGCTCGCGAGGTCGATGACCGCGTCGATCGTGCCGGTGTTGCCGGCCCCATCGCCGCCGATGACGACGACCGAAAGCCCGTTGAGAGACTGCGACGCCGGGCCGCAGATCTCGACGTACTCGTCGACGTCGCCGCTATCGCCGACCGTTCGGATCTCGTTCAGGCGAACCGGCTGATTCGCCGTGACGGTGAGGATCGCCGCATTGCTGGTGGCCGAGTCGCAGCCGTTCGAGACGACGACGTCGTAGCTGCCCGCGTCGGCTCCCGTGATGTTGGAGAGCGTGAGCGTCGAGTTCGTCTCGCCGGAGATGTCCACTCCGCCCTTGCGCCATTGATAGGTCAGGACGCCGCCGTCGGCGACGACGCCAAACATCACCGTCGAGCCAACGTCCGCGGAAACGCTCATGGGCTGGGTCGTGATGACCGGGCCCGCGTTGGCCAAGCCCGGAGTATCGCGACCGACTGCCGGATCGAAGATGCCGATGACCCACGCGCCCGTTGCGTTCGGGCAGCGGTAGACGTGGCCGGGAGTGAACGCGCCTTTCGGACCCACCATCGTCGTCGAGTAGGTGCAGTCGTTCGGAGGCGAGCTGCCGAGGACGATGGCGACGGAATCGAGCACGCCCGTCCACGGCGGGGAGTCGAGCACTCCGTCGTCGTTCGTGTCGACGTCCTGCGCGTTCACGCCGGTGAAGCCGCGCACGAGGAGGTGCGTGACGTTATCGGTGTTCTCGAAGTTGAGGGCGTTGCCGGCGCTGGAGAGAACGAGGTCGGCATTGCCGATCGGCTGCAGCGTGAACGTGTCCTCGACGGCGAGGAAGTAGCCGTCCGCCGGGATGGAGAGACCGTTCAGCGAAACGATCGCCTCGATTCGCCCGCAGCTGTCGGCCGGGGTCGACGTGTCGCCGATCACGACGTAGGTGAGCCCACTCAGCGATTCACCCGGCGGACCCGTCAGCTCGAAGTACTCGTCGTTGTCCGTGCCGGTCTGATCGACGCGGATCTCGTTGATCGTGATCGCGGGAACCGTGCGCACGACCAGCACGGCCGGGTCGCTCGTCACTGCGCCGCAGCCGCTCGTCACGACGACGTCGTACGTGCCGGAGTCGCCGAGCGTGGTCACCGGGATCGTGTACGTGCTGTTCGTCTCGCCGCCGATGTCGACGCCGCCCTTCCGCCACTGGTACGTGATCGGCGGCGTGCCGCTCCCGACGACGCTGAAGGATGCGGGATCGCCGACGAAGACGGTCGAACCCATCGGCTGCGTCGTGATCTGCGTGGAACCGCCAACGGTGAGCGTGACGGTGTTGCTCGTCGTCGTGCCGCAGCCGTTCGAGACGACCACGTCGTAGTTGCCGGCGTCGCCGAGCCCTGCGGGATTGATCGTGAACGACGCCGACGTTGCGCCGCCGATGTCGACGCCGCCCTTCCGCCACTGGTAGGTGAGGGTGCCGTTCGTGGCGACCACCGTGAACGTGACCGAGCCGCCATCGCATGTCGTCTGATTCGTCGGCTGCGTGCTGATCACGGGCACGGTATTGGCCGCGCCGTCGTTCGTGACGCCGGGCGTGTCGTTGCCCGTCGCGGTGGAGGTCCTGCCGGCCGTCCAGGCCCCTGTCCCGTCAGGACAGCGAAACGCGTGCGCCGGGTTTTCGGTCTGACCTGCGACGGGGCCGACGACCGCGGTCGAATAGACGCAGTCGCCACCCGCGGTGACGGCACGCAGTGCTACCGAGTCGATGATCGCCGTCCACGGAGTGGAATCGAGCACGCCATCCTCGTTCGTATCGAGATCTTGGGCCAGGGCGCCGGTAAAGCCGCTGACCAGCATGTGGGTCACGTTATCGGTGTTTTCGAAATTGAGCACGTTTGCTGCAGTCGTACCGGTGTTGAGGTCTGCACTCGCGAGGCCGCCTCCGATCGTGAATGCGCTTTCGACGGCTAGGAAGTGGCCGTCCGCGGGGATCGAGAATGCATTGAGGTTCACGACGGTCTCGATCACTCCGCAGTTGTTCCCCGCGCCGCCGTCACCGAGAACGATGTAGGTCAAGCCGGTGAGAGCCGTACCCGGAGGTCCGGCCAGCTCGAAGTACTCGTCATTGTCGGCACCCGGTTGATCGACGCGGATCTCGTTGATCGTCACCTGGCCAAAGGCCGGGATCGCAAACAGACCGGCGATCAATGCGCCGGTACACAGACTCAGCTTGCTCATGCGTGCCTCTCCATCTCTCGTGTGAAATGTAGCCCCGTAGACTGGTCGGTCTCAGAGCGCGGTGTCGACGACGCCAGCGCTCGCAGCGACGACGAAGCAAGTCTTCGTTAGGCTTGCCGCTTCAGTCCCCTATGAATCGTTCAGGCACGTCATCTTATAGACTGCCGAGAGGATTTCCAGCGATCAGATCCGCCTTCCGGAAGATTCATGAGAGCCTCGCAGATCCTTGTTCTAGCGGCCGCGGCCGTCGCTACAATGCGCCCATTCTCGCGGATAGTGTGGAGATCGAATCAGCCCTCGCCGGGCCCGCTTCGTCGGCGCGGCGCGTTCACGCGAGACGACGGAGCGACTCGAACGAATCGGAAGGGGAACGCCTCATGAGACGGACACCATCGGTCGCCGCCACCCTGCTCGTCGCCGGGCTCGCGGCCGCGCCTGCGCTTGCTCAGGTCACGATCAACGAGATTCGCATCGACCAGACGGGGACGGACAACGACGAGTATTTCGAGCTGGCGGGCACGCCCGGCGCATCACTGAACGGAATGACGTACATCGTTCTCGGCGACGGCGGTGGCGGGAACAACTGCGGTGTCATCGAGACCGTGGTGAGCCTGAATGGTCTCTCGATCCCTGCCGACGGATACTTTCTATGCGTCGAGTCGACGTTCACCCTCGGCATCGGCAACGCTGACCTGGTAGCGGCCGGAGCAAATCCGCTCAACTTCGAGAACACGGACAACGTCACCCACATGTTGGTGACCGGATTCACGGGCACACTGAATCAGGATATCGATGCGGACGAGAATGGTGCCCTCGACTCGACACCGTGGACCGCGATCCTCGATTCGGTCGCGGTGAAGGCGGTGGCGACGGGCGGCGACTGCGTCTATTCCACGACGATCGCCGGACCCGATGCGGGCCAGACCACGAATCCGGGCCACGCGTTCCGTTGCCCGAACGGCTCTGGACCGTGGTTCGTCGGGCCGTTCGATCCGGCGAGCGGACTCGACACACCCGGCGCGGCGAACGGCGTTCCGACGATCAGCACTCAGCCGACGAGCCAGTCCTCGTGCGAGGGCGGCTCGGTGACGGTTACGGTCGTCGCGTCAGGTACGGGCACGCTGACGTACCAGTGGCGAAAGGGCGGCGTCGACATCGGCGGCGCGACGAACTCGTCGCTGACGATCAGCCCCGTGGCCCTGGGCGATGCCGGGAGCTACGACGTCGTCGTCACCGGCTGCGGCTCCAGCATCACGAGCACGGCCGCGACGCTCACGGTCGGCGGTTCGACCTCGATCGTCACGCAGCCGGCGAGCCAAACGGTCTTCGTCGGCGATCCGGTGACGTTCAGCGTGCTCGCGAACGGCGCTCCGCCCATTACCTTTCAATGGCGAAAGGGCGGCGTCGACATCGGAGGTGCGACGTCGTCGTCCTATTCGATCGCGTCGACGGTGTTCGGCGATGCGGGGAGCTACGACGTGGTCGTCACGAGCGGCTGCGGAACGGCGACGAGCGACCCGGCCGTTCTCACCGTCAACCCGCTCCCGACGGTTCGCCTCAACGAAATCCGGATCGACGAGCCGGGAACCGACAACAACGAGTACTTCGAACTCTCGGGGACTCCCGGTGAGTCGATGAACGGCCTCACGGTCGTCGTCATCGGCGACTCCGGCGCGGACAACTGCGGCATCGTCGAGGTTGTCGTGCCTCTCACGGGCTTCTCGATTCCGGCCGACGGCTACTTCCTCGCGGTGGAGGACACGTTCACGCTGGCGCCGCTGGCGAACGCGGACGTCGTTTTCCCGACCGCGACGAGCCCGATCAACTTCGAGAACACGGACAACGTCACGCACTTGCTCGTGCGCGGCTTCACGGGCGCGATCGGCAACGACCTCGATACGAACAACGACGGCACGCTCGACGTGACTCCGTGGGTGGGCGTCCTCGATTCGGTCGCGGTGCTCAAGGGCACGGCGCCGCCCGAGGACTGCACGTACTCGGCGACGACCATCGGCCCCGACGGCGTGAACGCACCGGGCCACGTCTATCGCTGCCCGAACGGCACCGGAGCGTGGATCGTCGGCCCGTTCGATTTCACGATGGGTGGGCGTGACACGCCGGGCGACGCGAACCCGGGCCCGATCCTCATCACCCAGCCGGCGAGCGTCAACGCGTGCATCGGTTCCTCGGTGACGTTCACCGTCGTCGCGGGAGGCGGCGGGACGATCACGTACCAGTGGCGGAAGAACGGCGTCGACATCGGTGGCGCGACTTTGGATACGCTGACGATCGACCCCGTCGGCGCGGGAGACGCGGCCGACTACGACGTCGTCGTGTCGAACGGTTGCGCGTCGGTGGCGAGCAACGTGGCGACGCTGTCGCTCGGCGGCTCGACGACGATCCAGACGCAGCCGCAGAGCGTTCACGTGTTCGTCGGAGGGACGGCGAGCTTCATGGTCGTCGCGACGGGCGCGCCGCCGATCACCTATCAGTGGAGGAAAGGCGGCGTCGACATCGGTGGCGCCACGGCCGACACGTACACGATTCCGGCGGTCACCCTCGGTGACGCAGGCTCGTACGACGTCGTCGTCACGAGCGGCTGCGGCGCGACGACGAGCGATTCGGCGACGCTCACCGTGAAGACTCCGCCGATGGTCACGATCAACGAGATCCGCACGGACGAGCCCGGCACGGACAACAACGAGTACTTCGAGCTGTGCGGCGCGGCCGGCACGTCGCTGACCGGCCTCACGTACGTCGTGATCGGCGACGGCTCCGCCACGAACACGGGCGTTGTCGAGGCGGCGATCGATCTCACGGGCGAGGCGATCCCCGCAAACGGCCACTTCCTTTGCGCCGAGGACACGTTCGCGCCCGGCTGCGGGCGCACGCCCGACCTCGTCCTCACGGGCGGCAACCCGGGGCAGCTCAACTTCGAGAACTCGGACAACGTGACGCACTTGCTCGTCACGGGGTTCACGGGCATGGTCGGACAGGACCTCGATCCCGACGACAATTGCACGCTCGACACGACGCCGTGGTCGGGCGTGCTCGACCAAGTGTCGCTGATCGGCCCGGACGCGCCGCCAACGGGCGACTGCACGTACGCGCCGACCACGGTCGGCCCGGAGACCAACATCAACGGCAGCTTCGTCCCGAGCCACGTCTTCCGCTGCCCGGACTGCACGGGCGGCTGGAGGATCGGCACGTTCACGACTTTGTGCTTGGCGGACGAGACGCCGGGCTTCGGCAATCCGCCGTGCATCCTCCAGCAGCCCGCGAACCAGAGCGTGTGCGAGGGGCAGTCCGTGACGTTCGTCGTGGTCGCGATCGGCGCGCCGCCGGTGACGTACCAGTGGCGTCGCAACGGCACGAGCCTGCTCGGTGCCAATTCCGACACGTTCACGATTCCGTTCGTCACCGTCTCGAATGCGGGCGGCTACGACGTCATCGTCGGCGACGCCAACGGCGGCTCGACGATCAGCTCGGTCGCGATCCTCACCGTCGGAGCGCTGTTCGACGTGCGCAGGGGCAACGTGAACGCGATCATCGGGCCGGTCACGGACGTGCTGTTCGTCAACAACGCGGTCGGCAGCATTCCGGATCGTCGGCTGGTCGTCTCGCAGAACGGCCCGTTCCAGATCCGCATGGCGTCGCCGCCGTCGCGGGCGCACTCGCCGTACGCGCTGTATGCGTGGCGCAACGAGCCGACGAAGCTCACGCGCGAAACGCTGCCGATGTTCATCGGCGACATCGCGGCGCACACGCCGTTTTCTCACACGCCGCCGCAGCCTCTGAAGATCGCGAACAACACGGGCCACGCGATCGCCGGCGTCGAGAACTGGCCGGGCCCGCCGACGCAATCGTCGCCGTACGTGCTGCTCGATCTGCCGAATGGCCTCCATCGGGTCGGCACCTTCTATCTCCAGGGAATCATCGTCGACACGAACGCTCCGAACGGGCAGGCGGGCGTGACCAACGGCATCGTGGTCGTGTCGCAGTAATCGCAGATCTCCGACATTTCGAAGGCCGGCGTTCCCCGAGCGGGGTCGCCGGCCTTCACTCTTCGGGACGAGTTCACTCGGCGTTTGGCCTGCGTACGATGCGACCCCTCGCTCCGAGGAGAATGTAGTCATGACGATTCCGGCGACGATCGTCTTCGCCTTCGTGGCTCCGTCAACGACGACGTCCTGGCGCGCGTCGTGCCACACCGACTCCGTCGCGCGGCCCCGTTCCACCTGCAGGACCTCATCGCCGACTCGAACGCTCCGAACGGCTGCGCGGCGGTGACGAACGGTGGCGGGGTCGTTTCCCTGCGGCGGCAAATGGGGTTCGCGCGGCGGTCAGGAGCGGTGGCGGGGTCGTTTCCCTGCGGCGGCAAATGGGGTGCGCGCGGCGGTCAGGACCGGCGGCGTGGTCGTTTCCCTGCGGCGGTAAATGGGGTGCACGCGGCGGTCAGGACCGGCGGAGTGGTCGTTTCCCTGCGGCGGTAAATGGGG
>JACOTG010000276.1 GCA_016178505.1 Planctomycetota bacterium
GATTGCTCGAACTTGAGCAGTTCCTTCTCGACGGCCTTGCACGGTCTCAGCCACCATTCGAACAAGCCACGAACCTGGGCGGTGTGCTCTGGATCGTGTTTCAGCGCGCCGGAAAAGAAGGCAAGCCGAATCCTCTCGTCGATGCTGATGAACAAGTCAAAGATGGCCACACCGAACTGGAGGGTATCCTCGAACGCGTGAAGGCGCTCGACCTCCAGATGATTCAGCTTCCAGGGCTCATCGGCGACCTCTTGCTCGAAGCACGTCATGCGCTTGCGAGCCTGAAGGAATGCCCCGCGAAGCTCGGTATCCTTGGCAGCCATGGCTCGTTTCCTGTTCGACCGATGAATCGTGCTCGGTTGAGAGTGCCAACTCGGCACACCATCCGCGCTTTCGATCGCGGAGAGAATATGCCGCCATCGTCATCCAGTGTCCACTTGGCCGCGCGGATGGGTTTGGTTCGCTCTCCACCATCGCCGTGCTCGTCGTCTGCATCCGACGACGAAGCTTGCCCGCGGTCCGACCGAGTGCGTTTGACGCCGGAGGCTCGCACTCGTTAGGATTCGCGACCGTGACCTCTCGGCCGATCGCCTCCGTCCTCGCCCTGCTCGTCTTCGCCCCGCTCGCGCGGGCGCAGGACGGCTACCCACTCGACGTGCGTCCGACCCGGCTCGTGAAGGGTCCGGCCGAGAAGCCTGCCACCATCATCGAGCTTCGTCTCACGCGCGCGCTTGCCGAGCCCGCTCGCATCCGCGCGCGCACGCCCGCGGGCGAGGCCCTCCTCGACGCGCGACCCGAACCGAACGCCGCCGGCACCGCGCTCCGCGTTGCCGTCCCGATCCCCGAGGGAATCGCCGACGCGCCGCTGCTCCTCGCGGTCACCGAAGGCGAACGTGACAAAGGCCTCGCCGTCACCGTTCGCCGCCCGGACACGGGCTGGGTGCTCCACTTGATCCCGGGCTTCCACTACGACCCGGTCTGGTGGAACACGCAAGCGCACTACACCGAGACCGGATTTCGCATGGGACCCGAGACCGGCTCGGGGCTCCAACTCGTGCAGGCGTACCTCGACCTCGCGCGCGCCGAGCCTTCGTTTCGCTTCGTACTCCACCAACTCCCCTACTTGAAGACGTTCTTCGAGGCGCGACCCGACTTGCGCGCCGAGCTCGGTGAGCGCATTCGCGACGGACGATGCGAGCTCGTCGGCGGCACCTACAACGAGCCGCAGTCGACGCTCGTCTCGGCGGAAGCGATGGCTCGAAACGCGATCTACGGGATGCTCTTTCAAAACGAGGTGCTCAACGGCTCCGCGAGCGCGTTCTGGCAGTGCGACGTCTTCGGCCATGATCCCTCGTTTCCGAGCTTGATGGCGCGAAGCCGGCACACCGCCGGCGCGTTTGCGCGCGGGCCGTTTCATCAGTGGGGCGCCCCACGCGACGAGGTGAACTTCCCGAGCGAGTTCCTCTGGATGGCGCCCGACGGCGAATCGATCCTCACGCACTACATGACCGGCCACTACGGCTACGCGTACGGTCGGCTGCGCGCGTCGGGGAACCGCGCCTCCGACGACCCCGCGAAGTCGGGCGCCGCGATCGAGGCGATGTTCGAAGATCTCTCGAAGCCGGCGCTCACGCATCACGTGCTCCTGCCGATGGTCGAGGACTTCGTTCGCCCGATGCAGAACCTCGCCGACGTCGTGCGCCAGTGGAACGAGACGTATCTCTCGCCGCGCTGCGTGATCGACACGCCGAAGGGCTTCTTCGACGCCGTGCGCGCGGAAGTCGCTTCGCGTGGGATCGAGGTGCCGGTGGTGACGCGCGACATGAACCCGATCTACACCGGCTGCCCGGTCTCGTTCGCCGACCTCAAGCTCGCGAATCGTGCGGCCGAATCGACCCTGCGTGACGCCGAAGCATGGGCGACGCTCGCGGCGCTCGAGGGCGCGCGATATCCGTCGCTCGCGATCGACCGCGCCTGGCGGCAGCTCCTGTTCAACGCGCACCACGACGGCGTCACCGGCTCGATGAGCGACCAGGTGTACCTCGACGTGATGGCCGGTTATCGCGACGCGCTCGACCTCGCGAGGGAAGTGCGCGACCGCGCGATCGCTTTCCTCGCGCGCCGCGTCGACACGCGCGGCGAAGGGGACGCACCGGCCATGATCGCGTGGAACTCCGTCGCGTCGAAGCGCGAAGGCGTCCCCGCGTTCGGATGGAGTGCGACGCGGCCGCCGGCGGCGAGCCTGTCGACGCCCCCCGTCGGACCGACCGTCGAAAACGAATTCCTTCGCGTCACCGTCGACGCGTCGAAAGGCGGCGCGATCTCGAGCCTCTTCGACAAGCGCGTGGGCCGAGAACTCCTGCGCGCGCCGGGCAACGACGTCGTCGCGCTCCCTGAGTACCCGAGCCTTCCGGGTCACGGCGAAGGCCCGTGGCATCTGGCGCCGACCGGAGAGCGGCGGCCAGGCACGAGCGCGCTCGCGCGCCTCTTGCCGCGCGACCCCGCGCGCCCGAATCGCATCGTCGTGGAATCGGAACAGGGCGAGTTCCGGAAGCGCCAGTCGATCGAAGTTCCGGCGGGCATCGCGCGCGTCGATTGCGTGACGACGATCCTCGATTGGAAAGGTCGAAACGAATGCTTGCGGGTCGAGTTCCCCATCCAGCTCGCCGGGGCGCGACCCATCTTCGAGACGGCAGCGGCGGTGATCGGCCGCCCGTTCGCGCGCGACGTCGACGCGCAGAAGGACGCGTGGACTCTCGACCAGACGTGCTGGCACTGGGTCGACCTCGGCGTCGCGTGTGCCGCCGAGGTCGTCGATGGCAGCCGCGTCGTGCATCGCCGCGCCCTCGGGGTCGGAGAGATCGTGCTCGGCAAGGCGGCTCCTCGAGAGACGATCGCGCGCGCGGGGACTCTCGCCGAGGCGCTGGTCAAGTGCGGAGTGACGACCACGATCACGCGCGAGGACGAGCGTCGCTACGGCGACCTCGCGTACGATTCGAACGTTCCGGACTTCCGCATCCTGCTCGGAACGACGGCCGACCACGGCCTGCTCGCGGCCGTCGCGAAGGATCGCTCGATCGAGGAGTTTCGAACCGCGTCGTGCCTCGTCGAGCTTCGCGACGCGGTGCCGCTCATCCTCCTCGATCCGGGCGCGCCGTTCGATGCCGCCTTGGCCGAGCTCAACGAGGCGCACCGCATCCGATTCCCCGTCACGCACGCGTTCCTCGGCAGCCGCTACGTCGCGGACGATTACGGCGTCGCGCTCGTGAACCAGGGCCCGGTCAGCGTACACGCGAGCGCGGACGGGACGCTCGGGCTCAACCTCCTCAGAAGTTGCACGAGCTGGCCCGCGGGAACGTGGATCGACGGCGACGCGCGACGGCTGCCGGACGGCCACGCGTTCGAGACCATGCATGGAACGCACGTGTTTCGATACAGCATCGTGCCCCACCTTGGCGACTTCCGCGCAGCCGAGTTGTCGCGCGTGGGACAAGAGGTGAACCACCCGATCGTCACACGCGCGGAGCCACGACACGCGGGCGCGCTCCCGCCCGAAGGGAGCTTCGTCGAGATCAATGGCGCGGGCGTGATCCTCGCGGCGCTGAAGCCCGAGGGGTTCGGCGAAGCACGGTGGGCGATCGATCCCAAGCCGGATCCTCCGAAGGTGCTCGTCGCGCGGTTGTGGAACGGCGGCGGGCGCGCCGTCGAGGCCGGCGTGGCGCTTCGCGGGGCGACCGGCAAAGCGTGGCGCGGAAACCTTCTCGAGGAACGGCTCGAGGAGATCCCCGTGCGCGACGGCGCCGCGCGCGTCACGCTGCAGCCGAATGCGTACGAAACGGTGCTCCTGGAGGTCGCGTCGAAACCGACCGACGCCAACTCGGCGAGCCTCGACCCGACCGAAGGCGACGTCTCGCCGAGCGCGTACTGGCTCGAGGATCTCGGCGAAGGCGTCACGGCGAACGGCGCCATCGCAATCGCCCCCGAAGTCCGGACGGCGAAGCTCGAGGGCGGCGCGGCGAGCGTTCGCGTCCGCATCGAGAACAACCAGAAGAGCCAAACCGCGGACATCTCTCTGCGGGTGGAAGCGTCGGATCGACTCGACGTCTCGATCGATCCGGAGCGATCGACCGTGGAGCCGCGCGGAGTCTGCGAGGCGACGCTTCGCGTTCGAACGAAAGACGGGATGGCCGCGCCCGGCCGCTCGCTCGTGACGATCTCCGGAACGGGAATCGGCGCGCGGACGGTCACGGCGTCCGTGTGGATCGAGGAGGCGGCGGCGATGCCGCTTGGGCCCGACGTCGAGATCGAGAACACAGATCCCGTTGCGTCGACCGGCTGCGCGCTCGGCGCGACGATTCGCAACCGGACGGCGGGTCCGATCACCGGCGAAGCGACGTGGCTCGCGCCGATGTCTCTGTGGCCATCCATCGCGCGTCCGACGCAGCGGGTGACGATTCCGGGCGGCGGCGCCGCCTCTGTGAGCTGCCCGCTCGTCGAGCCCGTCGGCTCTTGGGCGCTCCTTCGATTCGCGTACGGCGGGAGGATCGCGTACGGCGAGACGATCGCGGTCACCGGCAATCCCGAGCGCGCCGTCCTTTCGTTTCCGACGCAGCACCTTCGCATTCGCCGCGACGAAGGGAGCGAGGTCTCGGTGAATGCCGTCAGCGCCGGCGGCCTCACCGCCGAATCGAAGCTCGTCCTCGACGCCCCGACGGGTTGGGACGTGCGGGAGGTCGATCGCTCGTTCTCTCGAGTCGGACACAGTGGCGCGAGACTCTGCGTCCGATTCTCGGTGACGCCGCACGGCGACACGACCGCGTCGCCGGCGATCCGCGCGACTGCGCCCGACGGCGACTGGACCGACGCGGAAGTGACGGTGCCTCCCGTCCAGGCGGCGAAGCCGACGGCCGATGCGATCGTCGTCGACGGCGACCTCGGCGAATGGGACGCCACCGAGTTCACGACGACGACAGGGGACCGCGGAGTCCTGCGGGCAGCGGTGCGCTGGTCCGAAAACGGGGTTGCACTCGCGTTCGACGTCGCCGACGATCGGTTCTCGCAGAACTACTCGGGCAGCGAGGTCTACCGCGGCGACGCCATGCAGTTCGCGTTCTTGCCCGAAGCGGCGGCCGCGGCTGGCGACGACCGACCGCAGTACGAGTTCGGCGCGGCGCTCACGAAGGACGGGCCGATCTTGTGGTGCTGGCAAGCGGGCACCGAGCAGCGAAGCGGCGTCGTGACGGACGCGAAGGTCGTCGTGCAGCGCGGGACCGATCACACGCGCTACGAGATCTTCGTTCCGCGAAGCGCGATCCGCGGCATCTCGCTTGCGGCGGGCGAGCCGATCGCGTTCACGTACGCGGAACGCGATGACGACGACACGGGAACGCCCGGGATCGTCGAATGGACGAAGGGAATCGCGGGACAGAACGATCCCGTTCGACTCGGCATGTTGCAACTCGAAGCGAGGTGAGTCGGTGAGCGCGGACTTCATCGAGACCGCGAGGCGCGAGGGCGCGCCGACCGTGATCTTCGTTCACGGCGCGGGTGGCAACCGCACGCACTGGGGATTCCAAATGCGAGACCTGCGCGATGCGGCGCATCTCGTCGCCGTGGATCTGCCGGGGCACGGAAAATCGGCGCCAATCGCGGACCTGTCGATCGAGGCGTACGCCGACGTCGTCGAGGAGGTGGTGCGAACGCTCGGCTCGACGCGGGTCGTCATCGCCGGACATTCGATGGGGGGCGCGATCGCGCTCACGATCGGGCTGCGGCAACGGCCGTGGCTCGCCGGGCTCGTGCTCGTCGGCACCGGCGCGAAGCTCCGCGTGACGAACGCGATCTTGTTCGGGCTCCAAGCGGACTTCGAGGGGACGTGTCGCCAGATCGTGGGTTGGAGCGTCAGCCCGGACTGCCCGGCCGAGCTTCGCGCGCGCGCCCTCGCCGACTACTCCGCGTGCGCCCCCGACGTCATGCTCGCCGATTTTCGGGCGTGCAATGCGTTCGACGTGCGCGAGCGCGTCGCCGAGATCGCCGTCCCGTCGCTCGTCGTCTGCGGCGCGTCGGACCAGCTGACCCCCGCGAAGTTCAGCGAGTTCCTCGCCGAGAAGATCGCCGGCTCGACGCTCGAAGTCGTCGCGGGCTCTGGCCACCTCGTTCCCGTCGAGAAGCCGGACGCGATGAACGCGGCGCTCCGCCGCTTCTTGACGACGCTGCGCTGAGCGCACCCACCACACGAAGAAGGCCGCTCCCGACTCGACGCCGAGAGCGGCCGTTGCGTTCTTCGCGAATCCGTCAGTTCGAACCTTGGAAGATCTGAACGTCGTTCACGTTCGTCAGGCTCGCCGGCAGCGCGCCCGGCGGAGCGACGTACCCCTGGAAGTAAACGTGGCGCAGGAGCAGGTTGATCAAGTTCGGCACCGGAACGCTGAAGGTGCGGATGCCCGTGGCATCGAGCGGTTGCGCGTTTCCATTGATGCTGTCCGAGATCGTCCGCAGTGCAGGACCCACGTTCACGCCGATGCCGTGATAGGTCGCGCCAACTTGGCCCAAGCTTGCCACGACGAAGTAGTTCGCATTCGCTTCGCCGCACAATCGCAAGTTGAAGCTGCGCCCGATGAATGCCGGGTCGAGATGCGATAGGAAGTACTCACCCGTGCGCTGAAGCGCATTCGGCATCGTCGCCGATCCGAACGGCGTCGAGACCGTGACCGTGATGGGGCCGAGCGTCCCGCCGCCGGCATCGCTGACGATGATGATCGACTGTCCGACGCTCGTGACCGTCATCGCCACGCCGTTGAACCGCACCTGACTCGCGCCTGGCACGAAGTTGGTGCCGCGAATCGAGACGAGCGCTCCCGGGCATCGTCCGACCGACGCCGGTGAGACCGACTGCAGAGTCGGCGGCTGTGGGATCGAGAAGTTGTGCGATTGCGCCGCAGCCGACAGCTGCGCCAGATGCGGAACGCCGTTCGAGAGGTTTCCGTCATCGTCGTCCGCGACGAACGTCGCATTGACCGCCGATGGAATGTCGGGAGGATTGGAGAAGATCGCGGTGAACGTGTCGTTCTCGGCAACGGGGATGCCGGCCGCGCCCAAGCTCGAGATCATGTTTTGGCGGATCCTCCACGTGACACCCATGAACGTCTCGCCGAGGCAGTGAACCTCGCCGCCACATTCGCTCGCCGGCCACTGGCGACCATTGTTGCCGTCGCGAATGCCACCACCGCCTGTGAAGAAACAAGCTCCGATCGTCGCGAGACCGAGTTCATACATCGACTGCGTATCGCCGATGCCCTCACTGAGTCCGCCGTCGGTGATCCCGCCCGTCGCCGCGTCGAACCAGTGACCGGTCTCGTGTGCAACGACGCTGTCGAACGCAGTGTTCGTGCATCCGCCGCCGGCGTTGTAGTAGTTCGTACTGGTCCCGTTGTAATAGGCGTTGCAGCTCGATGCGATGTTCACGTTCAGGAGTTGCTGGAAATCAAAATTGCCGAGGGGCGTGATCCCCTTGATGTAGTCGTGAATCCGTGTTCCCTGAACATAAGCGTCAACCTGCGCGTAGTCGAACTCGACTGACCCGCTCGGATTCAGTCGGATGTTGCTCGACGTCCCGGGCGTGAACGACGCGCTGGCAGAGAGCTCGCTTCCACGCGTGTTGTGCACGCTCGCCCACCGACCAACGGCACCCAGCGTGACGTTGACCGGCGACGAGCCGGCGTTCGGTATCGTGAAGTTGCCGCTCGCGTCCGCAAAGGCGCTGCCGCCCCCTTGCACGCGGGCCTGGACGTACGGAAGGTTCTGCACGCCGAGCGCCGAGCAGCCGTTGCTCGTGCGAGCGCGGCCATCGGCGTGACCGACGACGTCGACGTAGTAGATCTCGTCGCTCGAACGGACGATCCGGCTGTCGTGCGCGTCCACGTAGCCAACGAAGTGGTGCGGCGGCTCGTCGACGTTGACGCCGACCTTCCATGCCAG
This sequence comes from Planctomycetota bacterium, assembly GCA_016178505.1. GTDB lineage: Bacteria > Planctomycetota > JACOTG01 > JACOTG01 > JACOTG01 > JACOTG01. The sequence continues at coordinate 7,978 of JACOTG010000276.1, forward strand.
ATGTGCCACCCCGGGATCCGACGACACGGCGACGCACAGCGCCGGCTCGTCGAAGGTCACCGTCGAGCCGAGCGGCCCACCATCCGGCAATGTCGTCTCCAAGAGAATGTCTCGCGCGTCGTCGCTCGAGATGAACGGCGTCCGGTTCAGGTCGAGACCCGGAACGACGCCCCGCTCCTCGAACACGCCGAGACGTCCGGAATGCGTGACCCAGAACGTGAGCTGGCTCTCCTCGACGACGAGGCCTCGATAGACCTGATGGAAAAGGACGACCCAGCTGTTCTTGCTCGGAAACGCGTACATTTCCTCGATGTCAGCGGAAGAGAGGCGAAACACGCCGCGGTTCTGGTCCACGAACGAACGAACTGCGGCGACGACGGCGCGCTCGTCGAGCGGCGCGGTCGTGAGCGCATAGCCCTGGCTCATTGCGCGCCGAGGCGTGCCGTCTTCCTCGTTCCAGAGGACCGACCAGTCGCCGTTTCGCAGGACGAAGTCCTGCCATGCAGGACCATCGGTCAGTTCGGCTTGACGAGACACGTTCGGTGCAGCCGGGATCACAGTGGGACGCTCCGCAACCGCCAGAATCGCTGGCGTCGATGCCATCACGGCGACCCACGCAGTGGCGCGTCCAAAACGAAGTCGAAGCATGCGGGATACCCCTCCGAAGGCGACCGATCGAACCGGCGTCTATTCAGTGACGCTGGTCGATGGCGGTCTGGCCCTTTCTCTTTTCACACGTTCCAAGGGAATTGGAATAGGAGTGAAGCAAACGCTGAATCTGCCCGCGGGGTCATGTCCGAGGTGATCGCTAATCTAAGGGAATCGGCCGGTTCTGTCAACGACGGCCGCCCCTCCGGATCCCCGTGCGACGGATTCTTCCAGAAACGATCGGCTCCGACCCGCTTGGCGAGTTGCAAGAGCGCACCGGCTCGGCACGGCCGCGGCCGAAGCCGCTTTCAGCGGATGTCCCACGCCGTGACCCAGCGCTCGGCGACCTTCGCGAAGTGCAGCTCGTCGACGAGGCGGTGCTCCATGTCCTTCATGTGCGCGGCGCCGTAGAAGATCGCGAACGACTTGCCTGCCTTGTGCTCGAGTTCGTCCTTCAGGGCGGCGATCGCCGCCGCGTTGCGCGAGCCGACGAGCACCTCGTCGCGCCACTTCTCCTTTCCGGCCGAGAGCATCGCGAAGATCTCGTCGGTGCGCGCGAGGAACCCTCCCATCGTTCGCTTCAGTCGCTCCCGGAACATCGCCTCCTGTCCCGACGCGGCGATCATCGACTTCTCGAACTGCAGGAGCTTCATCGCGAGCGGCCCGAGCGACTTCGCCAGCGCGAAGTTCGGGATCAGCTCGAGGTTCTTCTCTTTCAGCTCCTTCTGCACCTGAGGCCAGGAGAGGTCGGCGTTCCGCCACTTCGGCCCGCCGTAGTGGATACCGTCCTTCTGGAACGTGAGCCCGATCAGGTCTCGAAGCTCGTGTTGCAAGGTGTCGACGAACTCGAGGTCCGCGAGATCGGCCTTGCTCACTTCGTCGGTGCCGTCGCCGCGGCCCACGCCTTCGAAGAGGATGCGATCGTGCGCCTCGAGCACGCCTTGGATCGTCGTGTAGTACTCGGGGTCCGCGACGTGGATCGCCGAGACGAGCGTGACGCGCACGCCCGTCGTCGCGTCGAGGTACGTGACGTCGAGCGTCTCGAGCGCGGCCCCCTTCTTGCCGTGGTCGACGTAGCGCGTGAAGTTCGCGGTCGAAAGTGCCGCACCGTCGTCGACCTTCGAGACGTCCGCGGCGGCGAGGAAGATTCGGTTGCCGGTCGCATCTCGCAGGACGAGCCCGAGCGCGTCGCGGGACTCGATCTCGCCGGATACGATGCTCC
>JACOTG010000277.1 GCA_016178505.1 Planctomycetota bacterium
CGACGACCTACTGGCGTGAGCCGATTTGGGCGAAGAAGGCACCCGCCGTCGCCGCGACGCTCGCACGCGAGACACACGCCAGCGAACCCGTCCCTGCCGGCGGTCTGCGGATCCAGGCCAGCTTCTCCTACTCCGACGGCTTCGGGCGCGAAATCCAAAAGAAGATCCAGGCTGAGCCTGGACCGATTCCCATGCGCGACGTCGCTGGCAAGATCATGGTGGGCACTGACGGCCGGCCGGTCCGGACGCCGAACGCCGTCAGCCCGCGCTGGAGGGCGGCCGGATGGCAAGTGTTTAACAATAAGGGCATGCCCGTCCGCCAGTACGAACCGTTCTTCACCGACACCCATCACTTCGAGTTCGACGTCCGCATCGGCGTGAGCCCCGTGCTCTTCTACGACCCGGTCGAACGCGTGGTCGCCACCTTGCACCCCAACCACACCTGGGAGAAGGTGGCCTTCGACCCGTGGCGGCAGGAGTCCTGGGACGTCAACGACACGGCCCTGATCGTCGACCCCGGGGCCGACGCCGACGTTGGCGACTTCTTCGCGCGCTTGCCCAACGCCGACTACCTGCCCACGTGGCACGCACTGCGTACCGACGCGGGCCACGCGGCTGCCTTCGCGGCGCGATATCCGGACGCGGCCGATCGCACCAACGAGACGCGGGCCGCAGAGAAGACGCGCGTCAATGCGGCAACGCCCACCGTCGCCCACGCCGACTCGCTCGGCCGCACCTTCCTCACCGTCGCCCATGACAAGGCCAAGTACAGCGACACGCCCTCGGCCGGGCCGCCCAACGAGGAGTTCCACGCGACGCGAATCGTCCTCGACATCGAAGGCAATCAGCGCGAAGTCATCGACGCCAAGGAGCGCGTCGTCATGCGCTACGACTACGACATGCTCGGCAACCGCGTTCATCAGGCCAGCATGGAGGCGGGCGAGCGCTGGATGCTGAACGACGTCGCGGGCAAGCCGCTCTACGCCTGGGACACCCGCGACCACCGCTTCGGCACGGCTTACGATCCGCTGCGGCGGCCGACGGGTTTTTTCCTGAGTGAAGGCGGGGGCGCCGAGATGCGCGTCGGCCAAACCCTCTATGGCGAGACGCATCCGGACTACCCACTCCCGGAAACGAAGAACCTCCGCGGCAAAGTCGTCGAGCTCCGCGACCAAGCTGGTGTGGTTGTCAGCGACGAATACGACTTCAAGGGCAACCTCCGGGAGAGCCGCCGCCGACTGGCGCAGGACTACAAGAACACACTGAAATTGCCATGGCCCGGCACAGTGCCGCTCGAACCCGAGACCTACACCAGTCGCACCCGGTACGACGCCCTGAACCGGCCGACTCAGTTGATCGCGCCGCATACGGTCGGCGCGAAGGTGAACGTCATCCAGCCGGGCTACAACGACGCCAACCTGCTGGAGCGGATACAGGTGTGGCTGGACTGGGTAGATCCAGGACCGCTACCTCTGCCCGAGCCTGACGGCCTACTGGACCCGAACATCCAGGCCCATTCGCCGGTTGGCGTTACCGATATCGACTATGACGCCAAGGGCCAACGCACGCAGATCGACTACGGAAACGGAGTCAGAACGACCTACAGGTACGACGCACTGACGTTCCGACTAACGCATCTGCTCACGGGCCGCAACGCTGCCGACTTCCCGGGCGACTGCCCTCAACCAACCCCGGCCGCCTGGCCCGGCTGCCAGGTGCAGAACCTGCACTACACCTACGACCCGACGGGCAACATCATCCACGTCCGCGACGACGCGCAGCAGACAATCTACTTCAGGAACCAGCGCGTCGAGCCGAGCGCCGAGTACACCTACGACGCGGTCTATCGGCTGATCGAGGCGACCGGACGCGAGCACCTGGGGCAGGCGGGCGGTGCTCCGATCCCTCACTCCTACACCGATGCCCCGCGCGTCGGCGTGCTGAGCGGCGATGCGGCTGGCTTGTTCAGTCCCAACGACGGCAGCGTGATGGGGCGTTACTGCGAGTGCTACGAGTACGACGCGGTCGGCAACCTCATGGAGATGATCCATCGCGTTGCGTGCCCCGGCGCTGTGTCGTGGAAGCGCTCATACACATACCACGAAGCCAGCCAACTCGAGCTCGGGAAGCAGAGCAACCGTCTGACGGGCACGACGATCGGCGGGACCACCGAGACTTACAGCACGCTACGCGACGGCTACGACCCACACGGCAACATGCTGCGCATGCCGCACCTGCAAGTCATGCAGTGGGACTTCAAGGATCAACTGCGGCTGACCCAGCGTCAGGCTGTCGACGCCGCGGATGCCGACGGCGTGGCCAGCAGCGGCGAGCGCACCTGGTATGTCTACGACGCCATCGGACAACGCGTTCGCAAGGTCACTGAATTGGCCGGTGGTCAGCTCAAGGACGAGCGCATCTACCTCGGCGGCTTCGAGATCTACCGCAAGAACGGGGCAAACCCGCTGGTGCGTGAATCGCTGCACATCATGGACGACAAGCAGCGCATCGCGTTGGTGGAAACCCGCACCCAAGGCAACGAGCCGGGCGTGCCAGCGCAACTCACCCGTTACCAGTTCGGCAACCACCTCGGTTCAGCCAGCCTGGAGTTGGACGACCAGGCGCAGATCATATCCTACGAGGAATCCACCCCGTATGGCAGTACGTCATACCAGGCGGTGCGCAGCCAGACCGCGACACCGAAGCGCTATCGGTACACCGGCAAAGAACGTGATGAAGAAAGCGGGTTGTATTACCACGGGTCACGGTACTACCCGCCGTGGTTGGGGAGGTGGGTGAGCTGTGATCCAAAGGGTTTGGTCGACAGTACCGCTCTGTACATATATGTCAAATGCAGTCCATTGGTGAATGTCGACCCCACCGGCGCGTATTGCGACCCTGCGACGCAGTCATGTATCGATCCAACGACACCGACGCCACAGGAAGAGACCGTACAGCAATCGCTTCCAGACGTCGAGAGACAGCCGACGGCCACATCCGCGCCTGAGACAGATCTACCTGCGCCTCGACCATCTGGCAAGGCAGGAAGTGTCTCGGGACTTACCGGGACCAGGTCGAACGTACCCCAGCCAACCAGTGAAAAGAGTCGGTTTCGAGAACTACAGAAGAATGTGCTTTATGAGCGCGACCAAGATGTATCCAGCGTTAGGAATTACTTGATTGAACAATACGAGAGCGTTGCCAGCCAATCGCCGGAAGGATACATCGCGAACAAGTATTCTGAAGTGCTTCCGCCCTCGACAACAGAGTCGAATTACAGCGCGGCCGCTAGGTTTACTGCGCGTGACCCCATCAGTAATCGCACTCGCTGGGCTTTGCAAAGTGAACTCTTGCAATATGGCATCGAGTATGGCCATGCCGACCTGGTAACCAGAGCAGAAAGCAGCACTGAGTTCTCATATCAGGCTCACAAGGAAGCGTTCCAGTTCTCGAATAATGTTTCAACAATTGGACGCCTACCTTGGGCCCTACTCACGCACGTTGATGTATCTCGGGTGGGCGAACAAATTGGCGACATCTTATATGCCCCTGAGGCGTTATTGGCAGGAGTGGAGGCGGGGTTCACTCAGCTGGCGAGTAATCCATATGGGCCAGGGAGCGCCAATGCAGCGTTCGAATCTGCCTATGCAAGAACGAAATCGCAGAAATACGATCTTGGGGGAAGGGTTATTAACTGGACGATCGAGACAACTAATTCGCCTCATGGTTTTTCATCGTTGCCTTGGTACGGGAAGATGCTGCGTGTAGGTCTGGAAATCGGGAGTCTTGTAACCTACCCGCTCTATGACTAGACCGCGCCCTGAACCAGTAATAGGAAGAGGGTATGGATAACAGCCATGAGAGGAATGAAGTCACAAACACGTGTCCGGTATGGCGAGGACAGAGTCACCATGACTGACCACAACGTTTTCTATTATCCCTACGCGTCCTTCACGAACGCGCAGCTTCCGCTGTTGAAGGTGGCGGCGCTGTACTTCGACAAGCTGGTGCTGCTCGATCCGGTCGGCGCAAGCTGGGGAGCCGTCGGCGCCGACCACGTCGCCCGCGACGCCGTGAGACTGCTCAAGGGGGCTGGGATTCTGGAGATTGTCTCTCCTGCCACGGTGCTGGCCAAGTACGAAGCGCCGATCGCCGCAGCCATCCGCCGGGACATGGGCGACCGCGAGTTCCTGGGCTTGTGCGACGCACAAGGCCAGGCCAGCGGCAAGCAGCGCTGGACGCTCTTCCTGGCCAAGGTGCCGCAGGACGTGCAGACCGACCAGACAATGCGGCATCTGATGGGGGAATTCGCGCGCGAGGTCGCGAGGGATTCCGGTCAGTACCGCGAGCAGGCGGGTGGGAACCCGAGCGAATACTACGAGTACGCCGAGACCGGCCAGGCCTACGACGAGTACCGCGAGGGCGACGGCGGCGGCGTCGAGTACCGCTACGCCGACTTCCCGCTAGCACTGGGCGAAGCGATCATGATGAACCACGCCCTGTTCGCTGGCCTGCTGCACGCGGGCGCAACGCCGATCACCGACGATCCGTTCCACAGTCGAGCGCTGGCGCATAAGCTACAGCGAGCCGCGCAGGAACCGGCGATCCGGCAGGTCATTGCCGACCGGACCGCCCAGCGCCAACTCAAGGCGGGCGCTCTCGCGGCGGCAGCGCTGACGGACTCTCAGATTCGGCTGCCGATCCTGAACCCAGCAATTCCGCTGGAGGAAGTGCTGGAGTATCGGCAGCGCCATCCAGAGGCACTCGCCAAGGTCCGCGACACCTTGGGCCTGATGGCGCGGCGCATTCAGGCGGAGCCGTGGAGCACTGACTTCGAGCGCGAGATCGAGACCCAGACGCTGCCCGACCTGATTGAGCAGTTGAACCAGGCGACCAAGTCCCGCGACGCCTGGCTCGGCAGCCAGAGCACGAAGCAGTGGCTCAAGGCCGGAGGCATCGCTGTCGGCGCCGCGTCTGCCGTGCTGGCTGTCGTGATGGCGCCAGTCACCCCGGTCGCCCTTGCCGCTGCCGGACTCACCCTGGCTTCCGGCACGGCCATCCCCGGTGCCGAATGGCTGCTCGACTGGCGCGACGGGAAGAAGAGCCTTCAGGAGAATGGGCTGCACTATCTGCTGAGGACGTAAACAAGAGAGCACGGAAGCAGGTTCCAAAGGAGAACGACCATGAGCACGCTGTCGACCAACCAAGGGGGGGAACCCCGGACCTCTCGAGTTACCGGCCACGTCCGATTCGCGGACGGTGTCCCGGCATCCCGAACCAGGGTCGCTGCTTTCGATCGGGACCTGCGCAGCGAGCAGCCGCTGGGCGAGTCGCAGACCGACCGAGGTGGGGCGTACCTGATCGAGTACTCCGCAAGACAGTTCCTCAATCTGGAACGAGGCAGCGCGGACCTGGTGGTCAAGGCTCTCGATGCCGACGGTTCGATTCTCGTCACCTCGCCGGTGCTCTTCAACGCGTCAGAGGGCGCGGAGATCGATCTGACGATTCCACTCGAGCAACGGGTGCAGCCGACGCTGTTCGAGCGGATCGAGTCCGCCATTAAACCGCTTCTTGGTCGTGTAAGCGTCGAGGAGTTGGAGGAGGACCAGGAGCACCAAGACCTCACGTTCCTCTCCGGAGAGACCGGTTTCGAAAAGACGGGACTCGCCCGATTCGTACTAGCGCACCGCCTTGCGCGCATTGGCATTGAGAGGGAGTTCTGGTTCGGGCTGCTCGGCGGCTCGTTCTTCGAATACCTCGAGAAAGCGAGCCTGAAAGAGAACCTGGCGGCGGTCTCGAACGCCCTGCCCAGCCTCGACGCCAGAGCCGTGCGCAAGGCGCTCGCCAGCAGCTTCAACAGGCGAGAGATTCCTGATCGCCTACGAGAGCGGACGGATGCGTGGACCGAGGCGTTCCTCGAACTCGTCGTGCGCCTGGTTCTGGGAGATGCCAAATCGCGCACGTTCGTCAGGATGGCTCTCGATCACGCAGGCATCGCGAACGCAGAGAACCAGGCGAAGTTCGCGCGGCTGTTCAATCAGCACAAGGGATTGACGCCCGAATTGCTGGCAGGGCTGGAGAAGGACGGGTCGTTCAAGAAAACGGAGATTGCCGACCTACGAACCTCGTATCAGTTGGCAGACTTGACGCGGGGGGACTTCTCCGTCGTCAAGATGCTCAAGGAAGAGTTCAACATCCGTCGACCCGAGCAGATCCGTACGCTCGCGAAGCGCAGCGAACGCGAATGGGTTCAGCTGATCGAGCGCAAACACGATGCGGGAGACATTGAACTTCCCCTCGGTCTCAGCGAGCCAGCCGGGAGCGTGCGGCTCTCAGAGGCGCAGGTCTACGCGAAGTCGTTGGAACGCCAATTCCGCGAGGCCTTCCCCACGACAGCCTTCGCGGGTGGGCTGGAACGTGCCTTAGGAAACGGCGGCGCGCGCGGCCTTCGTCACGCCGAGCCGTTGCGCCGAATCATCGAGCGGCATCCCGAATTCGACCTGCTACGAACTCCGGTGGATGAGTTCCTGAGCAAGAGTCTCCGCGCCGAGTTCCAGGGTTTGGCCAAGGACGAAACCTTCCGCCTCGAACTCAAGGCGGTACAGCGGGTGTTTAAGCTGGCCCCGACATTCGAGGCGACGGATGCGCTGCTCGCGGACAGGCTCCACTCTGCCCAAATGGTCTATCGACTCGGCGAAAGCGAGGTCGTGCGCCGCTACGCGAACCGCCCCGGCTTCTCGGCCGACAGAGCACGCTTGGCGTGGAACCGCGCGGCCGACACGCACGCAGCCGTGTTGACAGTGATCGGTGACCTTGCCGAGTTCGATGCTGGAATACTTCCGGGCGTGCTGAAGAGCAGCCATCCCGATCTGTCGAAGTTTCCGAACTGGAACAATCTCTTTCAGTCTGGGGACATCTGCCACTGCGAGGACTGCCGCTCGGTTCTCAGCCCGGCGGCCTACTTCACTGACCTGCTCATGTTCCTGCGAGACCGCAGGGCCGCCAATCCGAGGTTCTCTGTCATGGACATCCTCTTCAAGCGTCGCCCGGACCTGGGTTACCTCGAACTCAACTGCGAGAACGCGCTGACCACGTTGCCGTATGTGGATGTCGTGTGCGAGGTGCTTGAGCGTGTGGTCGCGGCTGGGGCGAATGATGTCGAGCGTGACGGCTTCGGCGCCATCCCGGCGGGATCGGCAGCCGCCAAGGCTGCGGTGGCTGCAGCGCTCGCGGCCAGCAACATCAAGATCGGCAGCGAATTTACGTTGTCCCAAGTCGATCCGGCTGACCCGAACCGGTGGGTCGTGCACGGCGACGAGGCCACGTACCTACTGAAGAAGAAGGCGACGCCGAACTTCTTCGCCGGGGTCCTGCCCAACACCAAGGCGAGTAGCGAGGAACTGCGGGCCTATCCGGCGAACGTCGATCCAAAGGCCTATGCCAAGCTCAAGCAGGCGTGCTTCCCGCTTTGGCTGCCTTTCGACCTCTTTGCTGAGGAAGTCAGAGCGGCGTTCCGGCAAAGCAACCTGCAACGCTGGGATCTCATGCGGACGTTTCGCGGGCCCGCTGCGCCTAACAACCCCACGGACGGCGACATCGCCGCAGAGTACTTTGGCATCAGCTGCGATGCGGCCACTGCATTCGACGAGAAGCGCATCATCTTGGTCGCTGACCCCACCGTGGCGGGCCAGCAGGCCGTTTGGGGCGAGACGGGTAACGCCGGATGGCTGAACCCGGACCAACTCCCGAACGTCAAGACCTTCCTGCGAAGAAGCGGCATCGAGTATGACGAGTTGCTTGCGCTGATCGATCTCCCGTTCATCAACCCAGCAGACGACATCGCCATCCAGCACCTCGATTCGTCGTGCGATACCGACAAGAAGGTCATTCAAGGGCTGAACGCAGCCAAACTCGATCGGATTCACCGCTTCCTACGTTTGTGGCGCAAGCTGAGCGGTTGGAAGGTGTGGGAGCTGGATCTCGTTCTCCGATGCCGCGGAATCGGCCACCAGAACGCTCTGGGCGAATGGCTGTTGGACGAATTGGTTCTGATAAACCTGTACTACTTGGGCCGGCTGAGGACGCGGCTGGGCGCCAAGACGACGGTCGCGCAACTGTGCGGGCTGTTTGACGATCTGAGCACCGACACACACTTCACCAAACCACACGAGAAGCGCGCGGACGGGTTCTACCAGAGCCTGTTCATGAACAAGAAGCTGATCCAGCCGCTCGATGCGGCATTCGTGGTCGCCGCAGTGGACGTCGTCGGTCCAACGGCGGAGAAGATCCCAGGCCACCAACCGGTCGTGCTCTCGGCCCTGGGCGTGCGCGAGACCGATCTCGCGCTTTTCGCAGGCTTGACTCGCGCCTCGAACGGTGCGGCTTACATCACCGACGATCTGACACTGGCGAATCTGTCATTCCTCTGGCGACACGCCTGGCTTGCAAGACTCCTCAAGTTCAAGGCGGAAGAGTGGAGAACGGTGCTGAAACTGCTTCAGCAAGACGTCCCGACCTTTGCCGATCCACATGTGACGCTAGAGTTCGTGGACAATGCCGATCACCTCAAGGGGATGGGCTTCACGCCCGACGAACTCAACTGGCTGCTCGCGGCCGACCGTTCGGCGAAGGCTGCGGCGAAGGAAACCGATGCCGCCCGGTTCCTCGCGGCGTTGCGGACCGAGTTGCAGGCAATTCGCAAGGAATACGATCCGACCAGCTACGACTTTCTCGAGCCACCCGCGGACGTGGATCGTCTCACCGCGCTCCTCACTTCGCTTCTGCAGCGACTGGACCGCGACGAGTCTGGGGCGCAGTTCTTCGTGGACACGCTGAGAGACGAGATTACCCAGGAAATCGCGGTCCCGGGTTTGCCCGTGGGCTTCACCCTCCCCGCGGCGATTACGGGCGCGCCCAACAACATCCGGATTCGGTACGAGCCGGTGCTCGAGTTCGGCGGAGTGATGACCGCCGCTCAGCGAGCGATATTGCTGACCGATGCCTCGCTCGCAGCGGTAACCGGTATGCCATCTTACCAGCAAGCCATTCAGGATCTGTTCGATAAGCCAGGGGCGGCGCCAATCAGCGATCTGCCGGCGGGCTTCTCGTTTCCAGCAGCGATCACTGGCGCGCCAGTCAACATCCCCATTCGCTACACACCACGGCTGCGCTTCACCGGGCTGATGACGGCCGCACAACAGGCGACCCTGCTGGGCGCCCCGTCGCTTGCGGCAGTCACCGGAATTGCGGCCTATCAGGAGGCCGTTTCAACCTTCTTCCAGGCTCCGCGCCTTGCGCTGAGGTTCCTCGATCCGGTGTTCATCGCACCGCTCGCGAGCCTGCCTGCCGCCGTGGACTTCAAGGCGCTCGCGGATGGGGCGCTAACCTCGAAGATCTCGTACGACGCCGAATCGCGCGTGCTGCGCGCAGTCGGAATCCTGTCGGTGCAGGAGAAGGCCGAGCTGGATGTGCTCTCGGCGGACCTGGATTATCGCAACGCCGTGAACGCCCTCTTCACTCAGCCCACGCTAGGTGTGTTTCCGCCGGAGAATCTCTGGCTGCAAGACGCCGATCTCCAGTTCCCTCTCCGCGACTTGAGTGATCCGACGAATGACAAGCTGAAAGACAATCTCGCGACGGCGGTGAAAAAGGGTCTGACCTACTTGTCCAAGACGCTGTCTGAGGGACTCGTCATTCGCCGAGTTAGCGCTCAGCTGGACTTGACCGAGGGACTCGGGCGCCGCCTGTTAACCGACTTCGCCATCCTGCCCGGCGCGCTACTCGAGCACCTAACGGGTGCATTCGCCGCGACGGTGGGCGTCGTGGACTACTCCACGCTCAAGACCAGTTTCGACGGCTGGTTCTGGGCCAGTCGCATCGCCGCGCTGTGGAAGAAGTGGAACCTGAGTCTGGCGGAGTTGGAGAGGCTCCGAGGCGTGACTGCTGGCGCACAACATCTCGATTTCGCGGTCGTGCCGTTGAACGCCGGAGTAGCGCTGGCGCCGATAGATCGCGTATTGAGATCTAGTCGACTGCTGAAATTTCGGGCGGGGCTGCCAGAGACTGGCATCACGCTGCTCGAAGTGCTGGTGAAGCTGAGCAAAGGCGAATACGCTGCGCAGGCTAACTTCGCCGCCGACGTGAAACTCCTGAACGAAGCATGGACGGATGCCGACGTTGTGGCCCTCATCGGGGCGCTCAATCTGGTCTATCCAAACGACTACCTGCTCGCCGAGAGCTGGGAGCGTGTGCGGCGGGCCTTCTACTTCGTCGAAAGCCTCAATGCCGGTGTGGACATGGTGAAGACGTTTGGCTCCGCTGCGATGACGGACAAGGAGGCAAAGACGCTCAAGGCTCTGCTGCGCTCCAAGCTCGGCGGTGACACATGGCTCACGTTGAGCGCGGAGATCCAGGATGCGCTGCGGGATCGAAAGCGGGATGCACTTGCTGCGTGGTTGCTTGCACAACCGAAGCCTGCGGATGCCCCGACCGACAAGTGGGAGAACACAAACGACCTCTACGCCTACTACCTGCTCGACGTGGAAATGGGCGCTTGCCAGCTTACCAGCCGGCTCGTCCAGGCGTCTGGGTCCGTCCAGCTGTTCGTGCAACGCTGCTTCATGGGAATTGAGCCGGACGTCAAGGTCCAGGCCGATGGCGTCGACGGCGACAGCGCGTGGCGTTGGTGGAAGTGGATGCGTAAATTTCAGGTTGCCGTCGCAAACAAGAAAATATTTCTGTGGCCGGAAAACTTCGTCGAGCCTGAGCTCAAGAAGGATCGATCGTCCTTCTTCATGGACCTGGAAAACGAGCTGCTGCAGAACGAAATCAACCAATATACGGTCGAGACGGCGTTCGCGAATTACCTGGAGAAGCTGGACACGGTCGCCCAGCTCGAGATCGCCGGCTTTTACCAGGAGGACGATGGCGACAACGCCACTCTTCATGCCTTCGGCCGCACCAACGGCGCCGAGCCTCATCTCTACTACTACCGGAAATTCGACTACCGCCAGTGGACCCCGTGGGCGAAGGTCGAGATCGATATCCAGGGCGACTATCTCATTCCCGCTGTCATCAACAAACGCCTCTTCCTCTTCTGGCCCGTCTTCACGGAAGTCCCGGACGAATCGCAGAATAGCATTATGAAGATTCCCAAGGCACCTACTGGTGACGGGGAGAGCTTCACACCAGACAAGACGGCGAAGAAGCTGAAACTCCAGATGGCCGTCAGCGAGTACCGTCAGGGGAAATGGACTCCGAAGAAGCTCTCCACTGATTTCGACGAGAGCGAGATATTCAAGGACGAGTTCGTGCGACGGGGCTATTTGTTCATGCCGATCGATCGAAGCGAAACCAATGGACAATTCGGCATCAATTACTTCGGAGTTGTCTATGGACGCAACAAGCTTACATACGGATTCGCGAAACTCGACGGCGCGTTCGACGTCGCAGGCTGCAAAGGCATCCCTGAACTAACGAGGAGTCTTGGACGATTCCTGCCCATCTTTCGACCAGAGATGGCTGACCACGAGTCTCAGAGATGGGTGGAATTCAACCAATACGAGCGATCAGACAAGGAGAACGACCTCACCCTGCGGCAATTCATCGCCGGCGCCGTGCCCAAGCAAGACGGCAGTCAACTTCTCGTGCAGACCCCCGATCGGTTTAGGATCGTGCCCCCCTGGCAAATGTCCTACTTCGACAAGCTTTGGGACAATGGAAAGTTCTTCCTTCCCAACGAGATCGGCGGCGAGTTGCCCTCTTTCGTGGGCAGCTGGCTCCCGTTCTTCTACAATGACCGCAAGCATACGTTCTTCGTCCTACCCGTGCGATTGTCCGCCCGGGAGCAGATCGACGCCATCGCCGGCTTCAGTTCCACCGTCACATCGTATTACCCGGAAATCAAAAGAGAGACGCGCAAGACCGAAGACGGCTTCCGGGCCGTGGTGCTCGATCAGATCAAGAAGTTTGACCCTCGGGCGCTCACCGAGGCGGTGCGGGCGCAGCAAGAGCAGCGATTCCAGCAGCAGTTTCCGGAGGAAGGACAGCCCCCGTTTTCGCCCGACGCGATGAAGCGCATGATGGAGCGATGGCTGATGCGAGCATTTCATCTGAAGCTTAGCGGCTGGTCACCAACGCTGCACTCGCAAGCGCGGTTCCACTTCAAGAACTTCTATCATCCCTTCGTCTGCGAGTTCGCCAAGCTGATCTATAACCCCTTGGAAGGGATACCCGCGCTCATGAGCCGCGATACCCAGTTAAAGAGCACGTCGTTCAGCTTCAAGTACATGTACCAACCCACCGTCGGCGTCATCGAGCCCAACTCCGATAAGTTCTATCCGAAGGAGGACGTCGATTTCTCTCCCGACGGCTCTTACTCCTCCTACAATTGGGAGCTGTTCTTCCACGCCCCGCTGCTGATCGCGAACGCCTTGAGCAGGAACCAGCGCTTCGAAGAGGCACGGGACTGGTACCACTTCATCTTTAACCCGATCGGTGTCGAGAGCCCAGTGCCCGGTGGCTCGTCAATGAGCAAGTACTGGATCACCAAGCCGTTCTTCGAGACAACGGAACCACAGTACGTGGAGCAGCGTATCGAGAATATCCTGCGCATGCTGGCGAGCGATACGCGTGTCCCTGGCTATTCCCCGCAAGCGAAGACGGCGCTTGAAAACCAGGTGTTCGACTGGCGCACCAACCCATTCGAGCCGCATCGCATCGCCAACTATCGCACAGTGGCCTACCAGAAGACGGTCGTCATGAAGTACCTGGACAACCTGATCGCGTGGGGCGACTACCTTTTCCGGCAGGACAGCATGGAGAGCATTAACGAGGCGACGCAGCTCTACGTCCTGGCAGCAGAACTTCTTGGTCCACGGCCGAAGAAGATCCCACCGCAGGCCAAACCACCGCTTGAGAGCTTCAACGAGCTGGTGAAGCAGCTCGACACCTTTGCGAACGCGCTCGTGGACGTAGAGAACCTCATACCGCCCACAACAGGAACGGGGGTATACGGACCAGAGTCGGCGCCGCTGCCGATGCTTTATTTCTGCATTCCGCACAACGAGAAGATGCTGGGCTACTGGGACACTGTCGCCGATCGGCTTTACAAAATTCGACACTGCATGAATATTGAAGGCGTCGTGCGACAGCTGGCACTGTTCGAGCCACCCATCGATCCCGCCGCCCTCGTCAAAGCCGTGGCAGCCGGCGTAGACATTGGGGCTGCGCTCGCCGACCTCAATGCGCCCCTGCCACTCTACCGGTTCAACGTACTCCTCCAGAAGGCCAACGAGGTGTGCAACGACGTGAAGGCTCTTGGTGCTGCGCTTCTTTCTGCTCTCGAGAAGAAGGACGGCGAAGCGCTAAGCGTGCTGCGGCAAGGGCAGGAAATCCGCGTCCTGGAGGCCGTCAAGTTTATCCGTGAGAAGCAGATCGAGGAAGCCAAGGAAAACCTCGCATCGGCGAAGAAGGGCAAAGAACTGGCTAAGGCGAAGGCTGACTACTATGGCAGTCGTGTCTTCATGGATCCGGGAGAGATCGCTGCTGCCGGGCTGAATGCCGCGTCTCTGGCTTCCTACGTGGCGGCCACCATTGCTGATGTGCTGGCAGGGGTCATGTTCCTGATTCCGGACTTCCATGTCGGTGCCTCGGGCTTTGGCGGCAGCCCGCACGTTGCGGCAAGGGCGGCGGGCGGCGACAAGGTCGGACAAAGCACCACGCGGGGCGCCAATGGGCTCTACAACGTTGCGACTATGCTCAGCCAATCGGCGTCTTGGGTCGCCACCATGGCGGGCTATGTCCGAAGGCAACAGGACTGGGAGTTTCAGAAGCGCCTTGCGCTTACGGAGATCGAACAAATCGACAAGTCCATCGCTGCCGCCGAGTTGCGCGTTGCCATCGCGGAAAGGGAACTGGAGAACCACACTGCCCAGATTGAGAACGCCAAAGCGCTCGATGACTTCATGCGGTCGAAATACACGAATGAGGAGCTCTACCAGTGGCAGATCGGGCAGATCTCCGGCGTCTACTTCCAGAGCTACAAGCTCGCGTACGACCTGGCGAAGCGCGCCGAGCGCTGCTACCGCTTCGAGCTGGGCCGCCAGGACAGCAGCTACATCAGCTTCGGCTACTGGGACAGCTTGAAGAAGGGGCTGCTCTCGGGCGAAAAGCTGCAATACGACCTACGGCGCTTAGACTCCGCGTACCTGGAACAGAACCGGCGCGAGTTCGAGCTGACGAAGCACGTTTCCCTCGTCCAGATTGATCCCCTGGCACTGGTCCGGCTCCGTGAGACAGGGCGGTGCTTCTTCAGGCTTCCGGAAGAGATCTTCGATCTCGACTATCCCGGCCACTATTTCCGCCGCATCAAGTCAGTGAGCCTGAGCCTCCCGTGCGTCACCGGACCTTATACGACGATCTCGTGCACGCTGCGCCTGCTCAAGAGCGGCGTACGCATCGACACAACAAACGGGGACAACGGCTATCCGCGGAATACTGACGACTCCGGGATGCCTGCGGACGATTCACGGTTCATCGAGAGCAACGTGCCCGTCAAGGCGATCGCAGCCAGCAGCGGCCAGAACGACAGCGGCATGTTCGAGCTCGCCTTCCGCGATGAGCGTTACCTGCCGTTCGAGGGAGCGGGGGTGATCAGTGAATGGGCACTTGAACTGTTCAGCGACCTTCCCGAAAACAACCCAGACCCAGCCAATCCAGACTTCGGCCGGCCGCTGCGCCAGTTCGACTACGAGTCGATCAACGATGCAATCTTGCACGTCAAGTACACGGCGCGGGAGGACGCAGGCGCCTTCAAGAACGGTGCCATCGGACACCTCCGCGATTACTTGAGCGACGACGTTACGACTCCTTCAGTGCGGGCTCTCGACCTGCGCCGGGAGTTCCCCACTCAGTGGAGCCGCTTTCTCAACCCGACGAATCAGGGCGACGGAAATGTTCTTGAATTCGAGATGTCGCCAGTCCTCTTCCCGACGCGGGATTCGGACAAGACGCTGAAAATCAACAGACTGTGTCTCTTGGCTCGTTGCACTGATTCGGGGGAGTACGGAGTCACGTTGACCCCTCCGTTGCCGGTCCCGCCGCCCGCGGAAGCTAACACGATGAAGCTGGTCAAGAACCGGGCGAACTACGGTGGACTGCACTACGACGAGAAGGACGTGTCTGCGGCCGCGATTGAGGTCGTGCCGACAGACCCACCCGCCGTTTGGAGGATCACGATCACACGTCCTGGCGGTGGGAACCTGATCGAAGATCACCAGGTCGAAGATCTCATTCTCGTTCTTGGGTATGGATGGGAATGATTCCAACCCGTTCCGTTCAGCGCGTCGCGAAAACCGCGCTCGCCTCGACGGACTTCCCGGTCACGCGGCAGTCCAGCGTGCCTCTCCTCCCGACCGCACCCCGGTCGTGATGCGGACCAGAGAGCCATCACGCCTTTCCGCCGTGACCGCGGAGCCGCTCCCGCCGAGCGGCACGTACGCGAAGCTCGATCGCTACGAGGTCGTCGTCGAGGGGGGCGAGATCTGGCTGGCGCCGGAGCGGGTGATTTCGTGAAGGCGTGTCGGAGCGCAGGCCGTCGCGTACGGGCTGGATCGCATCGACCACAACCGGTTGGCCGATGATGTCGCGAGCCGCGGGCTGAAGCTATTGGCGCGGGCCGCCTTCGCCGTTGCATTGGGGAACGTGCCTCTGCCCACGTGGCGAGGCGGGGCGCGCTGAGCGCGCTCTACGTGATGGAGCAGTCCGGGATCGCATACACACGCAAGGTCTGAACGCTTCCCGCTCGAGCTACTTGGGGCGCGCGATCCGCATCATTGCATCTTGCGCCGGAGTCGCGCGAGGTATTGCTTCCCTTCGCCGGTCAGCCGGGCGGAAAGGGCGACGACGTACTCGCCCTCGAGCCGCTTCATCCACGTTCGGTCGTAGATCTCGATGAGGCCGCCCCGCTCCGCGTCCTCGGCGAGCATGACGACCGCCTGGAAGTCGGTCAGGTGCTGCGCGCTGGCTGTCGTCGTCATCGAGCGAACACGAAGGGGGACACGACGGTTCACCGCTGACACGATGAGGCGAACGCCGTCCTCTGCTGTGCGTTCACCGCGTTTCACCGCGATCGCCGAAGCGACCAAATTCTTCAATGTCCGCGCGCTCACGCGTTCTCCCGGATGTCGATTCTCGATCTGCGGACAAACCGATCATGGATGCACGAGGTCGCCGTCAGCAAAGCCGTGCGATGCGCGCGATGGCGACCGATTCGTGAGCGGCATGATCGGCATCGCTGGAATCACGCGCCGACGAACGCGGGGTTTGCAGCTCGACGCGGGACGTCCTCGAGCGCGGCTACGACGCTTCGGGAAGCTCGACCCGCCATAGGCTCACGGTGACGAGTGTTCCTGCTTCTCGCCTTCCGTAGGTCAACTCCCGGCGCAAGACCTGCGAACTCGGCCCGACATCCCCGCACGGATGGATGAAGTCGCTGGGCGCGGGCGCGGGCCGTATCGACAGGCAGTCTAGCCCTGCCTCGTAAGCGCACGCGCTACCCAACCGATGCAGCAATTTCGACTCGACTCTCACCGGGACTTTTCTTCACGATGCGTTCGACCCGCCCGGCGCGCGCAAGAACTAGGCCAAGAGAAATGGCTAGAGAGCGGCAGAGCTGGACGTTACGTGTAAAGCGTTGAGCTGCCGACGCTAGCTCACGGCGGGTACCCGGAATCGCTCGTGCGCACCATGGCTCACGAGGCGATCTGTTCGGAAGAAAAGAGTTGTTCCACTTGTACTTCTTTCTTCACCCGGACCAGCCGCAAGTAGACGATCGTGTTCTGGATCGACCGGTGGCCAAGCCATTCCTTCACGAAGAGGATGTCGGCGCCGGCACGGAAGAGATGCACGGCGATCGAATGTCGAAGGACACGAAACTGCCGTAGGTCAGCGGGGAGCTTCGCGCGTCGACCGTAATCTTTCATGAGGTCGTCGAGTCGTGCACGCGCCACCCCACCTCCGTTTCGAGAGAGAAAAAGAGGCGGTAGAGAGTCACGCCGGCTTTTCAAGTAGGTGCGTATCGCGTTCGCTTCGATCTCTTGTAACGGATGCTCACCGCTTTGCGATCCCTTGAGCCGTCGCAGACGAATCCGATTCGCTCGGAGGCTGACGTCCTCTCGAGTGAGAATCCCAACCTCGGATGCACGTAGCCCGTGGCGATACGCGAGGAGAAACAGCGCCGCATCGCGTGGTGAATCCATCCGAGTCGCCGCGATCAGCCGGCGAGCCTGCTCAGTCGGGAGATAGAGAATCTTTCCTTTACTCATCGCGCACCTCGGAATTGTAGAAAGCACGCACCGTTCGGCCGGATGAACGCACGATGGCTGTCATCCTTGCGGGTCAGTGGCTCGATGAAATCGACCCGGCCCTCGGACTCGCGTGCCGTTCGAAAGGCACGGGGCATTCATCTAAAGGCGTTCCACTCGAGGCCGAAACGCACCCCCTTGCGCCGAGATCGACAATACGGATATTCTGTGGCTCGTCGGGGGCAAACGAACGGACGCGCGTGAGTCTTGCGCAATCAAGACCTGATCTCACCAAGGTGTCCGACGGTCTGATGGAGTGGTTCGCCCGCGAGGGTCCAGCCGAGGCGTGCTTCTCCACCGCATCCCGAGCAGGGAGGGATGGATGAGGAGCATCGATGACCTCGTTCGAATTGCCGCCGTCGGCGGTGGACTGAGACTCGACGCGAGCATGTACAGTGTGAAAGATCTCCGGCGTCTGGCCGCAGCGACATCGCAGAAGCGCGCGCGACTCGTTCTTCGCGCGAACGATAAGTTCACGACCGAGGATCTCGTCCTGATCGCCGCGGCGGGTGGCGGGCTGGTGGAATTCGAGTTCTAGGCGTGCCGGGTCGCGATGCGTCGATGATCGATCACGCGTCCTCGAGCGATCTTTCTTTTCCGCGGGACGGTCGTGCCGCATTCACCAAGCGGAACCTGCCGTCGAGTCGGCGCTTGCATTAAGATCGCCGGGCATGATCAAGAAGAAGTCGGCGGACCATTCGAAGAAGCCCTATGTCCGCCTGATCGGCCGGCGCGGCGACATCAAGATCTACTCGGTCGACGGGGCGTACGTCCGCACTAGGATCGACGAGGAGTTCACGAACTTCGGCCAGCACTACCGTTTTCATTTCATCCCCGAGGACGAGTTCTGGCTCGACAAAGAAGGCTCTCCGGACGAGGCTCGATTCTTCATCGATCACCTCCTCGTCGAGCATCGCCTCATGAAGCACAAGACGAGCTATGACGAAGCAATCCGCCGCGCGGATCTCGCCGAGCGCGCCGAGCGCCGCCGATCCCGCGACATGAGCAAGGCGATGCACGGCGGCGCTCTGCCGGACCCGAAGACTGTGCACCGACGGCTGCTGAAGGCGCTCGAGAGCGGCGTGAAAGTCTGGCTCGTGGATGGGCGGCTCGTCCGCTCCGCCTTCGACATCGACTTCACCGAGGGTGGGCACGAGCACGTTTACGAGTTCGTGCCGCGAAACGAGGTGTGGATCGACGACGACGTCACCCAGGTCGAGAGGGGCTTCGTGATCCTGCACGAACTCCACGAGCGAAACCTCATGGCGAAGGGCATGTCCTACTCGAAGGCTCACGAGGACTCGAGCAAGATCGAGTATCACTGCCGTCACCACCCCGATGAGCTGCACGATGCACTCGCGGAAGAGGGTTGGGAGTAGACCTCGCGCTCCCCCCGCTCGCCGGTTGGCGCGTCCGGGTGCGCCGCTCGTCGGGAATCAGCGGACGTCGATGTTCACCGCGTTGGTCACGCTGAATCTCACGAGACTCGCGGCTGATCCGTCGTCTTCGAGAAGTCCCTAATAATCGGGTCTCCAAGCCCGAGCCGCTACGATAACGGTTCATCGTCGACCTCGCCACCGCGGTCGTCGAGTCCCTGCGCCAACCCTGAGGGTTCGTCCGATCGCAAACGCTGAAGCCGCGATGCAGAAGAGGATCGCGCTTACTTTCGCCGAACGGCGCGGAGATCGAAAGGACTCGTCTGCGCGGTTCGCCCAGAACGAGAAACCGTCGGGATCTCCTCGAGGCGGTGGCGTCGTAGCCCCGGCTCCGGTCGCTGAGCACTCGCGTTCGAGACGAGCGCGAAGCGCCATCGCCGCGCGATCCGCGGCGGCTCGCGAACGATGCGATCGCTCCCCGACGAGAATCTTCGCTTCGTGGCGACGCGGCTTACGGACGCGTGGGACTCGACTTGGGGTGGACGCGGCCGCCTCCGATTGCCGAGTCGTGCCGTCTTTCCGAGATTCACGCACACGACGACTCGGTGCCGGCTACACTGCGTCTCTCCAATCGGCACGTTCGTGCGGACCC
Source organism: Planctomycetota bacterium (assembly GCA_016178505.1). Lineage (GTDB taxonomy): Bacteria > Planctomycetota > JACOTG01 > JACOTG01 > JACOTG01 > JACOTG01. The sequence goes on from JACOTG010000277.1 coordinate 19,392, forward strand.
GCCCATCGAGCCGTCGCGCCTTTCGAAGGCGCCTCCTCCCCGTGCGGATCTTCAACCGACAACTCGAGCGGTCGCCGTCTGTTGCCATTGGGGCGGACACGAGACGAGTCATCAGTGACGTCCGACGCAACGCAATCGGACGACTGAATCGAGTAACGGGATCGAGAACATCAATTGGAGCCAGAGAAGCTAGATGATCGACGGGAATTCGGAGACCAGAGTGCATCCGTGCGCACGCCACACCAGCGACGGAGATTATCAAGCAGCGCAGCGCCTGCGCAGAGAAACGCGCCTCGTTGCCGATCACGCGCTGGTCAGTGAATTGTGTGCGCACGAGATCGAGCGGACGACGGACGACGTCGACTTTCTCGAATCACTCGCGCGCAGGGTGGAAGACGCGGAGAAGCCGCTCACGCCGCGACAACGCGAGCGCGCCAGCGCACTGTTTCTCCAGCGCTGAGCCCGTGGCGTCGAGTCACGACCGGCAACGAGACGTCGGGCTAGACGTGCGAGGTCGAAATCGGATCCGACGCCCGTGAGGTTGCTTCCGACTCGTCGCTCGACGAGCGGACCTCGAGAGTCCGGTCGGTGCTCGTGATTGCGACGGCGCTTCGGTCGCGCCGGTTGCCATTCCGGCAAACGCCATCTGGGCTCGAACGCACCTTCTGGTAGCATCTCCCAGCGGGATTCTCGATCAGGAGGTCGCACATGCCTGCCCGACACGCCTGCATTTGTCTGCTCGTGTTCGTCGCTCTCTCGTCTCGAGCGCTTGCCGCAACGGTTTCGGGAAACGTGCGAAATTCGACGAGCGGAATCTCGGCCGCGCGTGTGACGCTGGCAACCTCGGATCTCTCGTTCTTTCGTGAAGCTCGAAGCGACGCTGCCGGCGGCTATTCCTTCACGGCGATCCCGAGCGGCAATTATCTCCTCGGCGCCTCGGCGGTCGGCTACGAGTACCGAGAGATTCCTCTGTCCGTTTCCGGCTCCGACCTTTCTCGCGACTTCCTCCTCGGAGCCGACTCGCAGATGGGGCGCTGGACGATCATCGGAAACACGAGCCCGGAGGCCCTCTTTGCCTCGAACTCGGCGTCGCTGCTTCCCGATGGGCGCATCTTCTTCTGCCATGACACCGAGGAGCCCGTCCTCTTCGATCCCGTGACGGGCGCGAAGACTTTTCCTCCTCGCTCCCCGTCGCAACTAGGCTGTCACATCCCGACCGTTCTCGCCGATGGTCGACTTGCGTTCTTCGGCGGGCAGGGGACGGACGACTTCCGTGACGCGGTGCGAACCGCGAAGGCGTTCGATCCTTCGACGATGACCTGGGAAGTGCTGCCACTGATGTTCGAGGAGCGTTGGTATCCAGGGATGGCGAGGCTTTCGGATGGCCGGCCTCTTCTCATGGGAGGGGGCCAGCGCCCGAACGCGCAGCGGACGCCGACCTGCGAGATCTACGATCCGCTGCGTCGCACCTGGACTCGTACCGGAAGCATGAGCCGCGCCTCGGATTACCCGCCCTCCGTTCTGCTGTTCACGGGTGAGGTGCTGCGCACGTGGTATCCGCCGCAGCTCTACGATCCGGCGACCGGGCAGTGGCGAGACACGGGCCAATTCGTCCAGCCGGATCGCCTTTGGCCCGGTCACTGCGACCACTCGATGGTGGTGCTCCCCGATGGACGCGCCATGGTCTGTGGCGTGACGCGGGGAAGCCTCGTCGCGCCCTCCATGGTCGAGCTCTACGATCCGCAAACCGAGCAATGGTCACTCGGAGCGACTCCGCCGGTGACCCGAGCCCAGACCGAGGTCGTTCTGCTTCCCGACGGGACCGTTCTCTCCGCAGGCGGCAGGCTCGAGGACCCGAACTCCACCGTTCCGACCAACGAGTTCGGGGAGACGAAGATCGCCGAGATCTACGACTCCGTTCTCGATCGATGGCGCCGCGTCGCCGACATGAACTACTTCCGGGAGTATCACGCAACGACGCTTCTCGTCCCCGACGGCCGCGTCGTGACGACAGCCGGAACCGGCTCCCCTGCGTTTCCCGGCATCTCGAACGACATCGAGGCCTTCGAGCCGCCGTACCTCTTGCGCGGAATTCGTCCTCGAATCGAGTCGGTGTCGACGACCGATCTCGTGAACGGGGAGCCTTTCACGATGACTGTTTCTAGGACATCGGCGGTGACCTCCGTCGTTCTCATCGGGACGAGTTCGGTCACGCACTGGGTGGATGGCGGCGTGCCGCGCCTCTTGCGGCTCCCGTTCACGCAAACGGGCGACACCGTGGAAGCGACGGTTCCGGTCGAGTCGAATCGCGCGCCCGTTGGCTTCTACATTCTCTACGCAATGGTCGACGACATCCCATCGGTCGGAAAGATCGTGCGCGTCGATCCCGGTCCGCGAATCGGAAACGTGAACGCGGCCGCCGGCGTCATCTCGGACGTTCTATTCGTGAACGGGTCGTCGGGTGACTCGGGTCGACGGTGGGTGACGCTCGCACCCACGGACCGCCTCACGATCACGATGGCCACGCCGCCTTCACGGACGGTGCAGGGAGCCCGGTTTGCCCTCTACGTTTCGCGTGGCTTTCCCACATCCGCGACACGCACGCGACAACGTCGCGGAGCGACGGATCTCGGCGATGCGTGCTTCCCCACGCCGTTCAGCGGAGGAGCGCCGCAGCCGCTCCGGATCGCCAACAACTGGGGTCGGGAGAACATCCTCGGCGTGGCGAGTCTTCCGTCGACGCCGGCGCCCTCGGTCGTGATCGATCGGTCTTCGGGAATCGGCCGAGCCATCGACGTGACGCTTCAGGCGATCGTCCGCGACGACGCATCGCTCTCGGGGACCGGCGCGAGCCTGAGCAATGCGGTCTTGCTTCGCGTGAGATAGTCGCGACGAGCAGCAATCCTGCGTATTTCGCGCGGTCCCCGATGAGCATCTCGAGGGCGAGGCGGATCATCGGGCGTTAGGCCGCCCTTCTCACAAAGCTGCCGACCTGCGGCTCGCTGCGCCGCCTCATCTGCTGCGTCGTTGCTCGTCCTCGGGCGGCCGAGAAAATCCTTCGACTTCATGCGCGGCGCCGACAAGTCCGCAGACGCCTTGGTGTCCACGGCGGCCACCATGTCGAATCCGAGCACATTCGTGAGAGACTCCTACGTGGCGGCGAGCAGGGGCTTCGTCGCCGTCGCATCGAGCTGCACCTCGCCGTCGGGATCGCGAAGCACTTTTTGTCGATGCCGAGGAATCCACCCGAAAACAGAACGGCATGAGCGATCCGCTCGTCGCTCAGCGGTCGTGGTCCCTCATTTGCACTTTCGTTCGCAGGGAATCGGGGCTGGGCTTCCAGGAGGCAACGACCTATGGATCGTAGTTGCAGCACGAACGAAGCGCCGCGCGTTGCTGGCGAGACTGAACCAAAGTCGCTGGGGATCCGGACCTATCGGCAAATCGCGGATGTCCTCGCGAAGGTCGAGGGCACCCGGATGACCCCGAGGCGTGTAGCGCAAATCTGTCGAGCCGCAGAGACCAAGTTCGCCAAGGCCCTTCTCGCGGACTGGGTACTGTGTGAACGCTTGCGCTCGCGGGAGCCTTTGGTTGCATCCGATTTTCGTGAGCTGCACGTTCCACCAAACGAGCTGAACGCACGTTCTCCGGTCGGGCGTGCACCCGTCGGGCGGAATCTCGACTACCCGCGCCAGAGCCGACGTCGCATCACGTCTTCGGCGACGGCCAGTCTTTCAAGGACTCCCCCATCATTCGGAAATTAGTGCCGGTCGGGCTCGTCACCCTCTTGGCTATGACCGCGTGCTCGACGGCTCCCCGATCGGATGAGGGCAAGTCGGACATCCGAGCGGAAGCACCCGTCGCCGTCTCCAAGGCCGAAGCGAATGACCCGACCCTGTCGCCGCTTCTGCGCAATTCCTATGGAGCCACGCGGGCGGCATCACGACGTTCGAGATAGAGAACGCGACTGCCTCGGCTGTGAAGCCAACGACGCCTCGCTCGCCAGTTCCGAGGAGCGCCTCGCATGCTCGCCAGGCGCGTTGAATGAGGAGAATGTCGAGTGAAGGCCGGTTGGCGCGATCAACACGGGAGCGCTGAGAGCGGCTCGGGAATGGAGTCCCTCGAGCGGCGGTCGACCTCCGAAATCGCGAGTTCGATCTCGGACAGCGCTTGAATGATCGCGTCGCGGGCTCTGGCACCCTCGACGTTGGCGCCGCTGAAGAGATCCACCGACACGTTCAGGACCGCCATTTCGATGAACGCCTTTGCGTGCATCAACTCCGTGATCGCCCGATCGCTGGCCGTGGTCATGTTCGCTCTTTTCTCGGCAAAAGCTCTTTCTGCAGCAATTCGCGCTCGTCCATCGCCGGCCCCGACGAGCAAGCCTCGCGCCATTCGATTTCGTCGGAAATCGCGGGCTGCGCGGCGCCGTCATCGACGCTGTTGACAGCGTCGATGAGTAAAATGCGGCTTCAGATCAGGGACAGGCGGGTCATTTACGCGGAGGGCGAAATCGGCTAGGGTGCCCGAACTTTTTTCCTATGGTTCGATCCACGGTCATCACGATTCACGTGCCGGCGGTGCTGCGCACCCACTGCGGAGGCGCTGCGGACATTTCGCTTTCCGCAGCGACCGTGCGCGCTGCCCTGGAGGAGGTCGAGCGCAAGTACCCGTCGTTGCACCGGTGCATCTGCGACGAGACGGGTGCGGTGCGCCGCCACGTGAACGTGTTTGTGAACACGTCCCACATGCGCGATCGTGAAGGGCTCGACACGGAGTTGGTGCCCGGGGACGTCGTCACGATCTTGCCCGCAGTCTCAGGAGGTTGAACATGCCGGAACGAGTCGTTCTTTGCATTGGCACCAAGAAAGGTGTCTTCGTCGCCGAATCTCCGAAAGCCCGCCGCCGCTTTGCACTGCGCGGACCCTTCGGACCCGGTGTAGCCGTCTACTCCACGTTGATCGACACGCGCGGCACGCCGCGCCTGTATGCGTCGAGCTGCAATCCCTTTTTCGGAATGAAGGTCCTGCGCTCGACCGATCTCGGGAAGAAGTTCAAAGAGACGAAGTCGGCTCCCGCGTTCCCCAAGGACGACGGCCGTGCCCTGGCGAACATCTGGTCGCTCGAAGCAGGCGACGACAAGAAGGATCTTTGGTGCGGCGTCGAGCCGGCGTCGCTCTTCAGGAGCCGCGACGGCGGCGATTCCTGGAAGATGGTTTCGGGCATCAGCAATCATGCGCACGCGCGAAAGTGGCAGCCCGGAGGCGGCGGGCTCTGCATGCACACGATCTTTCGCGATGGGAACCGCGTGCACCTCGGCATCTCGACCGGCGGTCACTACATGAGCGAAGACGGCGGCGAAACGTTCAAGGCCGCCAACAAGGGAGTCGGCGCCGGCTTCGCGCCCGATCCCTACCCTGAGTTCGGCCAGTGCGTGCACAAGATCGTGGGCCACAAAGATGCGCCCGGTCGGCTCTACATGCAGAATCACGGTGGCTGGGCCGAATGGGACGGCCCCGGGGGTCGGCGCCCGGACATCGGCGTGTTGCGCAGCGACGACCATGGCCGGACGTGGCGCTCCATCGCGAAGGGTCTGCCGTCCGATTTCGGCTTCCCGATCGTCGTGCACCCGCACGATCCCGACACGGTCTACGTGCTTCCGCTCGAGCCGGCGACGCGCACGTGCCCCGGCGGCTCGCCGGCGGTCTGGCGCAGCGAGGACGGCGGCGGCTCGTGGTCCCGGCTCGCGCGCGGTTTTCCGAAGAAGGAGAGCTTCTTCACGGTCCAGCGCGACGCGATGGACGTCGACGAGCTCGCGTCTCCGGCGCTTTACTTCGGGACCACGACCGGGCAGCTCTGGATCGGACGCGACAGCGGCGACAAGTGGGACTGCCTCTTCGATTCGCTGCCACCGATCCACTGCGTGAAGGTCGCGGTGGCGTGAGACCGAGCGGTCGAATGCGTTGATTCGGTGGTGCGGGTGTTCGCGTACGCGGTCCCGCAGGGCGTCATCGCGAGTCGGGAGGAGTCGGGGCCGATTGCGGTCCCGCGACCGTCGCTGCGAGACGGTGGATGTCGACGACCGTCACGGCGTCGCGGTCTTGCCGGATGACGGACTCCTCTTTGAGAGCCCGCAGCGCACGCGACACGATCTCGCGCACGGTCCCGAGGCGCGACGCGAGTTCGTCCTGGGTCACCCCGAGTTCGAAGAAGACGCCGTCTTCCCGGCGGACGCCGTGCGTGTAGGCCCGGTCGAGTAGGAACGCCGCAACGCGGCTCTTCACGCTGCGGAGTGAAAGCGCCGCGACCTGCTCCACCAGACGGCGCTGCCGAGACGCGAGGCTCGACAGCAGAGTGATGCCGATCTCCGGTCGACTTCGGATGAGGTCGAGGAGTTGGGCGCGTTGGATCTCGAGGATCGTAGCGTCCTCGCGCGCCGAAGCACCGGCCGGGTAAGGCCCGCCGTCGAGAGCCGGAATCAACCCCAAGAAACCGCGTGATCGCAAGGTCTCCAGGATCTGAATTCGTCCGTCCGACGACGACTTGAAGACGTTGACGGCGCCCGTCTTGACCACGAAGAACTTGTCGCCAGGGTCGCCCTCCTCGACGAGCACCTCACCTTTCGACAGGCGCCTCTCCGAAAAAGTGCGCGCGAGACGTGTGAAATCCTCCGCGGGCAGGCCGCGCAGAAAGGTCACCGCGCGGAGAACGTCTTCGGTCGAGGGCTCGGCGGGCTCCATTTTCTCTCCATCGAACCGACCTGTGACTTCGGTCACACGCATTCTAGCCACGTTCGGCACGGTCTTGGCGTTCGAATCCATCCACGGGGCACGGCTCCATCCAAGTGACGGGAGCGCAGCAGTCGTCGTTGAAACGCCAGGATCTTCGGGAGAGTTGAAAGGAGGAACGATGCGCTCATGGCCCGTCATCGCGTTCGTCCCGCTGACCGCGCTCGCCTGCACGTCTTCGACGATCACTCCATCGGTGCCCCAAGCTCCCGAAACGCCGACGACTCCGGTGTCCGCTCTCGCCCGCGGAAAGGACCTGTTCACGGCGAAGTGCGCGACCTGCCACGGGCCTGAGGGCAAGGGGGACGGACCGGCCGCGTACGTCCTCTACCCGAAGCCGCGCGACTTCACGCGAGGGGTCTTCAAGTTCCGGTCGACGCCGACCGGCGATCTCCCGACCGACGAGGACCTGATGCGGACGGTCACGAACGGGCTCGCAGGAACGTCGATGCCGTCGTGGCGGAGTCTGGCCGAAGACGATCGCCGCGCCGTGATCACCTACGTGAAGCAGTTCTCCTCGCAGTTTGCCGAGTCGGGACCGCCGGAGCCGATCACGATTCCCGAGCCCCCGGCGCCGACGCCCGAATCGATCGCCAGCGGCAAGCAGGTCTATCAGCGGATGAAGTGCTGGGAATGCCACGGGCAAGAGGGCAAGGGCGACGGGCCGTCCGCCGCGACGCTTCACGACGATTGGGGCGCGCCGATCGCCGCCTACGATTTCACGCGTCGCAACGCGTACAAAGGCGGCTCCACGCCGAAGGACGTCTACCGAACGTTTTCGACCGGCGTCGCCGGCACGCCGATGCCGACGTACGGCGATCTCCTCACGGAGGCCGAGCGCTGGCAGCTCGTCTCGTTCGTCCAATCGCTCTCCGTCGAGCCGGATCCTTCGATTGCCGCCGCCAAGTCGCCGGACGACGGAATCGAGTGCGCGCGCGTCGACGGTGCGATCGGCGTCGAGCCCGAAGCGACCGTCTGGTCGCGGGCGACTGCGTACGCGGTGCCTCTGCGCACGCTTTGGACGCGGCCGAAAGCCGCCGTTGCCGTGATCGTCCGCGCGGTCACGAATGGAACGGATCTCGCCGTCCGGCTGGAATGGGCGGACGACGTCATCGACCAAGACGTGTTGAAGCACGAGCAATTCCGCGATGCGTGCGCCGTTCAGTTTCCGCTTCCGTCGACGGGCCAGGCGCCGACGCTCTTCACGATGGGAGCCAAGGGCGATCGCGTGAACATCTGGCATTGGAAGGCGGACTGGCAGGCGGACCTCGATTCACCGGACGTCTTCCGCGACGTCGAGACGGCGCACCCGAACATGGCGATGGACGTCTACCCGTTCTCGAAGTCGGATCTCGGACAGCAACCGATGCTCGGTCGTGCGGCGCAAGACACGCAGTTCCTCACGGGTCAAGCCGCGGGCAATCCGTTGGCGACTCGGCTCCATCCGTCTCCCGTCGAGGACCTGTGCGCCGAAGGATTCGGCACGCTGACGTCGCAGCCGCCGCCCGATCAGAACGTGCGCGGCCGCGGAATCTGGCGCGAGGGACGCTGGGAGGTGGTGTTCGTGCGGTCACTCGCAGGCCAGGGCCAACTCGATTCGTCGTTCGCTTCCGGACAAGTCGTCCCGATCGCTTTCGCGGTCTGGGACGGCTCGAAGGGCGATCGAAACGGCAAGAAGTCCGTCACGGACTGGATGCAGCTCCGGCTTCCCGGAGGTTTGAAGTGAGCGCACGACTCGACGTCGACCCCGCCTTGTGCGAAGCCGTCGTCGAGGATGCCGCGCGCATTGCCAGCCAATCGGGCATCGCGTCGTTCGAGCGCGCGATTCGCGGGGCGCTCGATCCTCTCTACGACAAAACGGTAGGCGATCGGCAGCCCGCGTTCGAGACGGCATACCGTCGTCTCTTCAAGGAGTGGGGATACGAGGCGCTCCTCACGCGCGCTCTCGACGAGTTTCCGCAGATCTTCGGCGAGGGCGTGACCGCAGGCGTCTCGTTCCGTGCGCCGAGCCGACCGAACGAATCCGGTGCCGATCTCGGCGGCCCGGGGAAGGTGCTCGCGGGAATCAGCGTTCCGGTTGCTCTCTTTCGCGATCCGTCGGCGCTGGCGCGTTTCCTGAGACACGAGATCCAACACTTGGCGGATCTCCTCGACCCCGCGTTCGCGTACACGCCCGACCCGAGCCAGGTTCTCGGCACGGGCACCACGGAAAACGCCGTGCGTGACCGGTTGAGACTGTTCTGGTCGATCTCGGTCGACGGCCGAATTGCGGCGCGAGGGCAGCTGCCGAGCCGATCTCTCGAAGCATGGGCACCGCATGTCGTGAGAGTTCTCCCCGAAGCCGAACCCGAGCGCGTTCGTCACTGCACGGAGCTTCTCTGGAATCGAGGTCTCATCCCGTTCCCGGAGCTGCTCGGGATGGCGAGACGGCCGGCTCGCTCGCTGCTCGGGGCCGTCGGCAATCGCGGATTCGTGGTGGGCGACCCTTGCCCGCTGTGTCGCTTCCCCACGCGCCGACTCGTCGACTTTCCGCAGGGATTGCTCCGCGCGAAGGACCTCGCGGAGATTCGCGAGATCGTGCGCGACTTCGACCCCGAATCCGGCGCGTGCGAACGATGCGTGGAGGGGTACGCGGTCGCGAAAACAGTGGGCGCGTGATGCCATGAGCGAGGCGATCGATCGGCGGGCTTTTCTCGGCGCATTCGTCATTCCCTTGCGTTCCCGGGAAAGTCGCGCAGGGACGGCGATCGAATCGAGCGCGCCGCGAATCGCAGCGGTGGACCGTTCGCTCTGCACGGCGGCCGCGGGAAGCGATTGCCGCGTGTGCCTCGCGGCGTGTCCCGAGGGCGATCGGGCACTTGCCCTCGACGACGGAGTGCCCGCAGTGATTCCACTTGGCTGCACGGGTTGCGGTGTCTGCGTGCCCGCGTGCGAAGCGGTCGCGGCGCCGCCGGCGTTGCGTCTGGTCCCGCGCGTGGAAGTGGGTGCATAGGAGGTCTCGACGATGGGCTTCACTCGACGTCAATTCCTCGGAACGACGGCTGCAGCGGGCGCCGTCGCGGCGATCGCGAATCGTGCATTCGGATTCTCCAACCTGCAACCGGTCACCGCCGTCGACAATCCGCTCGGCGCGTACCCGTCGCGAGACTGGGAGAAGGTCTACCGCGACCAGTACCGGTACGACTCGTCGTTCACGTGGGTCTGCTCGCCGAACTGTACGCACGAGTGCCGCCTGCGCGCGTTCGTGCGAAACGGCGTCGTGATTCGCAGCGAGCAGAATTACGACAACCACAAGATCACGGACATCGACGGCAACAAGTGCGGGTACTCCTGGAACCCGCGCGGCTGCTCGAACGGCTTCACGTTCCAACGCCGACTCTACGGTCCGTACCGACTGCGCTATCCGATCATCCGCAAGGGGTGGAAGCAGTGGGCGGACGACGGCTTCCCGGAACTCGATGATGCGCTGCGCTCCAAGTACAAGTTCGACTCGCGCGGCACGGACGAGTTCGTGCGTGCGTCGTGGGACGACGCATTCACCTACATCGCGAAGGGCATGATCGCCATCGCCAAGCGCTACTCGGGCGAAGAGGGCAAGCAGCGTCTCCTCGCGCAAGGCTACGCGCCCGAGATGCTCGAGCACTGGGAAGGCGCCGGCACGCGCACGTTCAAGATGCGCGGCGGCATGGGCCTTCTCGGCGTGATGGGCAAGTACGGGATGTATCGCCTCGCGAACACCCTCGCGCTCCTCGACGAGCACGTGCGCGGCGTGAAGCACGAAGACGCGAAGGGCGCGCGCCTCTGGTCGAACTACACGTGGCACGGCGATCAAGCGCCGGGCCATCCGTTCGTGCACGGACTGCAGGCGAGCGACATGGACCTCAACGACCTCCGGTCCACGAAGTTCCACCTGCACATGGGCAAGAACCTCATCGAGAACAAGAGGCCCGACAATCACTTCTTCATCGAGACGATCGAGCGCGGCGCGAAGATCGCCGTCGTGACGCCCGAGTATTCGCCCGCCGGCACGAAGGCCGACTACTGGATCCCCATTCGGCCGCAAGCGGACGCTGCGTTGCTCCTCGGGGTCACGCGAATCCTCATGGATCGAAAGCTCTACGACGCCGACTTCGTGAAGAAGTTCACCGACCTCCCGCTCCTCGTTCGCACGGACACGCTCACGCGACTCCAGGCGAAGGACCTCTTCCCCGGCTACACGGCGCCCGACATCTCGAAGGGCCCGTCCGGGAAGCAAGGGCTCACCAGCGAGCAGCGCGAAAAGCTCGGCGACTTCGTGGTGTGGGACGCGAAGACGAAGGACTTCCAGGCGATCACGCGCGACGACATCGGTAAACGGATGGCGAGCCGCGGGCTCGACCCGGCGCTCGAAGGCAAGTGGACCGTGAAGCTCGTGGACGGGAAGTCCGTCGAGGTCGCGCCGCTCTTCGAGCTCTACAAGATCCATCTTCGCGATTACGACCTCGATACCGTCGTCGAGATCACGGGCTCGCCGAAGCATCTCATCGAGCAGCTCGCGATGGACCTCGCCACGATCAAGCCGGCCGCAATCCACGTGGGAGAGGGCATCAACCACTGGTTCCACGCGACGGAGATCAACCGCGCGACCTACCTGCCGATGATGCTCACGGGCAACATCGGCATTCCCGGCGGCGGCTCGCACACGTGGGCGGGGAACTACAAGGCCGCGCTCTTCCAGGGCTCGGTCGAGACGGGGCCTGGCTTCAAGGGATGGGTCGCTGAAGACCCGCACGAGCCGAACCTCGATCCTGCGGCAGACGGCAAGAACATCAAGGCGCATGCCTACACGTACGACGAGGAGCCGGCCTACTGGAACTACTCGGACGAGCCGCTCGTGGTGAACACGCCGAAGTATGGCCGCAAGGTCTTCACCGGCAAGACGCACCTTCCCACACCCACGAAGCTCATGTGGTTCACGAACGTGAACATCATCAACAACGCGAAGTGGGTCTATCAGATGATGAAGAACGTGGACCCGAAGGTCGAGATGATCGTCGGGAACGAGATCGAGATGACCTCCACCGTCGAGTACTCGGACATCACGCTCGCCGCGAACACGTGGATGGAGTTCACCCAACCCGAGATCACGGGCTCGTGCTCGAACCCGTTCCTCCAGATCTGGAAGGGGGGCATCAAGCCCGTGTTCGACACGAAGGACGACATCCTCATCGAGGCGGAATTCGCCGCGAAGCTCGGTGAGGTGCTCGGCGACAAGCGGTTCGCGGATTACTGGAAGTTCGCGCTCGAGGGAAAGACCGAGGTCTACATCCAGAGGCTCCTCGACTCGTCCACGACGACGCGCGGATACAAATATGCCGACGTGATGGCGGGCAAGTATGGCGAGCCCGGCGCCGCGCTCATGCTGTTCCGCACCTATCCGCGCATTCCGTTCTGGGAGCAAGTCCACGACGACGAGCCGTTCTTCACCCCGACGGGCCGGCTGCAGGCGTACAACGACGAGCCCGAGTGCATCGAGTACGGAGAGAACTTCATCGTCCACCGCGAAGGGCCTGAGGCGACGCCGTACCTGCCAAACGTGATCGTGTCGACGAACCCGTACGTGCGGCCCGACGACTACGGCATCCCGCAAGACGCGATGGGAGTCGGCGAGCGTCAAGTCCGCAACGTGAAGATGGCGTGGGCCGACGTGAAGAAGACGAAGAACCCGCTGTGGGCGGCAGGCTACCAGTTCTACTGCCTCACGCCGAAGAGCCGCCACTCGACGCACAGCTCGTGGGCCGTGACGGACTGGCAGATGATCTGGAACAACGACTTCGGCGATCCCTACCGCATGGACAAGCGGTCGCCTGGCGTCGGCGAACACCAGCTTCACGTGAACCCGCAGGCCGCAAAGGACCTCGGGCTCAACGAGGGCGACTACGTCTACGTGGACGCGAATCCGGCGGATCGACCCTACGTCGGGTGGAAGCCGACCGACGCGTTCTATCGGGTCGCGCGACTCATGCTGCGGGTGAAGCTCAACCCGGCGTACCCCTACAACATCGTGATGATGAAGCACGGCGCGTTCGTTGCGACGGAGCGGAGCGTGCGCGCGCACGAGTCCCGAGCGGACGGCCGTGCGCTCTCGGAAGGCACGGGCTATCAATCGTCGTTCCGCTACGGCAGCCAGCAGTCGATCACGCGCGGTTGGCTCATGCCGATGCACCAGCTCGATTCGTTGTTCCACAAGGCAAAGGCGCGGCAAGGATTCCTCTTCGGCTACGAGGCCGACAACCACGCGGTGAACACGACGCCGAAGGAAACGCTCGTGAAGATCACGAAGGCGGAGGACGGGGGACTCGGCGGCAAGGGGATCTGGGCTCCGGCGACCGTGGGAATGTCGCCCGGCTCGGAGAACGCATTCATGCAGCGGTATCTGGCGGGCGAGCTGGCATCAGTGAAGAACGACTGAGGAGAGTCACTCTCATTCGGCCACGTTGCTACGTCGCCCGGTGAGATGGGCTCGAAGGATCAAGGTCATGCCCAAAGACGAATTCGATCCGGAAGACCCGATGGTGCTGCAAGGCTTCGGCATGCCGGATGGCGATCCGGAAGAGATGGCCCGGTGCTTCGTCGAGGAGTACATCCAACTCGGCTTCGACGACGAGACGCTCTGGAACCTCTTTCGAACGCCGTTCTTCGCTGGGATGCACGACATCCTCGCGAAATGCGGGGAGCCGTGGGTCGCGGCGCTGATCCGCGACTGCCGCGACAAGCTCGGCTATTGGAAAACGCGCACCGTGCGCGGGAGCGAGACTCATGCCTGAGGTCTACAACTGGCAGCTCGGTCGCGAGATGGCGTACCCGTACGACGCTCGCTTCCCGGAGTGGCAGTTCGCGTTCGTGTTCAACATCAACCGCTGCATCGCCTGCCAAACGTGCACGATGGCCTGCAAGTCCACGTGGACGTTTTCGAAGGGGCAGGAGCACATGTGGTGGAACAACGTCGAGACGAAGCCCTACGGCGGCTACCCGCAGTATTGGGACGTGAAGGGCCTCGAACTCCTCGAGAGCGTGAACCCGGGCGGGCAGACGTGGAGTCCGTCGAAGGCGGATGCGAAGAGCCCATACGGTCGCTACGACGGCATGACGATCTTCGAGGGTGCGGCCAAGCGTCCGACCGAGGCCGGCGATCGTGCACTCGGGTACATCCCCACCGACGAAGAGTGGCGGCACCCGAACATCCACGAGGACTCGGCGACCGCGTACGAGGGCGGGCCGTTCGGTCTCTCGAAGAGCGGCGCGAATCTCCCCGAGCACAAGACGTGGTTCTTCTATCTGCAGCGGCTGTGCAATCACTGTTCGTATCCCGCGTGTCTTGCCGCATGCCCGCGAAACGCGATCTACAAGCGACCCGAGGACGGCATCGTGCTCATCGATCAGGAGCGCTGCCGCGGCTATCGCAAGTGCGTGGCGGCATGCCCGTACAAGAAGTCGATGTTCCGGCCGACGACGCGCGTCAGCGAGAAATGCATCGCGTGCTACCCGCGCGTCGAGGGGAAGGACCCGCTCGGCGGCGGTGCACCGATGGAGACGCGATGCATGTCCGCGTGCGTCGGCAAGATTCGCATGCAGGGACTCGTGAAAATGAATCGCGAAACCGGTGACTGGGCAGACGACCCGAAGAACCCGCTCACCTTCTTGGTGAAGGTCGCGAAGGTGGCGCTGCCGCTCTATCCGCAGTTCGGGACCGAGCCGAACGGTTACTACATTCCGCCGAGGTGGGCACCGCGCGCGTACCTGCACCAGATGTTCGGGCCCGGCGTGGACGCGGCGATCGCCGCGTACACGGCTCCGTCGCGTGAACTCCTCGCCGTGCTGCAGCTCTTCCGCGCGACCCAGAAGATGATCTTCCGCTTCGAGATCGAGCCCGGAAAAAAGGTCTTCGAACGCGACATCGCCGGAAAGAAGTGGGAGATGTTCAACGACACCGTGATCGCCTTCGACCACAAAGGCACAGAGATCGTCCGCACGACCGTCGAAGAACCCGTGATCGTCCGATCCCAAGCGCACCAAAACTCGATCTGACGCGTACGGAGCCTGGAACATTTTTCCCAGTTACGCACGCGTGGGAGCTGGAGCCGCGATGAAGAGCACATTTGCCATCGACGCCGACCTCGCGATCGCCGACCTGTTCGTCACGCTCGGCGTCGCGCTTCAGGAGCCGGACTTCGACCTCGTCGATCGGCTGCGATTGATGGCGGCGAGCGCCGACGCTTTGCCCGATTCGCTTGCCGGAGACGTTCGCGCGCTTGCGCAGACCGCGGAGTCGATGGGACTCGATGCGCTGCGCGACGCATTCGTCGCGCAGTTCGGCCACGTCGCGATGTCCGACGCGCCGGCGTACGAGACGATGTACGGCAGCAGCGAGATCTTCGCTCAGACCGCCATCCTCGCCGATGTCGCCGCCTTCTACCGTGCGTTCGGAGTCGAGCCGGCCGAGGCGCGTCACGAGCCACCGGATCACGTGTCCGTGGAAATGGAATTCGTCGGGCTTCTCGTCCTGCGCGCCGCCATCGCCCCGAGCGAAGAGGCTCGAGACACGACCGTAAGCGCGTGTCGCACGTTTCTGAGCGAGCACCTCGGCAGATGGGCGCCGCTCTTCTTCCGCCGGCTGCGCCGCAAATCTGGATTCCTCGCCGATGCCGCGTTGCTCGCCGAGCGGCTCGTCCTTCTCCAATGCGCGCGGGTCGGCGCCACGCCGGTCCCGCTTCCAGACCTCCCGCATCCGCCCGTCGCCTGCGATCCGGGAGACGTCGACTGCGAGCCGCAGCCGACCGACCTCGCGTAAGGTCGACTCGCGCCGACATGAAGCGGCGTCGAATTCGACAGCGGCCAAACGCTCGTCCGCGATTCCCGTCGTGGTCACGCGCCGCCCGCGTTGAGTCGGTCGCTCACCGCCTCGAAGCGTACACGGCGATGCGTGCTCGCGGAGAGGTTTCGAACGCAAGATGCGTCGAACCGGCGACCGAACGTGGCGGACTGCGATCTCGAGGATGCTACTCAGCAGGCGACGGCCAGGCCCGGAGCGCGGTCTTTGCGACCCGAATCAACTCCGCGCGTCTGGCCCCGTCGGCGGCTTGAACCGCCATTCCGTGCATGACCGTTGCGACGAAGCGCGCGAGGTCGGCAGGGTTGGCATCGGCCGGCAGGTCGCCCTCCGAGCTGGCGCGCTTGAGGCGCTGACGAATCCTGGCCTCGGCGGCGAGGCGGCGTGAGGACAGCTCCAGACGGATGGGGTCCGCTGCACTTCCGCACGTCAGAGCACCCTGCACGACGAGGCATCCCGGCGGATGGTCCGAATCCGTGAGCAGATCGACCGCCCCGAGCAGCAGCCGCTCGACGACGGCGCGGGCCGTCGGTTCCTCGAGCGCTCGGCGCACATAGGCCGCGGGCCCGTCGCGGTAGCGATCCAGCGCCTTCCGAAACAGCGCTTCCTTGTTCCCGAACGCAGCGTAGAGGCTTGGGCGATTGATGCCCATCGCTCGGGTCAGATCCGACAAAGAGGCACCCTCGTAGCCTTGGCGCCAAAAGACTCGGAGCGCGCGATCGAGCGCCTGTTCGATGTCGAACGCGCGGGGCCGGCCGACGGGCAGGGCGGATGTTCTTCGTTTCATACCGACAGATACATTATTGTCTTTGACACCTCGTGTCCACGTGGCCCATCCGTACCGATCGATGCAGAACTGACAACGGGCCCGAATGGGACGTCGCCTACCGGCACTTCGAATCCGGCAATGCCATCACGATGCGGAAGCTCGTCGAGCGATTCGAGAAGCCGAAGCGCTGATTCACCGGTTGGTTTCCCACGAGCGATCGCGCGGGATCTCCTCGCAGGGGCGCAATGCGAGACGGCATCGTCGACGCGGCGGCGGGAGTTCGGTATCTTTTGCGATCGAGAGCCTGTTCGGGTTGCCGATCGGAGCGCCGCCGGATCCGCCGTCCCTCGGAGATCGCATCCTGTGCACGTCGCTCGCCGACGATTCCGTCGACGACGTGGGCCGGTGAATCGCCGGGGCTAGTTCCCTCGCGTCGAGGTCGGCGCCTCCACGGACTTCGATGCATAGCCGAAGTCCCAACCGAACACGATGTAGGTCTCGATCTGCGGCGAGTCGCCGCCGATTCCCGCGAGCGGGACGAAATCGAGGTGCGTGCGCGGCGTCGGGCGCCACTGGAGGCTCGGGCCGATCAGGAAGCTCAGGTCGGGATCGCCGCGCGTTCCGTTCGCCGTCTCGTGTCGCCAGACGCCTTCGATGCCGAGGCTCAATTGCTCGTCGATCAGCGTGTGGCTCAGCGCTCCGCTGACCGCGATCTCCAGCTCTCGCTCGTCCCGCACTTGTTCTTCGAAGGATCCGTTCGTTGCCCAGTGCCATCCCGCCGATAGCTCGTCGCCGAGGAGGAACTTCAACTCGTAGACGTCCGATTCGACGTCGTTGAACTTCCACTCGCCGTAGATCGTGGGATTTCCCGGGATCGCACCCCACTCCGCGAATGCCCAGCGCGCCTCGACCTGACTGCCGAGATGATGGGCCTCCTCATGCGGAACACGCTCGAAGTTCTCGTAGTAGTCGAGCTGGAATCGATAGGGGAGGCCGATGCCGATCTCCGACTGGAACAGATGTTGGGTCGAGTCGTGGCGGAAGTTCCTGGCGCGCCACCACTGCTCGAATTCGATCGCGAACGGCGGGAGCACGTAGACGCGCGTCGTCGGGAACCGGCGGTGCGTCGTCCACTCGGGCTGCTTGTTCTCACCGACGAGGTGCTCTTCGTCGAGCTGGTCCGCGGTGACGGTCGTCTCGGAAACGCGCGTCGTCGGTTGCTCCGTCGTGCTCGATTGCATCGAGAGCGCGAACGGACGCAAGAGCGCCCATTCGGTCGGGTCGATGTTCGCGTCGTCGGGCGTCGTCGCGAGCGCGACCGGCACGACGCCGAAGGCGAGAAGGGCCGCGCAGGCGAGCTGGACCAGTCGATTCATGCAGCCCCTCCCTTTTCCTTTCGTTGGGTGACTCGGCGAAAGCGCGGAGCGGCCGTGGCAACTCGCGTGCCGCCGCGGTCGCCGGCCCCCTGCGTCATTGGCGGCGACTTCGGCGCGACCGACTGCCGCGCCGACCGCGAGCGTGGACACATCGTGGCCGTCGCGCGGGCATTTCGTGTTCAGGGGCGCACGCGCTGATTGCCGAAGATTCGGCCAATCGACCTCCCGCCCGCGGAACGCGGGTTGCGCGGTCGCGACCATTCATCGTTGGAGTTGCGGACGTGCAGAACCGTGTTTACTCTGGTCGCATGACTCGTGACGCACTCCCCCGGCGGGGCTGGGGACGATCGCGATCGTTCGCGTTCTCGCTCGTCCTCCACTTGGTTGCCGCAGGCGCCGTCGCTGGCACGCAGGGCGCGTGGCTCGTCCCGGTCTCGGGGCCCGACGATCGACCGCTCACCATTACGCTTGCACCCCGGCGACCCGTCGAAGCCGAGCCCCCCGACGAGCTGTCGAGGCCCGACCTCGTCGACGACGTGCTCGTCACCGAATCGGACTTCGTTCCCGTTCCGACGGAAGTCGACGAGTCCATCGGCGACGTCGCCGGGCCGGCGCTCGGCGTGCCAGATCCCGATCCGAGCACGCTCGCCGATGTTGACGGCTCGATCGCGGAAACGAATGCACTGCGGCCCGATTTCGGTCGCTCCGCGCGGCGAGTGCGCGCCGTCATCGGCGGCGTCGGCGGGAATCGCGACGGTGTCGCGGCGCGCGGGTCCGCGGGCGGTTCCGGAGCCGGCGACGTTGCGGATCGCGCGGAGCTTCCATCCGGCGCCCCCGCCGGAATGGGCATCGCGCCCGCCGCGACGGCGAATCCTGTCTCTCCGATCGTGCATCGCGAGGCGCCGCGCTATCCGGCGCGTGCGGTGCACCTCGGCCTGGAGGGCAGTGTCGTCCTCATGGCGATCGTTCGCGCCGACGGCGCGCTCGAGTCGCTGACGGTCGCGACGTCGTCGGGCCATGACGAGCTCGACGCTGCGGCGCTCGACTGTGTCCGCACGCGCTGGACGTTCGCGGCGGCACCGGACTCATCGGGGGCGCGCGTTCGGCGAATCGAGATCCCGATCCGATTCCAACTGCGTTCGGCGTCGTCGAAGGATGCATAGCCCACCCCTCTCACCCAATCATGGTCCCGCGTTTTTCGTTCGACGCATTCGTTCAAACGAACTCGTGGTGAAAAATGCGGGCTAGGCCGCTCGCGCTCTCGACGCGAATCCTCCTTCCGGTCGTCGCGGCTTTCTTGGCGGTGCTCGGCGGAACGATCGGGCTTACGGTTCACCTCGTGGGCGACGCGCAAGAGCAGGCGCTCGACGCACAGGTCGAGGAGCTTCGTCGCCTGCCGACCGGGTTCTTCCAGCCCGAGTCGATCGAGCAGCTTCGCTTCTTGCGCGACCTCGTCGGCGCCGAACTGGCGATCCGCGATTCGAGCGGCGCGGTGTCCGTCACGACGCGGCCGGCGCTCGCGGCGAGGGCAGCGTCGACGGACACGGTGACCGAGGACTCGGGTGAGGTCTATCGCGTCTTTCGCCGGTCGCTGCCGACCGGCGCGACGCTCGAGGCGTTCCTGCCCGAGCGCGTGATCGACGAGCGAAAGTGGCGGCTCGCCCGCCCCGTCATCCTCGCGAGCGCGATCGGGCTCGTGGCGATGGCGATCGTGGCGATTCTTCTCGGGCGCGCGCTCGCGCGCTCGATGCGCGGGCTCGCCGCATCGGCCTCCGCGCTTGCCCGTGCGCCCGAGCGCGGCGATCTTCCTCTACTCGGCATTCGCGAGATGGACGAGCTGGCTCGTGCGTTCAACTCCGTTCTTCGCGAATGGCGAACGTCGCAAGAGAAGCTCGTCGCCGCGGAGAAAATGGCGCTGCTCGGCCGGCTTTCCGCCGTGATCGCTCACGAGGTGCGCAACCCGCTCTCGGCGATTCGATTGACGACGCAGCTCCTCCTGCGGCGCGCGCCCGAAGGCGACGCGCGCTCGCGCGACGGCTTGGAACGCATTCTCGGCGAGATCCAGCGTCTCGAGATGGCGGTCGAGGATCTCCTTCAAACGGCGAAGCCGACGCCGCTCGCGCTCGCACCCGTGGCGGCGAATCTGGTCGTCGAGGATTCGCTGCGGCTTCTCGATGCGCAGTGCCGCCACCTCCGCGTGGAAGTGCGATCGCATCTCGACGCCGGATTGCCCGACGTTCCGGCGGATGCCGCGCGGCTCAAGCAAGTCGTGTTGAACCTGCTCCTCAACGCGATCCAAGCGGCGGGGCCGGAGGGCTGGGTCGAGGTGGAGACGCGCGAGATCGCCGGCGGCGTGCGCCTCGTCGTGCGCGACAACGGGAAGGGCATCGACGCATCCGTGCGCGATCGACTCTTCGAGCCGTTCGTGACGACGAAGGACTCCGGTGCGGGGCTCGGGCTGTTCGTGTCGAAGCAGATCGTCGAGGAGCACGGCGGGACGCTCGGGTACGGCGTCGTCGGCGGGAAGACCGAGTTCATCGTCGAGATTCCGGCGCGCGACGTCCGCGTGAAGGTCGGAAACGCGTGACGAACTCGAGAGTCTCGATCCTCGTCGTCGACGACGAACCGGGCGTCTGCTGGGCGCTTCGGGAGTTCCTCGAAGGCGAAGGTCACGACGTGCGCGTCGCCTCCGATGCCGCGCAAGCCGAGGCTTTCACGGCGGAGCGCGCGCCGGCGCTCGTCTTCCTCGACGTGCGGCTGCCGGGAGAGACGGGCATCGACGCGCTGCCGCGCTTGCGCGAGCGCGCGCCGAATGCAGCGTTCGTCGTGATGACCGCGTACGGCTCGATGGAGACGGCGATCGACGCAATTCGACGTGGTGCTCACGACTACGTGACGAAGCCGCTCGACCTCGATCGCGTGAAGGCGCTCGTGGATCGCATCGTGCGGCCCGGGCCCGTGGACTCCGAAGTTCGGCGGCTGCGCGAGGCGGTGGGCGCCTCGTCGTCGCGCCTCGTGGGAACGTCGCCGTCGATGCAGGAGGTCTACAAGCGGATCGGCGCGCTCAGCCGCTCCGCCGTTCCCGTGCTCGTGACCGGCGAGAGCGGGACGGGCAAGGAGCTCGTTGCTCGCGCGCTCCACGACTTCAGCGCTCGCTCGACGCGACCGTTCGAACCGATCAACTGCGCTGCCGTTCCGGAGGGGCTTCTCGAGAGCGAGCTGTTCGGCTTCGAGAAGGGCGCGTTCACGGGAGCGGATCGCCGGCGCGAAGGTAAGTTCGAGCGCGCGGACGGCGGAACGGTCTTCCTCGACGAGATCGCCGAGATGCCCTCCCCGCTTCAAGCGAAGCTCCTGCGGTTCCTGGAGGACGGCGTCGTCGAGCGGCTCGGCGGAAGCGAACGACGCAAGGTCGACGTGCGGATTCTCGCGGCCACGAACCAGGATCTCGACGCGAGGCGTGCATCGGGCGCATTCCGCTCCGATCTTTTTTTCCGACTACGCGTCGGCGAGATTCGACTGCCTGCTCTCCGCGAGCGCGCGGAGGACCTGCCGCTCATCGTCGCCCACGTGCTCGAGGAAGCGCGGTGCGACAAGGAGATCGCACGCGAGACTCTCGAGATGCTCCAAGGCTACCCGTGGCCCGGAAACGTGCGCGAGCTTCGGAACGTGCTCTTGCAGGCGCAGGCGCTAGCCGCAGGCCGCTTCATCCTGCCGGAGCATTTGCCCGCTCACGTTCGCGGATTCACTGCGGACGCATCGTCCGCGACGATCCGTGAATTCGTCGACGCGTTTCTCAAGTCATCCGGCGATGCGGCGAGCTACGAACGGTTCCTCGAGGCGGTCGAGCGCCCCTTGTTCGCGCGCGTGCTCCAGGAAACGCACGGGAATCGCGCGCTAGCCGCGGAGCGCCTGGGTCTCCACCGCACGACGCTGCGCAAGAAGCTGCGAAAATATGGACTGGAGCGCGGGACGAAGTCGCCCGATTCGACGCGATGAGGCGCGGCTCGCTCTCTCCAGAATGTCGTCGTTCCGTTGCGGACAACCTTTTCTATGGGTTGTCTGCGCCGATCCGGCAGCGAGTGCCTGGCACCGATAGCCGGGATTGTTGTTGTTCGGAGTCTGACACCGTACGCGAATGATGAAGGTGCTGGCGGTCACGTCGCTCTTGCCGAATGCGGCGGAGCCGGGGAAGGGGACGTTCGTCGTTGCGCGAATCGAGGCCGCGGCGCGCGCGGCGGACGCCGAGGTGCGCGCGGTGTCCCCGATTCCGTGGTTTCCGCGCGTGCCTGGGCCCGAGCGATGGCGACGATTCGCCGAGGTGCCCGACGAGGGTTGGGCGGGATCGATTCCCGTTCGCTACGTTCGGTCGGTCGTCACCCCGAAGATCGGGACGTCGCTCTACGCCGTGTGGCTCGCGTCAGCGCTCGAGCGCGCGCTGTCGCGGGAACGCAAACGCTTCGCGTTCGACGTCATCGACGCGCATTACCTCTATCCGGACGGCGCAGCCGCGGCGATGGTCGCACGCTCTCTCGGAGTGCCATTGGTCCTGTCCGCGCGGGGAAGCGATCTGCACTCGCTACGCCGCCACGCTTTGCTTCGGCCGTGGCTGCGATTCGCGATTCGCCGCGCGAGGCGATTCATCGTCGTTTCGCGCTCGCTGCTCGGCGACGTCGAAGCACTGGGGCTCGATCCGTCGCGCGCGCACGTGATTCCGAACGGCGTCGACTTCTCGTGCTTCCAACCGATCGACCGCGCCGCGGCTCGGTCACAGCTCGGCGTGCCAGCGGAAGGGAAGATGCTCCTCGCGGTCGGCCGTCTGCATCCGGTGAAGAATTTTCCGCTTCTCTTCGACGCGCTTTCGCGGCTCGACAAGGACGTCTCGCTCTACGTCGTCGGTGCGGGCGGCGAGGAAGCAATGCTGCGCGCGCTCGCGGCACGAGCGGAAACGCCAGGGCGAATCCACTTCGTGGGCGAGCGCACGCAACGCGAACTCGCCAAGTGGTACTCGGCCGCCGACGTCTTTTGCCTTTCGTCGATCCGCGAGGGGTGTCCGAATGCGCTCCTCGAAGCGCTCGCATGCGGCACGCCGGCCGTTTCGACGGACGTCGGCGACGTGCGCGAGGTGATCACGTCGGACGGCATCGGCACCGTCGTACGGGAGCCAGGATCCGATGCCTTCGCCGATGCGCTCCGGGCTGCCCTCGCGCGTGCGTTCGACCGAAGCGAGGTCGCGGCTGCCGTGCGCGGCCGGAGTTGGGACGAGGTCGGACGCGCGGTTGCGAGCGAGTGGCGGTCCGCCATCGCGGAAGGTCCGCGAATTTGATCGCTACTCTCGCGTCGCGGCGTCCGCGACCCAATTCGCCAGCGTCTGCAGACCGAACGGCTTGCGCAGCGTGGCGAACGTCTTCATGGAGTTCGCCGCTTCGTACCACTCGGGGTACGCGGTGATGAGGATGACGCGCGGCGGCTTCTCGTCGCGGGCCGCCCACTCGGCGACCGCGAAGCCGCTCTCCTCGGGCAATCGGATGTCCGACACGACGACGTCGTAGTGCATCCGTTTCAAGTGCTCGATCGCATCCTTGCCGTTCGAGACTGCGCGCACGAAATAACCTCGCATCAGGAGCACGTCTCGAATCGCTTCGCGAATGTCGGAGTCGTCCTCGACGACGAGCACGTCCGTCTCCCACGGGACCTTCGCGCGCTTGTTCGATTTCTGAGTCTGGATCATCGTCGCACCTCCGATGCGCGGCATCGCTCGCAACTGCCGTGCCGCCGTGCGAGGCACGGAAGATCGCGGGTTTCGGCGAGTCGCGAAGGGGCACTTTGCACGGATGCGAGAGCGACTGCGAGATTGCTACGAACGTTGGCGGCGTCGGCGAGCAACCGCAATGGACACGACGATCGCCGTGATGACGCCGCCGGTCCCCGCGTACCATGCGATCCGCCGGTTCGTGCGCGACAGCGGCGCCGTCGGATCACCGCCGGAGAGGGCCACGAACGCGCGCTGGAACTCCTCGGACGTGTCTCCGAGGCTTTGGAGACGCTCGACGGTTTGCAGCGCGTCCCTTCGCGTCTCGTCCGGCATCGGCGACTGAGCGAGCCGCTCGAGGTAACGATCGATCACGCCGTTGGCGATGAAGTAGGCGACGTAGAGGTTGAAGTCCTTCTGTTGCGTCGAGTAGGGCTTTTCGGGTGTTCCGTGCCACATCGTGTAGCGCGCTTGCGCTTCCGCGTACGAAACCTTCACGCCCCACGAGTCGGCAATGTCGTTCTGTTCCTTGCTCGGGTACGTGCGGTGCGCGCCGAGGAGCTTGCGACCGCGGTAGTAGCGGATTTCCGGCCCGCCTTCCTTTCCTTGCGACGTCGTGATCCCGATCTTGTAGAGGCCGCGGAGCGTCTCGAGGTAGTGGCCGTCCTTCGAGTCCGGCGCGCTGAGGATCGCGCCGAATCGAACGAACGTGTCGCGGAAGTACGGCGCATCGTAGTGAGCGCCGATCGACCGGCACATGAGGAGTCCCTTGTCGCACCAATACGTTCGCAAGAGCAACGAGACGCACGACGCGTCGCGCGCGTAGAGCCGGCCCTCCCAATCGGCGTACTCGAACATCCGCTCCTCGGTGAAGCCGAACGGGCGACGCGAGTGGTAGACGTCGAGGAGATCCGTGACGTGGTCCGGCTCGAGCGTGCACGAGCGCGGCAGCTCGCCCGGCGGGTCGAGCTTCACGTGAACGATCAAGTTGATGCGCTCGTTCTTGAGGTCTACGAAGAATCGCTCGAGCTCCGGTCCGCGCTCGCCGCATCGCAAGTCGAGGTAGGGCGGAGCTTCGGGCACGCCGGACAACTGGAGGCGGAGGACCTTCGCGCCGTCGCGCTCCATCTGAGGAGACGCCACGACGTCGAGCCCCGGGAAGCGGTAGGTGCCCGAAGCGGGGAGCGGCTGCGCGTCGAGCATCGGCGGCACCGGCGGGTGCGGTTCGTCCTCCCACGCCGTTTGTGCGAACGCGGACGACGAGAACGCGACGAGCAACGGCGCGACCGTCCCGAGAACGCGACCGATCACCGGGCGGCCTCGACGCGCGAGGTGGCCCGCGCAGCAATCCGATCGAGTGCCGCCTCGAGCACTTCGGCGCCGTTTCGAATCTCGATCTCGATGCGCAGCGGCTCGATCGGCAGCGCAAACGTGCCGAGCGTGCGGACCTTCACCCAGTCCTTCTGAGTCGTAATCAGAACGTCGGCACCTCGCCGCTTTCCTTCGTCGACGATCGCGTCCACGTCGGCGCGCGCGTATGCGTGATGGTCGGGGAAGAACCGCCGGCCCGCGACCTCGGCGCACGCCGCCGTCGCGGTCATCTCGAACGAGCGTGGCTGGCCGATGCCGCAGAACAGGAACGCTCGACGTCCTCGGAAGTCGGGTCCCACGACGCGGTGGCCGGCTTCGACCACGGGCTTGCCTCGAGCGAATCGGCTGGCGACGTCTCGCGCGGCGACGATCGAGCCGGGCGACGCCTGGTGCGTGCGCGTGAGTACGATGAGGTCCGCGCGCCGCAGTCCCGACAACGGCTCGCGCAAGAGGCCGCGCGGCAGCACGCGATAGCTTCCGTGCGGCGCGAGCGCGTCGACGAGGACGATGTCGAGGTCGCGTGCGAGACGTCGATGCTGGAATGCGTCGTCGAGGACGATGACCTCGGCGCCGTGCTTCGCAATCGCCTCACGCGCGGCGGCGACGCGATCGGCGCCCTGCACGTGCGGGATCGCGGGAAGATTGTCGTGGAGAACCATCGCTTCGTCGTTGAGAGTACCGGGCGCCGCGCCGTAGCCTCGGCTCACGATTGCGACGCGCAGGCTGTGCGCGTCGTGGAGCCGGCGGGCGATCCACTCGACGAACGGTGTTTTTCCGGTGCCGCCGACCGTCAAGTTGCCGACGCTGACCACGGGAACCGCCAGACGTGTTGCGCGGCGAACGCCGGTCGAGAACATCGCGTTGCGCGCGCTCGCACCCGCGGCATAGAGCCACGACGCAGGCAGCGCGGCGGCACGAATCAGGCTCGGACCCATTCCGTGGCGCTCACCGACGAGGACTTCCGTGAGATAGCGATCGAGCTCGTGGAGCATCGTCGCCGAGTATAGGTGCGGCGCGCGCGCCGTTCAAATGGCCGCGCCGCGAGGCGTCGGGTAGAATGGCGCGCTCACTCGATGCAAAGGAGGTCGGCGATGTCGGGGGACAGGATTCTTTCAGGGCGCACGATCTCCTCGACGGCATCGGTGCATTGATCGTCGCGCAGGACGCGAACGCAGGCCCGGACGGAGACGAGATCCTGCATGCCGAGCTGGGACCCGGAACTTACTTCGTGTCACTGTCGGCGGCCGGGCCGCTCGACCCTGCGGCCGGCGAGTACGACCTCACCGTCCGACTCGGCGACGTGTCGATTTCGATGGAGCCCGAGCTGCTGACTTCGTGCAGCGTCGGATGCGCGCAGCCGATTGGGTTCACGTTGGGAGCGAGGAATCTTCGATCGACCCGTTCGACGACCGCCGACTACGCTCTCTTGCTCACCGTTGGAGCCGGCTCTCCGATCACGCTGTTCGAAGCGCGCGCGCGCACGCTCGGCGCCGCGCCTTTTGGGGCGGCGAGGCGTCCGATTCGCCGAACCTTGCGGCACTGGCTGAATCGCGCGGGAGTGAGCGAGTGTCCGAGCGGCGAGAGTCTCGTGCGGTTCACTTTCGTCGCCCGTGAAGCGGCGATCGAAGTCGACCGAGCTTCGTTCGTCGTGACGCTCACGAACTGACGTCGTTGGGTTCCGTGACAGAATAGCGCGGTTATTTGGCTGTTAGTCGCCGCTCGACGAACCGCTGCCGGTGCCCTTGCCCGAATCGTCGGTCGAGTGGGAATCGCCGTCGTCGCCCTTTTGCTCGTCCTTTTTCTCCTGCTCGCGTTCTTCACGCTTCGTCGTCTTGTGAGCGCGCTCTTTTTCGGGCCGACCATCGACGCCGGTCTTTGCACTGCCATCCGAGTCGTCGCCGCTCGGTGCGGCTCCGCTCGGGTCGGCCGATGCACTCGCCGCCCCGGTGTTCTTCGACTTGCTGCTCGATCGTGACGGCTTCGAGCCGGACTTCGGCGTCGTCGGTGGGGCCGCCTGCGGCTTCGGCGCCTTGTCCGGATTCTGTGCGAGCCAATGGTCGTAGGCCTGCCGCCACTTGTCGTAGTTGTCGAGCCATTCGTTTTCGATCGGCGAAGGGAACGCGCCGATGACGAGGCTGCGCTTCTCGATCTGGTCTTTCTTCTCGGGCGTCCAGCCGGCCTGCGGCGGGAACTTCTTGAGGAGTGAGGCGCCCGCGTCGGTGAGCGGCGGCGATTGCTTCTTGAGAATGCCGATCGTCTTGCCTGTCTCGGGCGGCTTCGGTTTCACCGGCGCCTTGTCGGCGAGCTTCTTGTCGAGCAGAGCCTTTTCGGCGGCTGCTTCCGTTGCGGCGTCGGCATTTCCGATCTCCTTGAAGTCGCGAATGTCGGCGTACTTCACGAAGAAGAAGCCGGCGGAATCGTTCATCTGCCAAAGCCGAAATCCGGCGCCCGGCATCTCGGCGCTCGAGGTGCGGACGAACTGTCCGTCGACGAGGCGCTCGTACAACGCGCCATCGCGCACGACGCCTTCGAGCTTCGTGCCGGAGTTGAGGGTGACGCGCACGCGAAGATCCCGCGGCTCCGCCGACGTGCGCGACGTGGCGAGGAGCACGACGAACAGGCTGGCCGCGCACAACGCGACCCTTTGAATGACGTCGATCATCGGATGCCTCCTGTCTGCCCGTCTTGTCCCCGATCGTGAAGTCATGGTCTCGGCTCTTCTGTCGTCCGAATCGTCCGCACATCTTGACCCGCCGTTGCATTCCGGTGCGCTCGGCGCTAGAAAACCCGGCTCCGATGCAAGACGACGCGATCCGGACGACCGGCCTGACGAAACGCTACGGAAAAACGCAGGCCCTCCGCGGCATCGACCTCACGGTGCGCCGCGGCCAAATCGTCGGCCTCATCGGCCCGAACGGCTCGGGGAAATCGACGACTCTGAAGATACTCCTGAACCTCGTCTTTCCCACGACCGGCTCGGCCACCGTGCTCGGTTTCGACGTCGTTCGCGATTCGCTGGAGGTTCGGCGACGCACCGGCTTCGTTCCGGACGAAAGCCGTCTCTATCGCTCGGCTCGCGGTCGATTCCTGCTGCGCTTCGCGGACCGGCTGCATCACGGCCGCGTGGATGCCGCGCGTCGCGAAGCGCTCGCTCGAACCCTCGACGTGCCGCTCGATCGTCGCGTGAAGACGTACTCGACCGGGATGAAGCAAAAGCTCGCGCTCGTCATTGCGCTTTCGCATCGCCCCGACCTCCTGGTCCTCGACGAACCGACGAACGGGCTGGATCCGTCGTCGCGCGCGCAAGTGCTCGACTTGCTTCGCGCCGAGCACGCCCGAGGCATCACCATCCTGCTCTCGTCGCACGTCCTCTCCGAGCTCGAGCGCATGTGCGACACGATCGTGTTCCTGCGCCGCGGCGAACTCGTTACCGACGGCGAAGTCGCCGCGTTGCGCGACCGCTTCGCGCGATTCGTGCGCGTGTCGTTCGCGTCCGAGGTGCCGGACGCCGCGCTCGTCGAGCGCGGCGCGAAGAGCGTCGTGCGTCGCAAGCGCGACCTGTTGGTCGAAGTCGACGGGGATCCGCGGCGCTTCATCGCGCGAGCGGCCGAGTTGCCGATCACGTCGATCGAGCACAAGAGCGGCGACCTGGAGGACGTCTACCGCGAACTCTACTTGCGCGATGAGACGCAGAGCGCGTGACGATCTTCTGGAAGACGCTTCGCGAGGAGTGGCTGAAGGCCCTCGGCTGCACGCTGATCCTCACGATCGCGACGGCGATCGCGATCTTCTACTACCCGCAGTTCAAGGAGAAGTACAAGCTCCTGCTCGAGGTCCTTCCGAAGTTCATCGTGCCCGTGATCGGCGACGTGCTGCAGCTGGGCTACAGCGGCTACATCGGATTCCAGCACTTCATGAAGGCCGCCAATGCCGTCGGCGCGATCTTCGCGCTGCTCGTCGGCACGAGCGCCATCTCACGCGAAACCGAGAGCGGGACGATTCACTTCCTCCTGTCGCAGCCGGTTTCGCGAACGTCGATGCTGCTCCAAAAGTTCTCGGCGCTGATGATCATCGTCTCGGCGCCGATCTTCGTCTCCGCGCTCACGATCGTGCCGCTCAGCCGTGCCATCGGCGAAACGATGAAGTTGCAGCCGCTGATGCTTTGCAGCGTCTACATGTCGCTCGAGATTTGGCTCGTGCTCGCCTACGCCTTCCTTTTCTCGGTGCTCTTCGACGAGCAGATCCGCGCCGGTGCCGCGGCCGGTGCGGTCACCGCGGTCAGCGCGATCTTGCTGCTCGTCGAGCAGACGAACACCTACTCGTTCTTCAGCCACACCAGCCTCGGCCACTTGAAACCGATCCTGAATGGCACGGGTTATCCGTGGATCGATTCGGAATGGTTCGCCGCCGGCGCCGCGGCGATTGTCGCCGTCGCGCTCCTCGTTTTTCGCCGAAAGGATCTCTAGTCCGACGGCCGAAGAGGCATTGGGACTGGATCCATGACTTTCGACGGAAGAGGAGTGGGATCATGCGACACACGTTTTCGATCGTGATCGTTTCCGCGGCGCTCGTCGTGGCTAGCGCGCTCGTCCTGATGTCGCACGGCTGCGGCCAAGCGACCTCGGCGGACGTTCCTGCGGCGTCGACCTCGAAGACCGAGCGGAAGGCGACTTGGGATTATGTCGCCGAGCTGAAGAAGCTCCTGCCCGCCAACGACAAGATCGCCGGATGGAAGCTCGTCGGCGAGCCAACGGTCGTCGAGGGTGAAAAGCTTCTCGCATCGGGATGGGAGCGGGCCCCGCAGTTCCGACCGTACGGACTTCGTTATCGCATGACCGCGACCTTCAACCCGACCGCGGCGAACTTGCCGTCGATGAGCCTCGATGTGTACTTCATGGAGGCATCGATCTCGTCGTTCGGCGTCTTCGCGTCGACGCGAACCCTGGAATCGAACTTCGTGAAGATGGGCAACCAAGGCATCGAAGAAGAGAAGCAACTTCGATGGTGGAAGGGCCCGCTCTACGCCGAGCTGAATTTGACCGGCGACGGCGCGGTGCCCAAGGGATTCCTCAACACGGTCGCGAAAGACGTGGCGAGCCGCATGGTGATGCCGAACAAGGTTCCGGACCTCCTCATGGCTCTGCCCGGAAGAGGTCTCATCGCGAACAGCCAGAAGTACGCGGCATTCGATGGATTCGGACAGAAGGCGCCGCGCATGGCGGTGATCGCCGACTACTCGATCGACGGCGCCAATTTCCGAGTCGCGACGACGCAGACGGCGAGCCCGGCCGACGCGGCTGCGATTTTCCAGACGATTCGCGCGTCGATCGAGTCCACCGGCCAGCAGAAGCCGCTCACCATCGCGTTTGGCGAGGAGACGCTGGCGTCTGCCACGCTCGCCGATCGCATGACGTTCTTCGTGCGGCAAGGTCAGTTCATGACGCTCGTCGAAAACGTCGCCGGCGAACAGTTCGCTGCGGACATCCTCAAAGAGTCGGCGGAGAAGATGACCCACTTGCTCGATCAGCAGGAACTCGACGACGAGCAGAAGAAGATGTCCCCGCCTGCACAGGTTCACGGCCACTAGAAAACCCGTCGTCCGGGCACTTCGACGCGCGGGCCTGACCGCGGCGAGCGGCCGTCAGTTCGTGTGGCAGCCCTGGCACGTGTAGGACTCGAGCGCCGGCTTCGACGATCCGTCGAGCCATCCCTTCGCGAGGTCGTCGTAGTCCGAGCCCGCGCACTCCTTGCGAATGCGCTGGAAATAGGCGCGCGCTTTGTCCGTCCTGCCGAGCTCGTGCGATGCCAGGCCGAGCCCCACGAGCAGCTCTCCCCGCGAGTGCACGGATAGAGAACCGAAGTAAGGCTCCTGCTTCTGCAGCACCTTCTCGTAATCGCCGACCGCTTTTTCGACGAGCGCCTTCGAGGCATCGGCTCGCGGCTCGTACTGGGCGATGGCGAGGAGCGTCGCCGCTCGGGGGATGAGCACGCCGATGTTCTCCGGCTGGAGCGCGACCGCTTTGTCCATCTCGCCGAGCCCGCGCACCCACAACTCCATGCCCTTCGGCTGGTCGCCCTTCTTGAAGGCGGTGCCGGATTCGAAGACGAGCCCCGAGCCATGCCACACCATCGCCTCCGCATTGCCCGGGTCCTTGGCCAGCGCGTCCTCGCACGTTTTCATGCCGCGTTCGAGCGCAGCCGCATCGCCCGCGAACCCTCCGAAGAAGTCGTCGCGCACTTTCATGTCGAAGCGACCGCCGGGTGCGTCGCTCGCGGTCTTCTCCGAGCCAGGCTTCGACACGGGGAACTGCACTTCGGCTTCGAGTTCGTCCGCGTTGCGTCGAGTGATCACCTCGCGGGCCGGACCGGCGATCTCATAGCCGTTGGTTAGGACCCAAATCGCGACCGTCTGAAACGTCCCGCCGACGTCCGCCGACTTGCCCTTGTAATCGAGAGACGCGACCTCGATGACCTTCGTCTTCTCGAATCGAATGTCGCCGACCGGCGCCGGAAGCTTGTCGCCGGGCGTCGCGAGCGCGACCTGGATTTCCGTCCGGTACTTGTTGGCGTCGGGTTCGTCCATGATGCCGCGCGTGAAGATCCACGTGGTCGGGCCCGTCGTCTTGACGCCCGCCTTGTCCACGCTCTCCTGAAATTTCGTCGTCGCGGTGCCCAGCCCAGTCCAGCTGCCGACGTAGGTCGTCGTCGCTACGGCCGCCGCCGGGAGCTTCTTCACCACGGGGTCGCCGGCGAGCGCGCTCGCTGCCGCGACGACGCAACCGGCGACAGTGGCCACGATTCGCGTCCCATTGCCCTTCATGATCGCGGAACTCCTTTCGATTTCACCGTCTGCTCTTCAGTCGGGTCGTCGTTCGCCCATCGTTCGATCGTTCAGTCGTTCAATCGTTCAATCGTTCAATCGTTCAATCGTTCGAAGGTGTTGGTTGCACGGCGCCGGGGCGATCCTTCGCGGAATCTGGAGCGACTCGATGAACGAAAAACCTGCCAGATCCCGCGGTCATGAGGTATCGTGTTCGCCCCAAGCCGTACTTGGGAGGACCCATGATGAGAGCACGTCTACTGGCTGTGACCCTGTTGGCGCTCGTGCCGAGCTGCGTCATCTACACGAGCCGCCGGGCTCAAGACTCCGGCGTCGAATCGTCCGACGAAGACGACGGGATCCGGATCCACATCGGCGGAAAGAGCGAAAAGTCGAGCCTCGACCGGGTGAATCAGCAGAAGAACATTGGACCGTTCAGCGACGCGGTCGGCGCCGGCGGGTTCTTGTTCCTGTCCGGCGTGATCCCGCGCGACAACGCTTCCGGCGAAGTCGTCCGCGGCGACGTTGCCGCGGCGACGCGAAAAGTGATGGAAAACATCGGCCAGACCCTGAAGACGAAGGGGCTCGGCTACGACGACATCGTGATGGTGACGATCTACCTCAGGGACCTGTCGGACTACGACGTCGTGAACCAGACCTACGCCGAGTTCTTCCAAAAGGGTCGCACGCCGGCACGAGCCACCGTGCAGGTGTCGCGCCTCGCGCTCGACGCCGACATGGAGATCGCGGTCGTGGCCTACCGCGCCAACAAGTAGCTACCGAGGAGAGTCGACCCGGCATGGCTCCCAAGCCCGAACCGACCGTCATGGAGAAGATCGTCTCGCTCTGCAAGCGACGCGGCTTCGTCTTCCAATCGAGCGAGATCTACGGCGGCCTCAACTCGTGCTGGGACTACGGACCGCTCGGAGTCGAGCTGAAGCGCAACGTCAAGGACGCGTGGTGGCGCGCCGTCGTGCAAGAGCGCGACGACGTCGTCGGACTCGACGCCGCGATCCTCATGCACCCAAAGGTGTGGGAGGCGTCGGGGCATCTCGCGAACTTCACCGACCCGCTCGTCGACTGCAAGCAATGCAAGCTCCGACACCGCGCGGATCACATGCCGGGCTTCGACGCGACGAAAGGTCTGCCGCCGGGCACGAAGTGTCCGAACTGCGGCGGCGAGCTGACCGAGATCCGCAAGTTCAACTTGATGTTCAAGACGTTCATGGGCGCGGTCGAGGACTCCGCGGCGACCGTGTACCTGCGACCCGAGACCGCGCAGGGCATCTTCGTGAACTTCGTGAACGTGCAGCAGGCCACGCGGAAGAAGCTGCCGTTCGGCATCGCGCAGATCGGCAAGGCATTCCGCAACGAGATCACGCCCGGGAACTTCACGTTTCGCACGCGCGAGTTCGAGCAGATGGAGATCGAGTACTTCGTCGAGCCGGGCACCGACGAGGAATGGCATCGCCGCTGGAAGGCCGATCGCATGCAATGGTACCTCGACCTCGGCATGCGCAAGGACCGGCTGCAGTTCCGCGAGCACGGCAAGGACGAGCTGGCGCACTACGCGAAGGGCTGCGCCGACATCGAGTACCAGTTCCCGTTCGGCTGGTCCGAGCTGGAGGGCATCGCGAACCGCACCGACTTCGACCTCAAGCAGCACACGCAATACTCGGGCGTGCAGCTCACGCTGTTCGACGAGGCGACGAAGACGCACACGGTGCCGTACGTCATCGAGCCCTCGGCCGGCGCCGACCGCTCGACGCTCGCGTTCCTCGTCGACGCCTACGACGAGGAGAAGGACGGCGACGAGACGCGCGTGCTCTTGCGCTTCCACCCGAGGCTCGCGCCGATCAAGGTCGCGGTGCTGCCGCTCGTGAAGAAGGAAGGGATGCCCGAGAAGGCCATGACCATCGCGAAGGCGCTGCGCGCCGCGGGCATCACCACCGGCTACGACGAGGGCAGCGCCATCGGCCGCCGCTATCGCCGCTTCGACGAGATCGGGACGCCGTTCGCGGTCACCATCGACGGCGACACGCTGAAGGACGACACGGTCACGCTGCGTCTACGCGACACGATGGAGCAGACGCGCGTCCCAGCCGCAACGATCGTCGACACGATCCGCGAGCGCATGAACCGCATGCCTAGATAACTATTGCACGACGAGCGTCACCGCATTCGTCACGCTGAAGTGGCGCGGGTTGCCAGCGCCGGAATCCTCGAGCACGCCTTGGAACGTGAGCGTGATCGCGTTCGAGAAGCCGCTCGCCTTCGTCGCGGACCACGGCGCGCGCGGCGGCGCACGACGCTCGCTCACCCCGTGGCAGGCCCCGGCAGGCATTCCGGCCGCACGCAAACACGAGATCGGCTGAGGCAGATCGGCCGGCGATAGCGGCGTCGGGTTCACGGTGCAGCCGAGGAGCGAGCCACGCGCGATGAGGTTGGTGTCGTTCGCGCGAGGGCCGGCCCACATCCAGATCACGTAACGTGCCGAAGCCGGGCCTGCGGGCGACGCGCTCAGTGACAGCCCGACCGGCGTTTGACGAGCGACCTGAACGGTACGGTTGGGGCCGCCGGTCGAGCCGCTGACCCGAAGCACGTCGGCGATGGGACCGGGGCCCGAGTTCACGGTTCCCGCGCCGCAGGTGACGACGTCGATGCGAAGTCGTGCCGAGGTCTCCTCTCCGAGGCCGTCGACGAGCGACCCGTTGTGAATGGTGACGATGAACGACGTCGGATCGGGATCCAGCGTCGACCAGTTGTCGACGCGCACCTCGATGTCCGTCGTGTTGCGATTCTCGTCGGTGTCGGGAATGCCGGCGCTCGCGACGATCGAGCCGGCGGTGCCGAGCTGGATGGTCCCCGTTGCACCGGGAATCGGAACGGCGGAGTTGCCCGGGAAGATGCCGAGCGAGTTGTTGGAGTACTGCACTCGGACGTCGCCCGGCTCGTCCGACCGATTGTTTCCGTTCGTGTCGAGGAGGAACTGGTAGTACTCGTCGGGACCCACGCCGAATTCGTCGGAGAACGGAAACGTGATGCAGCTCGAGTTTGCGCGCAGATCGGCATTGCCGTCACCGTCCGCATCGCCAGGGACGCCCGGGCCCGGCATGCCTATTCCCGGCGGCGAGTCCATGAGGTCGAGGCCGAGGTAGAGCGCGTCGTTCGCGACGTCGTAGAAAACGTAGAGATGTGAGAAGTCGAAGCCGCTCTTTCCCACGATGCACACGTCGTTCTCTGGATCGGCGAGATCTCCCTGTGAAACCGCGCGGATGTCCGAGAGATCGCCGTCGACCACGACTTGCCCGAATGTGGCGCCTCCCGCAAGGAGGACCATCGATGCCGTGCGAATCACGAGGGGTCGAATCATGAGAGTCCATCCTTCTGGAGAGTACTAGGGCACGACGAGCGTCACTGCGTTCGTCACGCTGAAATGGTCGTAGTAGACGTAGAGCGTGGTGAAATCGAAGCCGCTCTTTCCGACGGTGCAAACGTCGTTCGGCGGATCGGTGAGCGTCGCTTGCGCAACGGCGGCAATGTCCGAGAGATTGCCGTCGACGGTGACCTGGCCGGCGGCGACTCCGGCGACGACTGAGGAGACGCAGAGCGCAATAGCCCCAACGTTCCGATTCATGAGGCGCATCCTCCTTCGAACAGTCCCCTGGAAGAGCTGATCTCCAGCGCGTGAAGGAGCGAAGATATCGAAATTAGACGGCACTCGGCAAGGTAGTGCGCCGAATCGCCGGCCGCGTCGACCACGAGATGCGCGCGACGAGGTCACGATTCGAAGGTGACAGCGCAGCTAGAATCCACGCCAATCGACGAGCGTCCCTTGTGTGGGAGATTCCGCATGCGTCGCTTTCTCTACGTTCTCGGTGTGGCGTGTGTCGCGGGTTGTGATCTGTCGTGCGTCGATGCCAGTGGCGGACGAGGAGGCGTCACACGTTCTGCGCAGCGCTTTCAGATGCGACCGGCCCGAGCATCGGACGCGATCGCGACGCTCTCGAATGGTGATGTGCTCGTCGCCGGCGGACGCGATGCGAATGACGAGCTTCTCGCGTCGGGGGAGGTGTACGACCCCGCGACCGATCGCTTCAGCGTCAGGGGCCGCGTGAACCGTCGGGCGGCTTCTACTTCTCGCTCGCGGCGGGCGGGGGGATCACGATTTCTTTGCGAACGTACGTTCCCCGCGAGCCCTCGAGCGCGACGACCACGTCGCGCGGCGACACGTCCGTCGGTCCTTGAACGCGAAGCTTGC
Source organism: Planctomycetota bacterium (assembly GCA_016178505.1). Lineage (GTDB taxonomy): Bacteria > Planctomycetota > JACOTG01 > JACOTG01 > JACOTG01 > JACOTG01. The sequence goes on from JACOTG010000277.1 coordinate 55,395, forward strand.
GCGTCGAACCCGCCGGTCCATCCACGAGCGCATGAAGACCCGTCGAATCACGCCAGGTCCGAACGACTCGGATGCCTTTGCTCGTTTCGCCCGGAACCGGATAGACCGGCTCGGGGTCGAGGCGCGTGCCCGCGTGCAATTCGACGTCCACTTTCACCGGTGCGTCCAGCGCGACTTCGAGGGGCAACGTCGTGCCGACCGTTTCGGCTCCCGGATCGAGCACGGGGTCGAACACGAGTCGCACGCCGGCGCCACCGCGGGCCGTCACCTCGAGGTGAACGCGCGTGGGCTCGCGACGGTATTCGAAGTCGATCGACGCGCTGCCGACGCGAACGCGCTGAACGCTCACGCCGGACCAAAACGCGGGAATTTGCGGCGCGAAGCGCAAGCGTTTCCGCGGCGCATCGACCGAGATGCCGAGAAGTCCGCGCACGAGCGGCGCCACGAACGATCCGCTCGAAAAGAGCTGGTGGGGCACGGCCTCGCTCGTCGGCGCGCAACGATCGCCCGAGAAGACCTCGCCTTCCATCCCTCGTGCGAAGAGAAATGTGAGGCGTGCGTTCGACCGTATCAGATCGAACGCGGCGTACGGCCGGTGCATTCGAAACTCGGCGAGCGCCGGATATCCGCCCATGAACGGCCACACCGTGCCCTGGTTGTAGTGCAGCGGGCTGTAGAGCCGGCTCGTCGCGGCGACGACGCGCGTTCCCCAGTCCGTCCGCAGATCGGCCGCGGCGAGGCGATCGAGCGTCGCGTTCGCTTTTTCGTCGTCCACGCAACCGAATGCAATCGGCACGGCGGGCCACGGCGTCGGCTCGGTGATGAGCTCTCCCTTCTTGCCGATGGCGAACCCGATCGTGCGCGTCGCCGGATCCCAGAAGCGTTCGTTGACCGTGTTGCGTGCAAGCGATGCCTGCGCCTCTGCGATCGCGCGAAGTCCGTCGTCCTTGAGGTCGGCTGCGAGCTGCGCGATCGCGCGATGACACTCGGCCGAGAGACCCGCGAGGAGCACGTCCTCGAACGACTGAGGAAGCAGCGCGCCGAGCTCCATCGCGCCGTACCCAGCCGAAGTGTTCTCGAGCACGCCGTCGCCGTCCGTGTCCGCGCGGCGGATGAAGTCGTACGCTTTGCGGACCGCCGGCCACAGCTCGCCCATGCCGCGCACGTCACCTGTCGATCGCCACCAATCGTTGACGGCCAAGATCCACTCGGCCGGCGGATCCGCGTGGTAGTAGGCGTAGGGATAGTCGTCGACCCAATGCACCATTCCAGCGGACTGCGACCACTCGTGCGGGATCTTGCCGTCGTCGCGCTGTCGATCCGCGAGGAACCCGAGTGCGGCGCGCGTCGTGTCGAACGCGCCGAGCGCGTCGAGCGACAGCGCGTTCCACGCGGCGTCCCCGCCGAAGAACCAGCCGAACCCGGGTCGCGCGCTCGATCCCGAAGGTCCGAGCCCGGCAATGAGACCGAGCCCGAGGTCCGGGTTGTTCACGAGCCCGCGGTCGAGCGCGACCTTTGCCCACTCGAGCGCGAGGTCGATCTCTTCTTCGGGAGTGTGAATCGACAGGAGCTGCTCGCGAAGCTGCGTGGCGTGGTCGATCGCGGCACTGTAGATCTCGGATCGTTTCGCGAGGAGTCGCTCGTACGCCGCGTCCGCTTCGGCCGTCCCGTGCGTCGATGCTGCCACGGCGATCGTCGCCGTGCCGACGGTCCCGGCCGATGGCGTGAAGTCGATCGCCATCTCGGTCGGCGAATCGGGCAACATGTGCGCGGGCGCGTCGGTCGCGCGCGCGACCTCGGGCGATCCAAAGTAGGCAACGAAGCGTCGCCGACTTTCCGAGATCGTGAATCGTTTCTTGGTCTCGTCGAAACCGCAGTACTGTCCGCCGAGTCCCGCAGGCCACATCGGCTCGAGGTCCGGCTGGAAGCTCGCCACGATCGTCAGCGGCTCGGAGGCGTCGACTTCGAGATCGACGAGCACACCGGGTTCGTCCGTTGGGGCGAATAGCGTCTCGCGGACGGTGAACGCGGGATGCACATAGACGATCGTGGTCCACTCCGGTCGGACCACGACTCGAGTCGCGAGATCAGCGCCGCGGATGGGACGCAGCTCTCCCTTCGTTACAAACGCGAGCCGGAAATCGTGAAAAATCTTCATCGGGTAAACCCATGCCTCGAACCCACCGTCCTCGCTTCCGAGGATCACGGAGCGCCGCCCGGCGCTTTCGACAAAAGCGCCATGACGAGCAGGGCCTTCGAGCTGGATCGGGCTCGCGATTGCCTGCGAAGGCCGGAATTCGGGGGTTTGCGGGGAGGCCATCGAACCGACGCTTGCGAGGCCTGCAAATAGGATCGGGCCGAGGGGGACTTCCATGTGCGCAAGCTATCGGATCGCGGCCGCCGCGTCCATCCGAGCGAAGTGTCGTGGGATTCCGAAGTCTGTAGGCAAGCCTTCTAGTTCATGGAACAATCTTGGTTGCGCGTGTTTGGGCGGGACGCGCAAGACAGCGTAAGTTGCTAGCCATTCTTGTTCTTTGGATCCTCATCCGGTGTGGAACACCGTTTGTTCTGTGTTTCCCGTGCGATCGGTCGGGTGTTCCACCGGTGATGCGCTCGAGATTTGACACAGGATCATGAAATGGATCTTCGGCCTCCGAACGAGAGCTTCCGTACCTCCCACGCAGTACCCCTTAAGGCTCCCCAAGCCACGATCTACTAGTTAATCCTACGTGGGTTCCGGGGGCTTACGGACGGAGGCCGAAGACTTAACCCCTCTCGAGGCGCGCGACGACGACACCGGCGCGCGCACCGCACCAAGATCCCTCAACCGTTTCAACGGTGCAACTCATTCCCGGTGGCGTTCTCGCTGCCCTCGATTGGGCGCGTCCAGCGACTCTCCGGTGCATCGGTCATCGAGGGTTCCCTTCGCCATTCCTGCTGCCATGGCGCGACCGTCTTCGTTGACCACGCGATCAGCAACCGACTACCATCGCGCGCGTCGACCCATGCCAAGCGATCGAATCGGGAGCCGCCGTTGAAACCGAGACCGTGGTAGCGCCCTTCTGGAAGGACCGCGTCGTGTTCCTCACCGGCGCATCGTCTGGAATCGGCGAGGCGTTGGCGCGACACGTCGGCGCCGAGGGCGCGCGACTGGGACTGTTCGCGCGCCGCGAGGATCGGCTCACGTCGCTCGTCGGAGGAATCGAGCGCGCCGGCGGCCGCGCGATTGCTCTACCGGGCGACGTGACGGATCGCTCGAAGATCGACCTCGCCGTGGCTCGACTCGTCGATGCTTTCGGTCCCGTCGACATCGCGATCGCCAACGCCGGGATCGGAGTGCCGACACCCGCGATCGGATTCGACGGCGCTGCTGCGGCCCAGATCGTAGACGTGAACGTCGTGGGCGCGATTCATACGGTCGCGGCGTGTCTGCCGTCGATGCTCGAGCGCCGATCGGGACACCTCGTCGCGATCGCGAGCCTCGCCGCGTTTCGCGGCCTTCCCGGCAGCGCTGCCTATTGTGCGAGCAAAGCCGCCATGCGCTCGCTCTTCGAGAGCTTGCGAATGGATCTCCACGGCAGCGGAGTCCGCGTTTCGACGATCTGCCCGGGCTTCATCGACACACCGATGACGGCGAAGAGCCGGTTTCCGCTGCCCTTTCTCATGACCGTCGATGCGGGCGCTCGCCGCATCGCACGCTCGATCGAGCGTGGACGCCGCGAAGACGCGTTTCCGTGGCCGCTCAGCGCGACCGTTCGATTGCTCGGGCACTTGCCGGCCGGAATCTACGACGCGCTCGGTCCGATCGTTCGGCGCACGCGCGCGACTCGCGACGAGTGATCAGCCACGACTCTCGCGGAATTGGGGGCAGGCTCGCACGGGCTGTGGCGGGTACTTTTCTGCAACGAGCGGACAGAAGATGAACACGCTCGTTTTCGTAGTGACGTACCTCGGTGGCGCGCCGCAACGATGACAGAGGCTGTCCGGAAACGGTCGGTTGCGCGGCGGAATCACGAGCTACGGCCGTCGGTTTCGATGGCGACCGCCATTCGAACCAGGGCAGCGATGCTGTCGGCTTCCAGCTTCTTCATCACCGAAGCTCGGTGCACCTCGACGGTCTTCGGGCTGAGGTGCAGTGCCGCAGCGATCTGTTTGTTCGCTTTGCCCGCGACGACGAGATCCATCACTTCGCGTTCGCGTGGCGTGAGGCGTTCGAGTCGAGCGCGAACGCCCGCATGGCGAAGCCGTTCACGCCGTCGCTCTGCGTCGAGGGAAATTGCCTGGTGGACGCGGTCGAGGAGCGCTTGGTCGCTGTAAGGCTTCTCGATCAGGTCGATTGCCCCGGCGTGAAGCACGCGAATCGCCATCGCCACGTCGGCGTGACCCGTGACGATGATGACCGGAAGAGGAATGCCTCGCGCCGTCAATGTTTCCTGCAACTCGAGCCCGCTCATGCCGACCAACCGGACGTCGAGCACGAGGCAACCGGGGCGGTCGGGGTCGTACGCCTCCAGAAACTCGTTCGCCGATGCATACGACTCGGCCTGTAGCGACACGGATCCGAGCAGCCACTCCAGTGATCGTCGTAGCGCCTCGTCGTCGTCGACGATGAACACGGTGGGTTCGCGATTCGTCACTTCGTTTCCTTTCCTCCGGATCCGCCGGCCGCAGTGATGGATGGCAACGAGAACGTGAACGATGCGCCCGGGCCGCCGTTCGAGTCGAGCCACAGTCGACCACCGTGCGCCGCAACGATCGAGCGGCTGATCGACAAACCAACGCCGAGCCCCTTTGGCTTCGTCGTGTAAAAAGAATCGAACACCTTCACGGCGAGATCTCCAGGAACTCCGCGTCCGGTGTCCCGCACCGTCACCATGACTTCGTCGCCGGCGCCAAAGGCGGTTCGAATGACGAGGCTTCGCGCCGGCGGCGGCAACTCGCTCATCGCGTCGAGTGCATTTCGCACGAGATTCAGGAGGACTTGCTCGATCTGGATGACGTCGACGTTGACCTTCGGCACCTCGGCTGCGAGCTCCAGTCGTACGGTCGTCTGGGATGCCGCCGTCTCTGGCGCGGCGAGGATCGCAACCTCGCGCACGATGTCGTTCAGGTCGACGTCGCCGCGTCGCGCGACGTCCTTGCGCACGAATTCCCGAATCGTCTTGATGATCCTGGCAGCGCGCTCGGCCTGCTCGGCAACGGCTTCCAGCGCTTCCAAGATCTCGGAGGAGTCCGCGGTCCTCGACCGCATTCGGCGCACGGCGCCATTCGCGTAGTTCACGATCGTCGAGAGCGGCGTGTTCAGCTCATGTGCGATCGTCGTCGCCATTTCGCCCATCGTGGAGACGCGCCATGCGTGGGCGAGCTCTGCCTGGTGCTTCCGCGCTTGCTCCTCCGCCCGCCGTCGCTCCGTGAGGTCGCGAATGAACGCGCTGAAAACGAGCGATCGATCGGTGCGCACGGCGGCGATTTCCAACTCGGCGGGGAATTCGTGGCCATCGCGGTGGACGGCGCTCACTTCGATGCGACCGTCGAGCACCTTGCTTGCACCCGTCCTCAGGAAATCCCGCAGGCCGTCCTTGAAACTCGTGCGGAGCCGAGGCGGGACGATCGTATCGACGACCGATTTCCCGGAGACTTCGTCTCGAGTCCAACCGAACGTCTGCTCGGCCTGCGCGTTCCAACCAATGATGATCCCTGCGTCGGTCATCGTCACCACGGCGTCGAGTGCCGTGTCGATCACGAGACGCGTCCGCTCTTCGCTGATGCGAAGCGCTTCGTCGGCGCGGCGGCGCTCGATGCCGAGGGCAATCGTTCCCGCAACCGACTCCATCGCCTTCGTCACGGCTTCGGGCAGCGCATGTCGCGCAAACATCCCGATGACGCCGATCAGTCGGTCGCCGAGCAGCAGCGGGAATCCGGCAAACGAGACGATTCCTTCGCGACCGGCCCACTCGTGGTCGCTGATGCGAGGGTCGTCGATCACCCGATTCGTGAGGTGCGGCTTGCGTTCCTTCGCGATCATCCCGATTTTGAGTTCACCGACCCGGATTCGAGAGTGCGCGCCGTCGACGTGCGTGTACAACCCGGCGCTTGCCTGAAGGACGAGCACGTTCTCCGTCGGATCGAGAGTCCAGATGCGGGCGAACGCCGCGCCGAGGTGGCGCACGTGAGCGTCGCAACATCCCTGCAGCATTTCGCGAACGTCAGCGCCCTGAAGCGCGACCCCCACGTCCGCGGCGAGCGACATCATCTGCGAGCGGTCGGCCAGCGCTTCCTCGGCGCGCTTTCGATCGGTGATGTCACGGGCCGTCGCATAGCACAACTGCCGGTCGATGAGAGGAATCGCGTTCCACAACATCCAGCGATACGAGCCGTCTTTGCAGCGATACCGATTCTCGAACGAGATCGTCCGTTCGCCTGCCGCGATTCGGCCCAATTCCGCGAGCGTCGCAGCGCGATCGTCGGGATGGACGAAGTTCACGAACGGCTCTGCCAGCAGCTCGTCGATCGTGTGGCCGATCGTCCGCTCCCACGCGGGATTCAGAACCTTGAAGTAGCCGTCGAACCCGGCAATGCAAAAGAGGTCGAGCGACAGCCGGAAGAACTGGTCGCGATCTTCTTCGACGCGCTTGCGTTCGGTGATGTCCTGCGAGAGTCCCGCGATGCGATAGACGCGACCGGTCTCGTCGTGGATCGGAAACGCCTGCGCCCAGATCCAACGCGTCGATCCGTCGGGAGCCCGCACGCGAAACTCTTCGGACCACCCGCCGAGCGCTTGCTTCGGCAAGCTACGAGCGATGCGCTCGCGGTCCTCCGGAACGATGGCGTCGAGAAACGACCTCGGGTTCTCATAGACGCTCTCCCGGGTTCGTCCCCAGATCCTCTCGAATGCAGGGTTGATGTACAGCATGCGCGTCTTTTCAGGATTGGTGAGCCAGACGACCTCTTGAATGCTCTCGACGATTTGTCGAAGGCGGTGTTCGCTCTCCCGCGGATCCTTGGTCTTGCCGTCGCGCTCGATTCCCTTCGGTTCTTCTCGGCTCATCGTATTCGAGCACTCCAACGAGACGAGTCGACGGCGGGCGAGACGGCGCTACGATTCAGTGTCATCGGAGTTCCCTCGATCCTGGCCTCAGTCGCCGCATTATACGCACCTTCATCCCCGATCGAACTCGCTTCACAATGATGACCGCGCCGGAGTCTGAGGAGGAAGTGTGGCAGAATGAGCGGCGCGATCGACACCGACTTGGGAGGATTGCTTTCCGAATGAATCCGTCGACGCTCGACAATCCGACGCCCATTGCGCCACGAGCGCTGCTGCATCTCGTGAACGGCGATTCCACTCTCGGGAGCCTTCGACAGTCGGGCGTCCCGGGTGATTCGGCGTCCTTCGGTGACGTTCTCTACGAGGGGCCCGCTCCGTCGGGAGTCGCGCGGGAGGCGTGGCGGCGATTGCGGGCCGAGTATCACGTGGCCGGAGGAGGGTGGACTCTCGACGCATGCCTGGACAAGACGACGCGAGAGGAGAGTGCTATCGATTCTTGTCGTGAGCGATCCGAGGTCGTGATTTGGTGCGAGCACGATCTCTATGATCAGCTGAACCTCGTTCAGCTCCTCGACGAGCTCGCGTCGCGCGATCTCGGCTCCGCGAAACTGTCGCTCGTTTGCATCGATCGCTTCCCGGGAGTGGTGCGATTCGTCGGCCTCGGCCAGCTCACGCCCGATCAACTCGCGTCGCTGTTCCCCGGACGGCGGCCGGTGAGCGCGGCGCAGCTCCGATTGGCGAGCGAGACGTGGCGCGCGTTCACGTCGCCGAATCCGACCGGGATCGAGGCGATCCTCGCGCGCGACACGTCGGCGCTTCCGTTTCTCGCGGGTGCGCTCGTTCGCTACCTCGAACAATTCCCGTCCCTCGAAGACGGGCTATCGAGGACGGAACGGACGGCGCTCGAGTGCCTTGCAGCCGGGACGCTCACGTTTCGCGAACTCTTCCCGGCGGTCGCCGATCGCGAGGAGCGGCCGTTCATGGGCGACGATACCTTTTGGCGCGTGCTTCGGCAGCTCGCCGTCGGGCGCTCGCCTCTCGTGACGATCGACGGTGAAGGACACGCCGCGGGCGTTGCGCTCACCGAGTTCGGCCGCGCGGTTCTCGACGGCCGCGACGACGCGATTCGGCGGAACGGGATCGATCGGTGGATGGGCGGCGCGCGACTTCTCGGCGCGGAATCGCCGTGGCGCTGGAGTCGAGCAACTCGCCGGCTCGTGCAAACACCGCGTCGAGCATCGCCGGAGTGAGCTTGCCGGTGAACGTGTTCTGCTGGCTCGGGTGGTACGTGCACAAGATCGCCGGCGCCGGCGTGCCGGGGAATCGGTGCTCGGCGCCGTGGCCGAACGCGAACGCGGAGCGGCGCGTGATCCAGCCGCGCCGCTGATAGAGCCGCAACACCGAATCGAAGCCGGTCTTGCCGAGCGCGATCACGACCTTCACGTTCGCGGCGAGGTCGAAGGTCGCGTCGAGGAACGGCTCGCAGTTGCGGATCTCCTCGGGCGTCGGCGCGTTGCCCGGCGGCGCGCAGTGGCACGTCGCGGTGATGAGCACATCGATGAGGCGAAGCCCGTCGTCGGCTGCGGTTGCCGTCGGCTGCGACGCGAAGCCTGCGCGGTGCATCGCGCGAAAGAGGAAATCACCGGATCGGTCTCCGGTGAACATGCGGCCCGTTCGGTTCGCGCCGTGCGCCGCGGGGGCAAGGCCGACGAGGAGGAGTCTCGCGTGCGGGTCGCCGAAGTTCGGCACCGGCCGCCCGTGATACGTCTCGTCGCGAAAGCTCGCACGCTTCACCCGCGCCACTTCCGCGCAATGCGCGCGTAATCGCGGACACCGCTCGCACCTCACGATCCGCGCATTCAACGCGTCGAACTCAACCATCCCCACCTTCTACCAACTGACGCGTACGGAGCCAGGATCCCTTTTCCCACTTACGCATCGTGAAACTTCGACGAGCCCTGCCGCATCGCCGTTCGGTCCATGAGGGTGTCATGAAATCACGATCGCTCGTCTTGCTACCGTTGGTCGCTTCGATTGTGGGGTGTGCGTCCGCGCCGACCGCCCCGAACCTTCGCGGTCTCTATGACCGCGAAGCCAAGTACCACGACGCGAAGCGAAATCCCGTGATCTTGATCCCAGGGATCCTCGGGTCGCGACTCAAGGACTCTGAGTCGAATCGAATCGTCTGGGGCGCGTTTACCGGCGAGTACGCAGACCCCGAGACCCCGGACGGAGCGCGGCTCGTCGCGCTCCCGATGCGGGAAGGCGCCGCTCTTCGCGACTTGCGCGACGGCGTCGTTTCCGACGGCGCGCTCGACCGCCTGAAGATCAGCGTGCTCGGCCTCCCGATCGAGCTGGGCGCGTACGCGAACATCCTCGGTACGCTTGGCGTTGGCGGCTATCGCGACGAGCAGCTCGGCCTCGCCGGCGCGGTCGACTACGGCAAGGAACACTTCACCTGCTTCCAGTTCGACTACGACTGGCGTCGCGACGTCGTCGAGAACGCCGCGCGGCTCGACGCGTTCATCGCTGAGAAGCGGGCGTACGTGAAGCGCGATATCGAGAAGCGATACGGCGTCGCCGACCCCGATGTGAAATTCGACGTCGTGGCGCACTCGATGGGCGGGCTCGTCGCGCGCTACTACCTCGAGTACGGGGCTGCGGATCTTCCCAGCGACGGCAGCGTGCCCGCTCCGACGTGGGCCGGCGCGAAGAACGTCGAGCGCGTGATCCTCGTCGGCACGCCGAGCGGAGGATCCGTGAAGGCGCTGACGCAGCTCGTCGACGGCGTGTACTTCGCGCCGATCCTGCCGTCGTACGCGCCGGCGATCCTCGGAACGATGCCGGCGATCTACGAACTCCTGCCGCGCGGACGGCACGGCGCGCTCGTCGACGCTGCGGATCCGAACCGAAAGATCGACGACCTCTACGACCCCGCGCTCTGGGAGCGCATGGGTTGGGGGCTCGCGTCACCCTCGCAGGACGGCGTTCTCGCCGAACTGCTGCCGGATGTGAGCGACGCGGCGACGAGACGTCGCATCGCGCTCGAGCATCTCCGGAAGTGTCTCTCGCGCGCAAAGCGGCTCGCCGCAGCGCTCGACGCTCCGCTGCCGTCGCCTCCACCGCGCGGCCTGGATCTCTACCTGGTTGCGGGCGACGCGGTCGATACCGATGCGACAGCGGCCGCCGACGCGACGAGCGGAGCCGTGCGCATCATCGGCACGGCACCCGGCGACGGCACCGTTCTGCGATCGAGTGCGCTGCTCGACGAGCGCACCGGCGGCGCGTGGTCGCCGCACGTCGTGTCGCCGATTTCGTTCACCGGTGTCCAGTTCCTGTTCACCGATCACATCGGCATCACGAAGGACCCGGCGTTCACGGACAACATCCTCTATCGACTGCTCGAGGAGCCCCGCTCGACGGACGGCGAGAACCGGCCCGTTCTATGACGAGTAGCCGATTCGCCGTCCGCCGAACGTCACTCGATCCCTGACACCCAACGCGAGCAGGCGGAGGACGCGCTTCCGTCATCGTCACACCGCCTTGTAGCTGAGCACCGGGCGCAGCCGCGTGACGATTCGCGTGAGATCTCGCTGCGCTCGCATGACGCCGCCGATGTCCTTGTACGCGCTCGGAGCTTCGTCGCGAAGCCGCGACGCGAGGCGACGGTCGAACCAGACGCCTTTCATCTGTCGCTCGAGATCACGCAGCGAGATCCGCCGTCGCGCATCGGTGCGGCTCATCGCGCGGCCGGCGCCGTGCGAGCTCGAGCGAAGCGAGTCCACGTCGCCGCGTCCCTCGACCAGGAACGTCGCCGTGCCCATCGATCCGGGGATGATCCCGGGCTCGCCCGCGTCGGCGGAAATCGTGCCCTTGCGGTGAACCCAGAGGCTTTCGCCGAAGTGCGATTCGCGTCGCACGTGGTTGTGGAGGCAGCGCACGAACGACGACGCGTCCCGGCGGAGGCCCAGCGTCTGCTCGAGGACGGTAGCTGCCGCATCCGCCATCGCCGTCCGGCTTTCGTCTGCGTAGTCGATCGCCCACGCGAGGTCGCCGAGGTACGCGCTGCCGGGCTCCGACTCGGCGTCGAGCAACGCAATACCGCTCGATCTGCCAACGGCGCGGGACACAAAGTGATCATGAATCGCTCGGCCCATCGCGCGCGAGCCGCTGTGGATCACGAGCCAGAGTCGGCCTTCGTCGTCGCGCGACAACTCGAGAAAGTGGTTGCCGCGTCCGAGCGTTGCGAACTCGACGCGGCCGTCACGCGACTTCAGCTTCTCGATCCGAGGATCGGAGGAGGGCCGAGCGAAGAGGGAGTCCGGCAGCCGCTCTCGCATCGTCGCGCGACCGTGACGCATGGCTGGCACGGCGGACGCGAACCCCGCGAGCACGCGGGCCGCCGCTCGCTCGTTCGCGATCGCGTCGGCGTCACCGTCGAACGCGAGCGCTGCCATGCCGCAGCCGATGTCCTGCCCGACGGCGGCCGGATACAGAAGACGCCTCGTCGCCACGACCACGCCCACGCAGACGTCGTCCGAATGGTGCACGTCGGGCATCACCGCGACGTGCCGCACGTCATCCGCCGCCGCGAGCCGCTCGAGCGGACCGGCGACCTCGCGAGGCAGCGGACCCGCGAGCCAACTCTTCGTGACACTCATGGCTGGCCCTCCTGCGAAGGCTCGATGCGAAACGCGAGCTGCGGCACCTTGCGTCGCTCGATCGCGGACGCGATCTCGGATCGCAGGAATCCCGCCGCGCCCGCGAGTCTCTCGAGCACGTCGTCGAGGTCGACGACAGCATCAGGACCGCCGAATCGAAGCGTGACCGCGAGCCGCGTGGCGTCCGGTGCCGGCACGACGGACACGACGACGAGATCGCGCAGTATCTCGTCCGCGCACGAGCCGGCGAGCGCAATTCCGAGCGAGCGCGCCACCTGCCCGCACAAGCGAAGGACCTTTCGGTCCGGTTTGCGATCGAAAGAATCATCGAAACGTGAATCGAGGTCCGCATCGTCGCCGAACCCCTGGAAATCGTCGAAACGTGAGAACTCCCGCGAACGCGGGCGTTTCTTTGGGCTCATCGTTGCTCCCATGGAGGGGGCCGCCGAGCGCAGAGACGCAGCGGCCCGGTTGGTCATCGGTCGAAGGGAGCCTGGCCCGAGTCGGCGGGCGAGTGCTAGCCGAGGACGGAGCCGAGGCTCGACGAATGGGAGCAGCGTTCAGTCGGTTGCATCGTCGGCCTCCTTTCTCCGTTGGCGACTCGTCGCATGCACGTCGCGACGTCAGCGCGACAAGATACGGGCGTCGCGCGAGAAGTCAACGGACGATCGGCACTCTCACGATCCGAGCTTGAGGCAGCACTGCTTGTATTTCTTGCCGCTGCCACAGGGGCACGGGTCGTTGCGGCCGACTTTGTCCGACGGGCGGCGGATCGGCTTCCTCGGCGAATCGTCTCCGCGGCGCTCGCCGTCGGGCACGCTGCGCACGGCTTCGGGAATGCGGGCGCCGACGTCCGCGAGGGTGCGGCGGATCTCGAAGAGCTGGGGGACGAGCGTCGTCTCCTCGAGGTGGTCGAAGAACGCCGCGAGGATCGCGCCGAGCTGAGGCACGAACGGCTCCTTCGGGAAGCAGCGCCGCGGAAGATGCGTGAGCGCGATCTCGCGAACTTGATCGCCGTCGAGCTTCTCGGGCGCGGCGCCGGCGTCCTGGTAGCACGCTTCGAGAAAGCGCTCGACCGCGTCGATGACGACGTCTTTCGACAAGTCGACGCGCCGTCCGTGCGCCGACTCGGCGAATCGCACGGCCTCGAGTCGTCGTGAACTCATTGGGCCGAGCGTCTCACATCGTCGTCGATTTCGCTACCGGGCCGGGCCGGGAAGCGGCAGCACTTTCACCTTCTTCTCGTCCTTCGCCTTCCCCATCGTGATCGTGACGGTGTAGTCGCCCGGCGCCACGAACGCGGTTTGACCCAGCTCGGTTTCGTCGACGCTCTTGAAGCGGTGCTTCGCGTCGGCCTGCAGATCCCAGGTGACGCGGTTGATGCCGGCGCGACCCGGGCCGTCGAGCTTCCGAATCACGAAACCACTCGGGTCGGCGATCGAGATGGAGATCGCATCGTCGGCCGTGGCCGCGAGCCAGTAGTCGATGTTCGCACCCATCGGCGGGTTCTTCGCGCGGAAGATGCCCGCGCCTTCGCCGTATGCGCGCGACGCATAGAGTCGCGGCGTCGCCGGGAGTAAGTCGAAGAGCGCGAGCGGCTTGCTTCGCGTCGCGGCGTCCATCTGCGCGAACATCGAAGCATCGTCGAACACCCAGATGCTCCGTCCGTGCGTGCCGACGACGAGGTCGTGCTCGCGCGGATGGATCACGATGTCGTCGACCGGTGCCGGCGGAAGCGACTTGCCGTTCATCCGAACCCAGTGCTTCCCGCGATCGAGCGTGACGTAGCAGCCGAACTCGGTGCCGCAGTAGAGCACGTCGGCGCTCGACGGATCCTCGACGACGACCTTCACCGGCCCGCCCGCGGGGAGGTCGCCCGTGATCTCCGTCCACGTGCGGCCGGCGTCCGACGTCGCGAGCACGAGCGGCTTGAACACGTCGCTGCGATGTCCGTCGACGGAGACGTACGCCGTCTTCGCGTCGTGCGGCGATGGCGCGATGCGCGAGACGTAGAGCCCACCGACGGCAGCGGGCGTGACGTCGGTCCACGTCTTACCGTCGTCCTCGGTGACGTGGACGCGCCCGTCGTCGGTGCCCGCCCAGATCTGTCCCTTCGCGAGCGGCGACTCCGCTAGGGCCACGATCGTGCCGTACGTCTCGGCGGAGGAGCCGACCGTGTCGATCTTCCCGACCTCGCGCCGCGAGAGATCCTCACTGATTGCGGCCCACTGGTCGCCGCGAGACGTCAACTTGAACGCCTTGTTGCCGCCGAGATAGAGGACGCTCGGATCGTGCGGCGATACCAAGAACGGCGCGTTCCAGTTGAAGCGAAATCGCTCTTGCCCTTCGCGCGCCGCCGGCCGGATGAGCTTCTGCACGTTGTTGTCGAGGCGAATCCGTGCGATGCCGGCGCCCTGCGACGTTGCGTAGACGACGTTGCGATCCTCGGGATCGAACGCGACGCCGAACCCGTCGCTGCCGAAGATCGTCTTCCAGTCGTCGCTGAGGATGCCGTCCTTCGCGTCGTCTTCGGTGATGCTCAGCGTCTCGGACGGGCCGAGCCACGAGCCATTGTCTTGAAGTCCTCCGGCGATGCGATACGGGTCGCTCGCGTCCACGGCGACGCGATAGAACTGCCCGGCCGCGACGTTGTTCAGGTGATCCCAGTGCTCGGCGCGATCGTGCGACACGTACACGCCACCGTCGTTGCCGACGAGGACCTGATTCGGGTCTTCGGGGTTCACGGCGATCGCGTGGAAGTCGACGTGCACGAGCTCGCTGCCCGATCGACGGAAAGTCCTGCCGCCGTCGTCCGAGATCGCGAGGTCCCAGCCCGGCATGTAGACGCGCTGATCGTTCTCGGAATCGATTGCGATCCGCGAGAAGTAGAACGGCCGGAAGCTGAGATCGTTCACGCGAGCCCACGTCTCGCCGCGATCGGCGGAGCGAAAGAGCCCTCCGGAGGGCGAGTGATCGTCCATCTCGTTCTTGCCCGTGCCGCCGACGTCGCTCTCCACCGTCGCGTAGACGATGCGCGGATCCTTCGCGTAGATGGCGAAGCCGATCCTCCCCGTTCTCGTCGGGAGGCCGCTCGTGAGCTTCTTCCACGTCTTGCCGGCGTCGTCGGAGCGGAAGATGCCGCCCGTTTCGCCGACGCCTGTGAAGCTCCACGGCGTTCGCCGGCGTGCGTAGAGCGCGGCGTAAACGGTGTCGGGAGTCTTCGGATCGATCGCGACGTCGCACGCACCGGTCTTGTCATCGACTTTCACGGCGTGCTGCCAGGTCGCGCCGCCGTCCATCGTCTTGAACACGCCGCGCTCGGCGTTCGCGCCCCAGAGGTGTCCGAGCGCCGCGACGTAGCAGACGTCGGGATTGCGCGGGTCGACGGCGAGACGCGGGACGTCGTGAGTCTCGGTGAGGCCGACGTGCGTGAACGTCGAGCCGGCGTCGGTCGAGCGATAGATGCCGCCTCCCCACGACGAGCTGTTGCGTCCGTTGCCTTCGCCGGTGCCGACCCACACGATCTTGCCCTTGCCGAGCGCCGCGAGGTCGGGCTTCGCGTCCTTCGACGGCGGTTCGTTCTTCCAACCCGGCCAGTCGGCCGGCGCGTCGGCCACCGCGATCGAGCCGATCGACAACAAGGGCTGGTCGTCAAAGACCGGCGCGAACGTGACGCCCAGGTTCTCGGTCTTGAACACGCCGCCGGTTCCGTAGCCGACATAGAAGCTGCGACGGCTGCCGGGGACGAGCGCGATCGCGGACACGCGGCCGCCCATGTTCGCCGGGCCCACGCTTCGCCACGACAACGCCTTGAGATCGTTGGCGGAGAAGTCGCGGTCGGCGCGGGGCGCGCCCGCCGCGGTCAGCGCGGTCGTGAACAAGAGGGCGGCGACCGGTGCGAGACGTCGAATCACGGTGAATCCTCCGAGTGATGTCGAAAAACCTGTAACTCCATCCCCTCGTTCATCGACTTCATAGCGGGAAGCGCTGGAGGTGAAGGCCCCGAGTCTAGCCGCGCTTCCGCGGCCCGCGCCATACGGTAGAATCCCGGCCTCGTTCCGCTGGAAATCCGCTGGGGAGGGATGTCGAGTGTTCGACGATCAAACCTTGGTGGCGGCTCTGCGTCGCCATTGGGGGTTCGACACGTTTCGCCCGATGCAGGAGCGCGTCGTCCGGAGCGTGCTCGACGGGCATGACGTCGCCGTCGTGATGCCGACGGGCGGCGGCAAGTCGCTGTGCTATCAGCTGCCCGCGCTCATCCTCGGCCGAACGGCCGTGGTGATCTCTCCGCTCATCGCGTTGATGCAGGACCAGGCGGCGCAGCTCGCGCAGATGGGGGTGCCGGCCGCGTTCCTCAACAGCACGCAGTCGAGCGAGGAGCAAAGCGACGTGATGCGCCGCGCGCGGGAAGGATCGTACCGGCTTCTGTACCTCTCGCCCGAACGGCTCGCTCGCGCCGACACGGTGCGATGGCTGGAGAGCGTTCCCGTCGCGTTCTTCGCGATCGACGAGGCGCACTGCATCTCGGAGTGGGGTCACGAATTCCGGCCCGAGTATCGGCAGCTCTCGCGCCTTCGCGAGGAGTTCCCCGACCAACCCATCGCCGCGTTCACCGCGAGCGCGACCCGCCGCGTGCGTCACGACATCCTCGATCAGCTTCGCCTTCGCGATCCGCACAAGTTCATCGCGAGCTTCCATCGACCGAACCTCCGCTACCTCGTGCGCAAGTGCGACGAGCCGACTCAGCGTTCGCTCATGTTGGCCGCGCTGCGCGAGCACGAAGGCGGAAGCGTCATCGTCTACGCGCCGACGATCGCGCGAGTCGCGGACACGGTCGCGTTTCTCGAATCCCGCGGCTTCGCAGCCGTGCCGTATCACGGTCAGATGGAGTCGGGGGACCGGCAGCGAAACCAAGAGCGTTGGATGTCCGACGAAGTGCGCGTGCTCGTCGGCACGATCGCGTTCGGCCTCGGCATCAACAAGCCGGCGGTTCGCGCGGTGATCCACTTGTCGCTTCCGAAGTCGATCGAGCAGTACTACCAGGAGGCCGGGCGCGCGGGTCGGGACGGCCAGCCGTCCGATTGCGCGCTCTTGTGGCAGGGGCGCGACAAGGGGCTTCTCGCCTATTTCATCGGGACGCTCGAGGATCCGGCCGAGCGCGAGCGCGCGTGGCAGCGCTATCACGAGATCAAGGGATTCGTGGATGCCGCGAGCTGTCGAACGCGAGCGATCTGCACGCACTTCGGCGAGACGCCGAAGTGGTCGAGCTGCGACACCTGCGACGTCTGCGGCGACGGTCCAACTTGGTTCCGCGCCGGCGACGCCGCGGCGGTCGCTGACGTCGCCCGATCGACTCGAGTTCGTCGTTTGTCGCGTTCCACAGCCGGCGACGACGATCCAGGGCCGGCACACCCCGTCGACGAAGAACTGCGCGAGCAACTCAGGGAGTGGCGTCGCACCGTCTCGAAACGGGACGGCATCCCCGCGTTCATGGTGTTCCACGACACGACGCTCGAAGACCTCTGCCGGCGGCGCCCCGCGAATCGCGAGGAACTATTGCACGTCACCGGCATCGGCGAGCGAAAGGCGGCACTCTTCGGCGACGAGCTTCTCGCGGCACTTCGCGCGTACAAACCGACGACGGGCTGACTCGGGCGCGGCATCCGGATAGACTGGGCCGTACACGCCGTCCGTCGTGAATCAGTCGAGAGAGGGGATGTTTCCGTGCGCACGGAATCTCGGCGCCTTTGGAATCGGTGGGGCATGAGCAAGTCCGGACGAAGTTTCGTCGTGAGCGTCGTCGTCGCCGCATGGGCGACGCTCTCGACGACGTCGCCGCAGCCACTCGATGCGTGCACGGGATCGCCGTGTCAATCGACGGGCCCGCTCGCGGTCGTCGTCGAGAGCATCTGCGCGCCCGTGTCGCGCGATGCTCAGTCGACCGTCGTCGTGCCGTTCCGCGTCCTCAATACCTCGATGCGTTGCACGAACGTCACCCTCGACGTGACCCTCCGGGTGATCGCGATCGGCGGGACGGCGCCGATCGTCGCGCAGCTTCCCCTCGGATCGGGCGACACGGAGATTCCGTCGAACCCCGTGCGCATCGCCGCGCACGCCGGCGAGACGGGAACGATCTCGATTCGTTACGCGGCGGGCGCAACGGGGGCCGGCACGTTCCGGCTCGAGGCCGAGGCGCCGGGTTTCCCCATCGCGGCGCGTCAATTCTCGGTGACGCTCCTCAACACCTTCTACGTCGACAAGAACCCGGGCAACGCGGCTGCCGCGCCCGGCGTCGGGCGGCAGCTCACGTGGACGATCGTGAACCCGGGAACCCGATCGCGAACGATCAGCTACGCGATTCGAGTGCTGCAAACGTCGTCGTCGGTGAACCCACTCATGGATCGCTTTCCTGTGGCGGATTGCGCGGCAAGCCTCCCGGCCGGCGATCCCACGAACACCGACGGGACGAACCCGGATTTCCTCATCATCAGCCAGACCACGATCCCCGGACATTCGTCTTTCCCGGTTTGCGTGCGAACGGCGAGCTATGCCGCGTGCCAAGAAGGCGCGAATTGTCTCTATCGCATGACGGCTTCCGAGTCGCTTTCGGGGGAGTCGGGTGACAGCAACCAGAACCTCTCGGTCATCGAATCCGACTTCGCGCTGGACGGCGGCGTCGCAATCTCGCCCACGCAAACGCCCGCGATCGGCGGGGTGGGATTGGCGCTGCTCGCTTTGCTCGTGGCGGCCGGTGGCGCGCTCGTCATTCGCCGCTCTTCTCCCTCGCCCCTCTGATCGGCTGCAACTCGTCGGCTTTTTTTCTTACTCTTCGGCCTTCAGCGTGCCGAAAAGATCCACAGATGAACACGAACAAGAAGAAGGCGCTCACCATTCTCTTGGTGCAGCCGGATGGCGCGCGTGCCGCGCAGATGCGCCGGGCTCTCGAAGCGCGCGGCCATCGCGTCGACGTCGCGCCGGACGGCGTTGCAGCCGCGGATCGGATCGCGCGCGATCGTCACGAGTGGGTCGTCGCCGAGGCGATCCTTCCCGAAAAAAGCGGCTTTGCGTTGTGTCAGGAATTCACGCGAGGCGGCGGAACGACGGCGTTCGTGATCACGACCGACGTCGACGACACGTTCGTTCGCGGACTCGCCCGTGAGTGCGGGGCTCGCGCGGTGCTGCGTCACCCGATCGGCGACGAGTCGCTGGTGGCCGCTCTCGAGGCGACCTACGCACGGCCGGACGTCTCGGCGCTCCTCCGCGAACGGGAGGGCCGGATTCGCCGCGGCGAGCTGCGCCCGCCGAGCCAATTCAGCTTCGAAGCCGACTCAGCGGGATTCATGGATGGCCTCCTCGACTCGGGCACGGGCCTCTGCAATCACACCTACCTCGTGGTGAAGCTCGCTGAGGAGTTCAAGAAGTCGCGACGATACGGCCTTCCACTCTCGTGTCTCGTCGTGAGCCTAGACGGCTACGAATCGACCGCAGCGCGCGGCGACGAAGAGGTCGCAGAGGAGATCTATGCGCGCGTCGCGGGGCTCGTGCTCACGCAAACGCGCGACGTTGACTTTGCGGGTCGCGCCGGCCCCGGCCGATACCTCGTACTCCTTCCATCCACCGGTCGACCCGGAGCCGAGGTCGTCGCGAAGCGACTCGTGTCGGTGCTCGGCGAGGCGTTGGGGGAGGATGGCGAAAGTCTGGCGCCGGTTCGCATCGGTATCGCCACGTATCCGAGCGAGTCGATCACCACCGCGGAAGGCTTCGTGCGCGCTGCCGAAGAATCGCTCGAACGGGCCCGCGCGGCGAACAAAGCGCTCGCGTGAAAAAACCACGGGCCGGGGCCGTACGACCACAAGAAGCGTAGCGATCCAAACTCCGGTGTCACCCCACCAGTGGGCAACTTCTCTCGTGTGAGCGTCCCTTCAATCACCCGAGAGCCCAGAACCGTCGCCTGGACTGCGCCGTCCCCTGCTTTGACCCCGACCCGTTCTCAGCCACAGGTCGTCATCGATGCGAGTTCTCGCTCCCTACCCGATCTCAGCCCCCGCGCATGATCGATGCGGGTTCTTGCTGACATCGGGCGAGAGACGGTGCGATTCCTTTTCCTTCTGTTTGCTGCGTTGCAATCGACGTGCCTCGACGGCGCGCCGCGATATTCCAGTCGAACTATCAAATGCCGTGCGCCTGCGCTCGGACGCAACGAGCGATTGTCGATCGTCACGCCCCTGGGTCCGTCGTCCGACTCGAACGCGCAACCCGCGTGCAGCGGGCGTTCGCCAGCGGGTCAGGGGAATACGAGGTAGAGCGAGAAACGATGCGCGCGTTTCTCGAGGTACGCACTCTTCGGATGGAGGCGCCAAAGTTCGAGCAGGCGCACGGACGCCTCGCCGAAGAACCCGCGTGATTCGAAGAGGTTCGTCTGAAGGAATAGACGAGTGGAGCGCTCCGAGATGGAGCGCTCGAGCGCGTCCGCTGCCGTCCGAATCGGAATCGTCAGGCTTTCATCCGCGACGACGAACGGGACCTGGGCGCCGGCCCCGCGTTCGGCGTCCAGAATGGACCAGTAGTAGGCGTTGCCCCTCGTGAGCGGGATCGGTGACTGCCACGCGTCCCCCTCGACCGTCTCGGTGGTGATCACGGCGCCGGGCCCGTCGTCTTCTCCCTGCCAGATCACGAGCTGATAGTGGTTCGCCGGTGGATCCGGGGCCAGCCACGTGAAGCGAGGGTTCGTCTCGAGGGAGTTTCCGCGCGGACTGACGAGCCGAGCGAAACGGCCGGCGACCGGCTGGAAGCGCTTCGGAAGCTGTGAATCGTCGATTGTTTTCAAGCAGTCGCGGACGTAGGGGACGTCGAGGAGATCGCTGAACACGAAACCCGCCATTTCTCCGCGCTCGAGGGCGGCGAGGCGAGCATCGAACGGGACCCTCGCTCGGCTGCATCCCGTGACGGCGATGGCGATCGTCGAGACGAGGGAAACGGATCGGGCGAGCTTCACGGGGCTCCGAGTCTACTTGAACGGCCCGATCTCAGCGACTATCGTGGTTCCTCCTTTCCCCACCGACCAAGGAGGTCGCATGTCGTTTCGCATCGTGTTGTTCGACAAGAGCGCCGATGTCGTGAAGTACTGGAACGAGTTCTTCGAGGATCATCCCGCGGTCGCTCGCACCCAGGGAGACATCTTCACCGCCGATTCGGATGCCATCGTGACCCCGACCAACAGCTTCGGATTCATGGAAAGCGGCCTCGACTACCAGATGACGAAGTTTTTTGGACGCGAAATCGAGGACAAGGTTCGCGCCGCGATTCGGCAGTACCACGGGGGCGAACTCATCATCGGCGCCGCGCAAGTGGTTCCGACGGGTCACCCGAAGTTCCGCCATCTCGTCGCGGCGCCGACGATGCGCGTGCCCGAGGACGTGAGCTCGACCGTGAATTGCTATCTCGCGTTTCGCGGGACGCTCCTCGCCGTCCGCGCCTGGAACGAAGCGCATCCCGGGTCGATCGGCACGCTCGCCGTTTCTGGACTCGCGACCGGCAACGGCTCGCTCGCAGCCCGCCTGTGTGGCAAGCAGATGAGAGCCGCATACGACCACGTCATGGGGGGAAAGGTCTACGAGTACCCGTACATCGGCGACGCGATCCAGGAGCACGAAGAGCTGCTCGCCGAGACCGTCTGACGCGATCGCGGCAACGAAAGATAGTCACAGCGAAGCACGAACGATATGATCGCGGGCACCTCAATCTGACTGAAGCGTTCGCCTCCTGTGGCCCAGCCTTCTCGATATCGCCGGAGAAGGCTCCAGAGGGAGGACCAAAGGAGACGATCGATATATGCCGACATCGGAGGGTCCCGTCGCCGTCAGGGCGTCGACTGGGCCTCCGAGATTCGATCTCGTGGGGGCAGTGTTCACGTCGGCAGTCATCGATGGACGGCCAGCGCTTTGGGTGGTTGAGAGGAGGGAGTTCACATGGAACGGATTCTCGTGGTGGAGGACGACGCAAACGAGCGTCTCCTCATCGAGGAACAGCTGAGCAAAGAGGGCTACGAGGTCGTCGTCGCCGCGAACGGACGTGAAGCCGTCGACCGCGCGCGAATCAAGAGTCCGGACCTCGTGATCATGGACATCGAGCTTCCGGAGATGGACGGCGTCGAAGCCCTCGGGCGCATCCTGGCGTTGGAAAACGTGCCGTCGATCCTCTACACCGGTTTCGCGTCTTACAAGACGAACTTCCAGACGTGGGCCGCCGATTCCTACGTCGTGAAGTCGAGCGACCTCGAGCCGCTCAAGCAGGAAATTCGCAACTTACTCTCGCGAGCTAACGCATAGCCTCGAGGCCGAGCTTGTTCTTCGCGGCCTTGCCCGCCGCCGTACGAGCGTAGCGCTTAGCGACGTGCTTCAAGAGCTGCGCTCCGAGATCACGACCTTCCCGCAGCGTCTCCGCGAAGTGGAATCCCACGTAGAGTAGCCCGTCCGGGACCAGCAGCCGTTCCTTCATCAATCGCTTCGCGAGTGGCGTCGCCTTGCCCTCCGCCGACAGAACTCGCTCCAGCAGCGCGAGCCCTTCGTCTCGACGGCGGGATTCCATTGCGACGTCCTTCGGGGACTGTGCGATTCGCACGATTGCGAGCTCGAGGAGCGCTTCCTTCGGCGGCGGATCGATGCGCGTGAGAGGCACGAGGACTTTCGCGGCGTCGTCGAGCTTGCGCACCGCTTTTGCCGCTCGCGCCCGACCAAGGAGATCCTTTTCGAGGCCCGCCGGATCCGCGTGGCGGAAGAGGTACAGAAGGGGATCGGCTCGGCGATCTCCCGTGCGCAACCAATCTCCGAGCTTGCGGCGAAGCGTCGAAAGAGCCGCAGCCCGCGGCGGCTTGTCTTGCCCCTTGAGGATCTTGGCGGCGGTCCACATGGCGTCGACGTCGTTCGCTTTCGCGAGGCGGCCGACCAGCATTGCCGTCGACGCGGACATTCTCGCGAGAGACGCGGCGGCGCGATCGCGAAGCGCAGCGTCCTCGTGGTCGAGGAGCTTGACCAGCGCAGTCGCGACGGGGACGGTGTCGATGGCGGCGAGCTTCTCGACCGCGAAGCGACGCACGGGCGGGTGCGAAGCCTGCACGAGCTTCAGCAAAGTCGGAAGTGCCGCACGCGGCATCGTCACGCGCTGCAGCGACATCAGTGCGTGGCTCACGACGTCATGCCAGTTGGATTCGCGCAACATGGGCAGCAATGCTCTCACCGTTGCGTCGTGTCCGGGCCCGCTCGGCGCCATCTGCTCGAGGCCGAGGAGCGCCGCTCGGCGAACTTCGAGCGGCTGCTTCGGCGAAGCGAGAGGAACGAGAGCCTTCTCCGCAGGCGGACCGCCCAACGCGCCAAGGATGCGAGCGAGAGACGCACGGGCGGCTTCGTTCTTGCGGGCACGTTTGTCCGAGAGTGCTGTCGCAGCCGCCTTCGCGAGTGCGATCCGATCGGCGGGCTCCATCTTTTCGGCGGCAGCGCGAATTTCGCCGGTTGCGGCCCGCGCGACCTCGGGGTCCTTGTCGAACACCGACTCGAGGAGGGAGTGCGACGCGGCGGTGCCGCCCACGAGCGCCAGCGCCCGCATCAGTGCGCGGCGCTCCTCTGCGCCGGCGCGCGGCAGTCGCGCGAGAAGGACCGGCCCCGCGGCTTGACCGTAACCGACGAGCACTTCGGTCGCTTTCTCGCGTACCTTTTCGGGTCCGTTGAGCAGCGGCACGATCGCGGCGATCGACTTCGACGAGTGGATGCGCGCCACGGCGTCGAGCGCGTACGAAGCGACGAGATGATTCGGAGAATCGAGAGCGTCGTGGAGCGCCTTCAACACGTCCGCGTTGACCTCGCCGATCTCGCCGAGGATGCGCGCCGCCGCGCACTGGAGTTCGGCGTCCCCGGAAGCGAGCATCTTGCAGATCTTCGTCAGCACGTCGCTCAAGTCGGTTCGGGCTCCTCATTCAGTGAGGCGGGCGCGGCGCACGCAGCAAGTGCGACGAGACCGACGAGTGCCATTCGCATCATCGTGAGCTTTCCGAGGCCGCCGGCCTTGCGCCGGGTCGCGTGACACCGCTACCATCGCGCGCACCGATGATACGCCGCGTCTCCCTCTTCGCCACCTGCCTCGTCGATTTGTTCTTTCCGGAAGTGGGAGATTCCGTCGTCGAGGTCTTGCGTCGCGCCGGGGTCGACGTCGAGTTCCCACGCGATCAGACGTGTTGCGGCCAGCCGGCGTTCAACGCGGGCTACGTCGACGAGGCCCGTCGCGTCGCAACGAAATGGCTCCGCGACTTCGAGGGCGCGGAAGCCGTCGTCGTGCCGTCGGGCTCGTGCGCGACGATGGTTCGCCGATTCTACGGGCAGCTCTTTGCCGACGATCTCTCACGCCACGCCGCCGCCGAAGCGATGGCCGGGCGCGTCTTCGAGTTCTCGCAGTTCCTGGTCGACATCGCGAAGGTCGAGGACGTGGGCGCGGAGCTGCGAGAACGCGTCACGGTCCACGACGGCTGCCACGCGCTTCGCGAGCTCGGGATCCGCGACCAACCGCGACGGCTGCTCCGGCGCGTGCGTGGGCTCGAGCTGGTCGAGATGAAAGGAGCCGATCGGTGCTGCGGGTTCGGCGGAACGTTCGCGATCGAGTTCGGCGGGATCTCGGCCGCGATGGTCGACGACAAGATCGCGGCGATCCACGCGACCGGCGCCACGTCGGTCGTCTCCACGGACTGCTCGTGCCTCATGCACGTTCGAGGGCGGCTGCAGCGCATCGACTCGTCCGTTCGCTGCCGGCACGTTGCCGAAGTCCTGGCGAGCGGTGCTCGTTGAAGCCGACCAGCGAGCAGTTTCGAGAACACGTCGACGAGGCGCTCGCGGACTGGGGACTTCGAGCGGCGTTGGCTGCGGCCACCGGCCGCTTCGTCTCGCTTCGCCAGGACGCCTTCGCCGCATTTCCGGAAGGCGGCGCGCTGCGCGATCAGGCTCGCACGATCAAGGAAGAGGCGATCGCGCGGCTCGACGAGCATCTCGAGCAACTGGCGTTTGCCGTCGAGGCGCGAGGCGGGAACGTCCACTTCGCCGCCGACGCGGACGCGGCGTGCCGCATGGTGATCGAGATCGCGCGGCAACGCGGCGTCACGCTTGCCGTGAAGTCGAAGTCGATGACCACCGAGGAGATCGCGCTCAACGAGGCGCTCGAGCACGCCGGCATTCGCGTCGTCGAGACCGACCTCGGCGAGTTCATCATCCAGCTCGCGGTCGAAGGACCGTCGCACTTGATCGCGCCCGCGGTGCACAAGACGCGAGAGCAGGTCGCGACGCTCTTTCGCGAGAAGCTCGGCTATTCCGGCGAGGACTCGGTGCCGGCGCTGTGCGCGTTCGCGCGCGAGTTCCTTCGCGGTGAGTTCGTGCGCGCGGGCATGGGCGTCAGCGGCGTCAACTTCGCCGTCGCCGAAACGGGGACGATCGCCATCGTGGAAAACGAGGGCAACGCCCGGCTGACGACGACGCTGCCGCCCGTGCACGTCGCGATCATGGGAATGGAAAAGGTGGTGCCGCGGCTCGCGGACCTTGCCGTGTTTCTCAGAATTCTCGCGCGTAGCGCGACGGGGCAGAAGATGTCGTCGTACGTGAGCCTCCTCACCGGACCGCGGCGCGAGCGCGAGGAGGACGGAGCGCAGGAATTCCACCTGGTGATCCTCGACAACGGACGCTCGCGGCTCCTCGCGGATCCGGAGCTTCGCGAGTCGCTCTACTGCATTCGCTGCGGCGCGTGCCTCAACGTCTGTCCCGTGTATCGCGCGATCGGTGGGCACGCGTACGGCTGGGTCTATCCGGGACCGATCGGCGCGGTGCTCACGCCCGCGTACCTCGGCGAGAGTCGCGCGCCCGACCTTCCGTTCGCGTCGACCTTGTGCGGTGCATGCGCCGACGTGTGCCCGGTGAAGATCGCGCTGCCTCATCGATTGCTCGACTTGCGCGCGCGCGTCGTCGCCGAGAAAAAGCGCACGAAGGGCAACGACGCCAAGTCGTACGTGTTTCGCGCGTGGGCGTGGCTCCTCACGCATCCGAGCCTGTACCGAGCATCGGCGAAGCTCGCGCGGTTCGCGCTCAAGCCGATGGCAAAGGACGGCCGCATCGATGCGCTGCCGGGTCGGCTCGCGGGGTGGACGCGCACGCGCGACTTTCCGCTGCCGGCGGCCGAGCCCTTTCACGCCCGATGGCGGAAGCGCTGGAGCCAGCCGTCCGCTCGAGACGGCACGCCTTCGACGACGGAACGGACGGAGTAGCGATGGAGCCGGGACGCGACGCCTTCCTTGCGCGCGTGCGCGCCGCGCTTCGCGTCGGTCACGTTTCCGCGACGTCGTCATCCAACGGCGCGAAGGAGCCCGCCGTCGCACGCCTCGAAGACGAGCGAGCATCGAGGCGCGAGGCGCTCGCTCGACTACGCCCGCTGCTCGTCTCTCGGTTTCGCGATGAGGCGGAGCGGGTGGGCGTGCGCGTTCGAGGGCCGGTCGCCGCCGGCGACGTGACGCGCACCGTCGGCGAGGGGCTCGCGGCTCACCGTGCGCGGCGGATCGTTGCGTCGCCTCGCGGTTTCGCATTGCCCGAAGGGTTCGACGTCCTCTCCGGTCGCGACGGCGCACTGGCGGCCGATGCTGGCGTCACGCGCTGCGACTTCGCCATCGCCGAGAGCGGCACGCTCGTCGTCATTGCGAACGAAGACGCGCCTCGACTCCCATCGCTCGCGCCGAAAATCCATTTGGCGATCTTACGCATCGAGGACATTCTCGAGGTCCCCGCCGATCTCTTCCTCTTTTTGTCGCCGGGCGCGCCGCCGTCTTCGATCGTCTTCATCACCGGCCCGAGCCGCACCGGCGACATCGAGCAAACCCTGACGGTCGGCGTCCACGGCCCCGGCGTCGTGGAGGTCGTGCTGGTTGCTGAAGGTACGCCGTCGACGCGATGACGCGGAATCGCGCCTGCCGTTTGATGAGTCAGGGACGTGCAGGGCGTTCGATGATCGTCTTCGCGGCGAGCGCGCCTGGTGCGCACGTCACGCCGCCGCCGGGGTGCGAGCCGCTGCCGCAGAGGTAGAGGCCTTCGATCGGCGTCGCGTACCGCGCGCATTGCGGTGCGGGGCGCATGACGAGTTGATCGAGCGCGTGCTCGCCGTGATGGATGTGTCCGCCGGTGACGCCGTAACGCTGTTCGATGTCGAGCGGCGTGAGCACTTCGCGCGCGACGATCGACTCGCGAACACCGGGCGCGTAGCGAGCGAGCGCGTTCACGACCGCGTTGCCGAGTTCGTCGCGACGCGCGTCGGTCCAGCCGCCCTCGAGTTCGGCGGGCGCGCCGTTCACGAGGATCGACGCGACGTGCTGGCCGGCGGGCGCCAACTCGGGGCTCGAGATCGACGGCACGCGGATCTCGAGGATCGGTTCGCTCGAGAACTTTCGGTACTTCACGGGATCGAACGCGCGCTCGAGTTCGTCGAGCGTCTCGCCGGTACGCGCGATCTCGAAGACCTGGCCCGGGCGCGCGCGGAACTCCAACGGCCGGCGAAGCGCTAGGTGAACCTTCGCGCTCGTGCCACGCATGCGGTAGTTCCGCATCGCCATCGCGAAACGAGGCGCGAGATGCGTCGCCGCCACGAGGTCGAGCAACGTGCGCTTCGGATCGCACGACGACGCGACGATCGAGCATTCGATCGTCTCGCGGCTAGCGAGCGTCACGCCCTTCACGCGTCCGCCGGCGACGTCGATGTGCTCGACGGCGGATCCCAGACGCACGTCGACGCCGGCGGCTCGAGCCGCCGCATGGAGCGCAGTCACGAGCGCCGCGGACCCTCCGCGCACGCCTCCACTTGCGACGCACTCCTGCAATAAAGACGTCGCGGTCGTTCCCGAGGACCAAGGGCCCATGAAGGTGCCATGCAGAGACGGCCCGGCGAGCGCGGCCTTGAGAAGTTCGCACTCGAACCACCCGTTGAGCCAGTCGGCGACGCACGTCGGCGCGATGCGCGCGATCTCGAGCATGTCGTCCGCTCCGAGACGGCGGAGCGCGATCGCGGTCCTGGCGAGATCCCACAATTCGCCGGCGCCGGTTCCGTTGAGATCGGGCGGCGGCTCGTTCAGCAAACGTGCGATGAAGCCACGGACTCGACCGATGAACGCGCGGAACTCGACGTAGCGTTTCGCGTCGCGTGCCGAGTGCGCGCGAATCTCGGCGTCGGCCTTCGCAGGGTCGCGGTGCAGGAGGAGCCCCGGCCCGTCGGACGCCGGCGCGAAGACCGGCGGCTCTTCTGCGACGAAGGCCAAGCCGTGACGTGCGAGGTCGAGCGATTCGGCGACGTCGCGGCGCACGCCCGAAGTGTCGAGGTGGACGCCCGGCACCTTGAAGCCGGGATGGAACTCCTCGAGCGCACAGAGGCCGCCGACCTTGTCGCGCTTCTCGACCACGACGATCTTGCGCCCCGACTTCGCGAGCAGCGCCGCCGTCGTGAGACCGTTGTGCCCGGCGCCGATGACGACCGCGTCGACTTTCACACGGCCCCCGCTTTCAGGATCTCGCGCGCGGCGATCTGTCCGGGCGCGCCCATGACGCCGCCGCCCGGATGGCTTCCGGACCCGCAGATCCAAAGGCTGCGGATCGGGGTGCGGTAGCGCGCCCACTTGGCGACCGGGCGCATGAAGAGGAGCTGCTCGAGCGAGAGCTCGCCGTGAAAGATGTTTCCTTCGGTGAGTCCGAACTGCTGCTCGAGATCCCACGGCGACAACACTTGCCGGTAGAGGATGGACTCTTTGAGGGTCGGGCAATACTCGGCGAGCGTGTCGATGACCGCATCGCCGAACGCATCCCGTTTCTGCGGCCACGCCGCGGGGCCTTCCTTCAACTTGTAGGGCGCGTATTGCACGAAGATCGACATCACGTGCTTGCCGGGAGGCGCCACGCTCGGATCGCTCAGCGACGGAATGACGACGTTCAAGTAGGGGCGCGAGGAGAAGTCGCCGTACTTCGCCTCGTCGTACGCGCGCTCGAGGTAGTCGACGCTGGGACAGATCGCGATGTCGCCCCGCAGGTGCGGGCCGTCGCCCGGCCGGCACGTGAACTCGGGCACGCGGTCGAGCGCGAGGTTGACCTTGCCCGAGCTGCCGCGAAGCTTGAAGCGCTCGATCGACGTCGCGAACTCGGGATCGAGGTGTTCTTTTCCCACGAGGCGAAGGAACGTCCGGTTCGGATCGAGGCTCGACACGACGAGCCGCGCGCGGATCTCCTCGCCGTTCTCGAGGACGACGCCCTCGGCCGTGCCATCCTTGACGAGCACGCGCGCAATCGGGGCCTCGATGCGAATCTCGGCGCCATAGTGCCGTGCGGCCGCGGCGATCGCATTGCTGACCGCCCCGTTTCCCCCGCGACAGAATCCCCACGAACGGAACGCGCCGTCGATCTCGCCCATGTAGTGGTGGAGGAGGACGTACGCCGTGCCCGGCGAGCGCACTCCGAGAAACGTGCCGATGATCCCGCTCACCGACATGGGCGCTTTCAACACGTCGGACTCGAACCACTCGTTCAGGAAGTCGACGGCGCTCATCGTGAAGAGCTTCAGTGCAGCGATGCCGTTGTCTTCGCCGAGCTCTCGGAATCGCTTGCCCAAGCGAAGCAGCTTCAGGATTTCGAACGGGTTCATGGACGTCGGATCAGGCGGGACGTCGTCGATGATCGGCTTCGAGAAGCGGCCCATCTGCATCATGACGTGCCCGTACTCGGGGTAGACCTCGGCGTCCTTCTTGCTGAAGCGCGAGATCTCCTGGCGCGTGCGCGCGTAGTCGTTCCATCGCGCGAGCGATCGGCCGTCCGGCAGCGGAAGGAACGCGCAGTCGAGAGGCAAGAGGTCGAAGCCGTACTTCGGCAGCTCGAGGTCGCGGATGATTTGAGGCCGCATCAAGCTGACGACGTAGGAGCAGACCGAGAA
Source organism: Planctomycetota bacterium (assembly GCA_016178505.1). Taxonomy (GTDB): domain Bacteria; phylum Planctomycetota; class JACOTG01; order JACOTG01; family JACOTG01; genus JACOTG01. Next base: position 85,080 of record JACOTG010000277.1, read on the forward strand.
CTTGAATCCCGGATGGAGTTCTTCGGTGACGGCCGCTCCGCCAACGAGGTGGCGCCGCTCGAGGACGAGCACTTTGCGTCCCGCCTTCGCGAGATAGGCCGCGCAGACGAGCCCGTTGTGCCCCGCGCCGATGATGATCGCGTCGTAGCTCTTCGCCATCATGCGCGCTTTCGCTCGGGATCGAAGAACGGCTTCTCGACGACCGTCGCCGGCAGGGTGCGACGCTGGTACTCGATCGTGTGCTCGATCTCGAGCGGCGTGCCCAGCTTCGCGTGCGGCGTGCGAAGCGAGGCGAGCGCGAGGTTGCGTTTGAGCAGCGGCGACCACGTGCCGCTGGTGGCTTGGCCGACCTGCTTGCCGTTCGCGTAGACCGGGACGGCCGTGCGCCACGCGGTGGCGGGGAGGTGCGGCGGGAGCCCGAACGAGTCGTAAAGGCGCTCCATCTCGTCCCACTTGATCTCGAGCCCGACGAACGCCCACTCGGATCCGCGCGCGACTTCGCGCTTCAGAGCTTCCTGACCGACGAACGGATCGCGGTCGAGATGCACGGTGCCGCCGAGGCCGATCTCGTACGGCGTCGACTTCTGCGATGGGATCACGCAGTCGCGCGCGCCGAAGTAGTCGACTCCGTTCAGGATGAAGCCCGCCTCGACGCGCGTGACGTCGAGCGCATCGAGCCCCGCCGGCTCGAGCCCGTACGGCTTGCCGGCGGCGACGAGCGCGTCCCACAACGCGAGCGCGTCATCGCGAGCCACCCACACCTCGTAGCCGAGGTCGCCCGTGTACCCGGTGCGCGTGACGACGGCGGCGAGTCCGTCGAGCTTCGTCGCCGTTGCGCGGAAAAACTTCAGTCGCTCGACGTCGGCGCCGCAAACTTGCTTCAAGATCTCGCGCGAGTTCGGTCCCTGGAGCGCGAGCGTCGCGATCCGCTCGCTCACGTCCTCGAGTGCGACGTCGAACCCGCGACGATTGCGATCGAGCCACGCGAGCGCCGGCTCCGCGGCGGTCACGCGAACGCGTGTGTCGTCGAGCCGCGTCACGGTGCCGTCGTCCAGCACGTGACCCTCTTCGTTGCACCAACAACAGTAGCCGACCTGGCCGACCTTGAGCTTTCGAACGTCGCGGGCCATGACGCGCGAGAGAAACGCCGCGGCGTCGCGTCCTCCGACGTCGTACTTGTAGAGCGGCGAGACGTCGAGGAGGCCGGCGGCATGCCGAAAGGCGAAGTACTCGCGCTCGTGGTTCATCTCGTACGAGCACACCGCGTAGTATCCCGCCCACTGCTTCCAGCGATAGCTGGTGCAGAGAGCCGACGTCCGCGGATGAAAGGGTGTGGGAATCGGCATTCGTAAGCTGCCCTTCGCCTGCTTCGGTCGACGAACCGCCAGGACCACGGGGCGCGAATCCTACGCAGGCGAGGTTGCCTCCTTCAAGGGAGCGCCCGTGTACAATCGGCGGCCCGCGTCGGGGAGTGACGAAGGCCACGGGAAAAGGAGGGTCATGATTTCGATCGTCCACATGGCGACTCTGGCGGTGCTGCTCGCGCCGACCGATGCAGCGTATCGCACGCACGAAGAGCGAACGGCTGCGCTGCAGTCTTTGGCGAGCCGCGCGCCGGATCTCGTGAAGCTCTCGTCGATCGCGAAGTCGCGCGAAGGCCGCGACGTCTGGCTCGTGGAAGTCGCGAACAAGAAGGCGGGCGATCCCGCGATGCGCTCCGCGGTCTTCGTCGCCGCCGGCCTCGAGGGCGACCATCGCATCGGCACCGAGATCGCGATGCGCGAAGCGGACGACCTCGTGACACGCGCGGTGTCCGACGACGCGACGCGGAAGCTCCTCGACGCGCACGCCTTCTATTTCGTGCCTTGCGCCAATCCGGACGGCATGGCGCGACTCGACGCGACGCCTCGCGACGCGCACCGCGCCGACCTCACACCGCAGGACGACGACCGCGACGGCTCGATCGACGAGGACGGTCCCGAGGATCTCGACGGCGACGGCGTCATCACCGATCTGCGCGTGAAGGATCCGGCCGGCGAGTGGATCGTGTCGGCGGACGACACGCGCCTGATGCGAAAGGCCGATCGCGCGAAGGGGGAGCGCGGCGAATACAAGGTGCATCGCGAAGGCGTCGACCAAGACGGCGACGAGGCGATCGGCGAGGACGGGCCGGGTGGCGTCGACCTCGACCGAAACTTCCCGCACGCCTTCCGCGAGCACGAGTTGGGCGCGGGCCCGTTCGCGTTGTCCCAACCGGAATCGCGCGCGATCGCCGATTTCCTTCTCGCGCACCGCAACGTCGCGGCGATCGTCGTCTACGGCGTGCACGACGACCTCGTGAACCCTCCGCAGGCGAAGGGAAAACCGGAGGCCGGTCAGCCCGCACGCGACGTCGACCCCGACGACGCGCCGTACTTCAAGCAGGTGTCCGACGAATACAAGAAGCTCACGAGCGCAACCGGCCCGGCGACTCCCGCGGCGGACGGCGCACTCTTCCAGTGGGGCTACTTCCAGTTCGGCGTGCCGTCGTTCGCCGCGCGCGTCTGGACGCGACCCGAGCCGCCGAAGGAACCAGCGAAGGAACCACCGAAGGAATTGCCGAAGGAACTGCCAAAGGAACCGACGAAGGAGTCATCGGGAAAGAAGTGGTCGGAGGCCGATGCCGACGAAGGCAAGTGGCTCGAGTGGAACGATCGCGAGTCGGCGGGCGCGTTCGTGCCGTGGCATCCGTTCAAGCACCCGAAGCTCGGCGACGTCGAGATCGGCGGATGGAAGCCGGGAGCGAAGCTGAACCCGCCGGCCGCCGCGATTCCGGCGCTCGCGGAAAAGGAGACGGCGTTCGTCCGTTGGATTGCCGCGCAGCTCCCCGAGCTTCGAATCGCGAAGCTCGACGCCAAACCGCGCGGCTCTGGCGTGTACGAGATCGAAGCGGTGATCGAGAACGGCGGCTACTTCCCGACCGCGCTGGCGCAAGGCGTGCGCGATCGTCAGGCGCGTCGCGTTCTCGTGAACGTCGGGCTCGACGGCCAAACGCTGTTGGAGGGCGACGCCCGTCGCCTGATCGACACGATTGCCGGTGCCGGCGGACGCGAGACGGTGCGCTTCGTCGTTCTCGGCAAGCCGGGCTCGAAGATCACCGTGTCCGCCGAGCACCCCAAGGCCGGCGTCGTCTCGAAGACCATCGATCTCCCGGCCGAGCCGGGGAGGTAAACGATGCTCCCATTCGTTCTCGCTGCCATGCTCGTTGCCGGGCCGGGTCCCGGCCGCGGCGACCTGCCCGATCCGAAAGTCGCGTTGCGCTTCGATCGCTTCTACGACTACGACGAGATGACCGACGCGCTGAAGCGCCTCGTCGCCGCCTACCCCGAGTTCCTTTCGATCGCCTCGATCGGCAAGACGTGGGAGGGGCGCGACCTCTGGGTCGTCACGGTCAACAACCCGAAGACCGGGCCCGATTCGTCGAAGGCGGCGTTTTACATCGACGGCAACATCCACGGGAACGAAGTGCAGGGCTCGGAGACCGCGCTCTACACGATTTGGTTCCTCATGGAGAACTACGGCAAGAACGCGACCGTCACGCGCCTCGTCGACGAACGCGCGTTCTACGTGCTGCCGATGGTGAACGCCGACGGCCGCGCGAATTGGTTCGCGAAGCCGAACACGCCGAGCTCGTCGCGCAGCGGCAAGAAGCCCGTCGACGACGACGGCGACGGGCTCTTCGACGAAGATCCGCCGGACGACCTCGACGGCGACGGCGAGATCGTCCAGATGAGAAAGCGCGATCCGTACGGCCGCTGGAAAGCGTCGCCGGACGACCCGCGGCTCATGGTGCCGTGCGACCCGGACGAGAAAGGCGAGTTCACGCCTCTCGGCCTCGAGGGCATCGACAACGACGGCGACGGGCGCATC